>CAZKZQ010000374.1:0-3237 GCA_964557235.1 uncultured Nocardioidaceae bacterium
CCGCCCTCGTGGTGGGAGAACTCCACCGAGATGCCCATCTGCTCGAGCATCGTGATCGCCTCGCGGCGGAAGTTGGACCCGCGGCTGGTCGCGGTGTGGTCGAAGAACCCGCTGCGGTCGACCGGGATCGGCTCGACGCCGGGCTCCGGGTTGTTCTTGAACAGGTAGAACTCGATCTCGGGGTGCGTGTAGAACGTGTAGCCCTGCTTGGCCGCGTTGGACAGCGTGCGCTTGAGGACGTAGCGCGGGTCGGCGTAGGACGGCGAGCCGTTGGGCATGACGATGTCGCAGAACATGCGCGCGGTCGACGGGCCCTCCCCGCGCCAGGGCAGGATCTGGAACGTCGACGGGTCGGGCTTGGCCAGCATGTCGGCCTCGTAGACCCGGGCGAAGCCCTCGATCGCGGAGCCGTCGAAGCCGATGCCCTCGGCGAAGGCGCCCTCGAGCTCGGCGGGCGCGATGGCCACCGACTTCAGGAACCCGAGGACGTCGCTGAACCACAGCCGGACGAACCGGACGTCACGCTCGTCGAGCGCCCGGAGCACGAAGTCTTCCTGCTTGCCCATGGGCCCATCCTCGCAGGAAGTCAGCGGGGCACGCGCTGCAGGTCCGCCAGCCAGGCTGCGGCGTTGCCGTCGGACGGCGCACGCCAGTCGCCGCGCGGCGAGAGGGACCCGCCGGCCGACACCTTGGGGCCGTTGGGCAGGGCCGAGCGCTTGAACTGGCTGAAGGCGAAGAAGCGCCGGCAGAACACCTCGAGCCAGTGCACGACCTCGTCGAGGGTGTACGCCGTCCGGCGGTCCTCCGGGTAGCCCACGGGCCAGTCGCCGGCCGAGGCGTCGGACCAGGCGTGCTCGGCGAGGAACGCGATCTTGCTGGGCCGCCGGCCGTGGCGCAGCACGTGGAAGAGCGTGAAGTCCTGCAGTGCGTAGGGCCCGATCGTGTCCTCGGTCGCCTGGGGCTTCTTGCCCTCCTCGACCGGGATCAGCTCGGGGGTGATCTCCTGCGTGACGATGTCGAGCAGGATCGCGTTGACCTCGTCGGCGAACAGCCCCTCGGCAGCGACCCAGCGGATCAGGTGCTGGATCAGCGTCTTGGGCACGCCGGTGTTGACCGCGTAGTGCGACATCTGGTCGCCGACGCCGTAGGTGCACCAGCCGAGCGCGAGCTCGGACAGGTCGCCGGTGCCGAGCACGATGCCGCCGAGGTGGTTGGCGAGGCGGAAGAGGTAGTCCGTGCGGAGGCCGGCCTGGACGTTCTCGAAGGTGATGTCGTAGACGGGCTCGCCGTCGGAGAACGGGTGGTCGAGGTCCTCGAGCATCTGCCGCGCGGCGGGCCGGATGTCGACCTCGGCGAAGGTCACCCCGAGGCTCTCCGCGAGCCGGGTGGCGTTGGCCTTGGTGGTCTCCCCCGTGGCGAAGCCGGGCAGCGTGTAGGCGAGCACGTCGCTGCGCGGCCGGCCGAGACGGTCCATCGCCCGCGCGGCCACGATCAGTGCGTGGGTGGAGTCGAGGCCGCCGGACACCCCGATCACGATCTTGGGCTGGCCGATCGCGCGCAGGCGCTGCTCGAGGCCGGCGACCTGGATGCTGTAGGCCTCGTAGCAGTCCTGCGCGAGGCGGGCCGGGTCGTCGGGCACGAACGGGAACCGGTCGACGCGCCGCTTGAGGCCGATGTCCCCCGCGGGCGGGTCGAGGGTCCAGGCGACCGTGCGGAACGCCGCCACCCGGTCGGCGTGCGTGCGCCGGTTGTCGTCGAAGGTGCCTTGGCGCAGCCTCTCCTGGCGCAGCCGGTCGAGGTCGACGTCGGCGACCGACCGTCGCGGGCCCTCGGGGAACCGCTCGGACTCAGCGAGCAGCTCGCCCACCTCGTAGATCATCGTCTGGCCGTCCCACGACAGGTCCGTGCTCGACTCGCCCTCCCCCGCTGCGGCATAGACGTAGGCCGCGAGGCAGCGCGCGCTCGCGCTGCGCACCAGCAGCCGCCGGTCCTCGGCACGGGCGACGGTGATCGGGCTGCCGGACAGGTTGGCCAGCACGGTCGCGCCGGCCAGCGCCGCCTCGCTGCTCGGCGGCACCGGCACCCACATGTCCTCGCAGACCTCGACGTGCAGCACCAGGCCGGGCACGTCGACCGCGTCGAAGAGCAGGTCCGGCCCGAAGGGCACGTCACGGTCGCCGACGCGGATCGTGCCGCCGCGCTGGTCGTCGCCGGCGCCGTACCAGCGACGCTCGTAGAACTCGCGGTACGTCGGCAGGTAGGACTTGGGCGCGACGCCGAGGACCTCGCCGTCGTGGACGACGACCGCGCAGTTCCAGACCCGGTTGCCGTGGGCGAGCGGGGCGCCGACGACCAGCACCGGACGCAGGCCGCGGCTCGCCTCGACCACGGTGTCGAGCGCGGCCCGGACCTGGTCGAGGAGGGAGTCCTGGAGCACCAGGTCGTCGATGGCGTAGCCGCTCAGGCACAGCTCGGGGAACACCGCGACCGCGACGCCCTCGTCGTGGCACTCCTGCGCCGTGCTGAGCACCGACGCCGCGTTGCTCGCCGGGTCGGCGACGGACACGGGCACGGTGCAGGCGGCGACGCGCGCGAAGCCGTGGGCGTACGCCGAGCGGAAGTCCATGGGGACGACGGTATCGGCCGGTTTCGACCCGCGCTCGATGTGGCAGGTTTGGCAGCGTGATCGAGACCGAGCGGCTCCTGCTCCGATCCTGGCGTGACACCGACATCGACCCGATGCACGCCATCTCCTCCGACCCCGTCGTGATGGAGCACTTCCCCCGCCCGAGCACGTGGGAGGAGACCGCCGACCTGGTCGTGCGCCACCGCGCCGGCCTGGCCTGGGGACGCCCGGGGCTGTTCGCCGTGGAGACGCTCGAGCAGCCCGGCACGCTGATCGGCTTCGTGGGCCTCGCCGTGCCGAGGTTCGAGGCGCACTTCACCCCGTGCGTCGAGGTGGGGTGGCGGCTGGCGCGCAGCGCGTGGGGGCACGGCTACGCCACCGAGGCAGCGCTCGCCTCCGTGCGCCACGGCTTCGACGTGCTCGGACTGGAGGAGATCGTGTCGTTCACCTCGACCACCAACGAGCGCTCACAGGCGGTCATGCGGCGGATCGGGATGACCCATGTCGAGCGCGACGACTTCGACCACCCCAAGGTCCCGCAGGGCTCACCCCTGCGCCGCCACGTGCTCTACCGCCTCCGCCCCTGACGGTGGTCGAGCAGCGAGCGAAGC
>CAZKZQ010000375.1:0-3231 GCA_964557235.1 uncultured Nocardioidaceae bacterium
GGACACGCCTACCTCGTCGACGGCACCGGCACGCACTGCCTCGACTGACGGTCAGCTCGGCGCGACCAGCGTGGACGGATCTGTGTTCGCCCCGCACACGAGCAGCGCGACCCGCTCGCCCGGCTCGGGGACGTAGCGTCCCGACAGCAGGGCGGCGTACGCCGTCGCGGCGCCGTGCTCCGAGGCGATGCGGTAGTCCGCCCACAGGGCTGCCCGGGCAGCGACGATCTCGTCCTCGCCGACCAGCACCGAGACGGGAGGCTCGGCCTCCTGGGCCGCGAACGCCAGGTCGCCGATGCGGCGTGCGCCGAGCGAGTCCGCTGCCACGCCCGAGACCGCGACGTCGACCGGCGCGCCCGCGGCCATCGCGGCGTTGAGGCTCGGGCACCGCTCGGGCTCGACAGCGACGACGCGGGCGCGGCCGAGCGCCGCGGCCGCGATGCCGGCGTACAAGCCGCCGCCGCCCACCGCGACGACGATCGTGTCGATCGACGGCTCGTCGGCGAGGATCTCCGCACCGATGGTGCCGGCGCCGGAGACGATGTCGGGCTGGTCGTAGGCGTGGGCCAGCACGGCCCCGGTCTCCTCGCCGAACGCGACCGACGCGGCGAGCGCCTCGGCGTACTCCGACCCGACGCGCCGCACCTCGGCGCCGTAGGAGCGGATGCGCGCGACCTTCACCTCGGGTGCTGCCTCGGGCACGAAGACCGTCGCCGCGATGCCCAGCCGCTGAGCGACGTAGGCGTGCGCCAGCCCGGCGTTGCCGCCCGACGCGATCGTGATGCCGGCCGGACCGATCTCGCCGGACTCGACCGCGGCGAGCTGGCGGTTGAACGCCCCGCGCGTCTTGAACACCCCGCAGTGCTGCAGGTGCTCGCACTTCACCCAGACCGCGTCCTGCTCCGACGGCGGCATCAGCGGAGTACGTCGCACGTGGCCGCGGATGCGCTCGGCCGCAGCGGACACGTCCTCGCGGGTGACTCGCATGCCGCCAACGTACCGACGCCCCCTCCGCGAGGCAGACTGCCGTCATGACCCCCGACGACCCTGTCGACGTGCTCGCGCGCTGGCTCGCGTCGGGCGGCGAGGTGCGCGTGCTCGGTGAGGCGGACGGCGAGGTGCTGCTCGGGCTGTTCACCTGCGACGGCGGTGAGGAGATGGGCCGCGTCCGCGCCCCGGAGCCGCTGGTCCGCGAGCTGCTCGACGGGCTCGACCGGTCGTAGCCGCAGCACGCCCGTTCGACCGAGGCGTGCGTGGGCGCGACCCACTTAGTCTGCCGACGGCCGTGCACTCGGGAGGCCGGCCGTCGAGGGGGATTGGTGAAGCAGCTGCTGGTGGCCGTCGTCGTGCTCGTCGCGTTCTTCTCGTTCGGACCCTGGTTCGCCGGCAAGGTCGGCCCCGGTCTCTCGGACCTGCTGGTCGAGCTCGCCTCGCCCAAGCCGGGATGCCCGACGGCCACCGCGACGGCCACGACCAAGCCGCACCGCAAGAACCACGGCAAGCGCCACCACGAGCGGCGCCCCACCGCCAAGCACCCGCACCGCAAGCCCCAGCGCGCCCGTGCCACGCCCAGCCCGTCGCCCAGCGTCGAGTGCGTGCCGGTCCCGACGCCCACGGTCACCTCCACGCCCACTCCGCTGCCGACGCCGTGACCTCTGCGAGCATGGGACCTCGTGACCTGGCGTGACCGACTGCGGGCGATGCGGCTCGACCTGAGACCGCTGCGGGAGTCCCGCGACTTCCGGCTGCTGTTCTTCGCCGGGACGGTGTTCTACCTCGGCGGGATGGTCAGCTATGTCGCGATCCCGTTCCTGGTCTATCGCCTGACCGACTCCAACTTCGCCGTCGGTGCGATCGCCCTGGTCGAGCTGGGCCCGCTCGTCGTCTTCGGGTTGTACGGCGGCGCGCTGGCCGACCACGTCGACCGCCGGAAGCTGCTGGTCGGCACCGGCATCGCCCAGGCCGTGCTGACCGCTGTGCTGGCCGTCAACGCCGCGATGGACCGCCCGAGCGTGGCGCTGATCTTCGTGGTCGCGGCGTTCCTCGCCTCGGCCGGCGCGATGCAGCGACCGTCCCGCGAGGCGGTGATGCCGCGCACCCTGCGGCACGACCAGATCGCGGCCGGCAACGCACTGTCCGGGCTCGGCATGCAGATCGGCCTGCTGGCCGGCCCGGCGGTCGGTGGGCTGCTGATCGCCTTCGTCGGGCTGTTCTGGTGCTTCGTGGTCGACGTGATCGGGCTGGTGATCGCGACGCTGCTGTTCGCCGCGATGCGGCCCTACCCGCACATCGAGGAGACCACCCCGCCGAGCCTGCAGGGGATCGCCGAGGGCTGGCGCTACGCGATCGGCCGGCGCGACCTGCTCGGCACCTACCTCGTCGACATCGCGGCGATGCTGCTCGCGATCCCGGTCGTGCTCTTCCCCGCCCTGGCCGAGGACATCTTCAAGCGGCCGGAGGTGCTCGGCCTGCTCTACTCCGCGCAGACCGTGGGCTCCCTCCTCGCGACCGCCCTGTCCGGCTGGACGTCGCGGGTGCACCACCACGGACGCGCGATCGTCATCGCCGCGGCGACGTACGGCGGCTTCATCGCGCTCGCCGGCCTCGCGCCGTCGGTGTGGCTGTGCGCGCTGATGCTCGCCGGTGCGGGGGCCGCCGACATGGTGTCGGCGGTGTTCCGCCAGACCGTGTGGAACCAGACGATCCCCGAGCGCATGCGCGGGCGCCTGGCCGGCATCGAGATGCTGTCCTACTCCCTAGGTCCGCTCGGCGGGCAGGCACGCGCCGGCCTCGTCGCCGACGCGTGGAGCGTTCGCGGCTCGATCACCTCCGGCGGCCTGGCGTGTGTGGGTGGCGTGCTGCTGACGGCCGCGTGGCTGCGCGACTTCTGGACCTACGACGCGCGCACCGACCCGTACGCCGTCGCCGAGCGCGAGCTGCGCGCCTCCCGCGGCGACGGCTGAGCCGTCAGAACGCCGAGGGGTTCGGGCAGGCGGTGAACGTCAGCCGGGCCGTGGCCACCGACGTCTTGCCCGACTTGGCGAACACCACTCGGCCGACGAGCGTGTGCGACGAGCCCGGGGTGAGCCTCTCGCCGTGCAGCAGCGCGGCCTGGGCGGCGCCGTCGCGCTTGAGCGACTTGCTCGAGACCCGCCACCCGGAGGCGGGGCGTCCCACCAGGCCGAGCGTCGTGTCGACCGCCGGCAGGCAGGACACGGGCCCGGTCAGCAG
>CAZKZQ010000376.1:0-3231 GCA_964557235.1 uncultured Nocardioidaceae bacterium
CCTCAGGACGCGCCGTCGGCGAGCTGCTCGTGACTGCGGGCGCCCTGCCCGTGCAGCCACCGCAGCACCTCGTGCGCGCCGACCCTGGCCGCGATGTCCAGCGGCGTCGCCCTCTCCCAGCCGGGCAGCCAGTCGAGCTCGGCTCCGCGCGCGGCGAGCGCCTGGGCCGTGGCGAGCTGGTCGCCGTGGCAGGCCGACCAGAAGGCCGCGTTGACCGCGTCGGGGTCGGGCGCCTCGGCGTCGTCGACGAGGGCGACGACCTCGTCGAGCATGCCGAGGGCAGCGAGGTCGAGGAGGCCGGCGCGGGCTCCCCGCGCGACGAGGGCGCGGGCAGCGGCCCACTGACCGAACGCCGTCGCATCCATCAGGGGCGTGCCTCCGGCGATGACCCCGCCCGTCGCGTCGATGTCGGCGCCGGCATCGAGGAGCGCGTGGAGGGCGTCGACGTCGTCGGAGCTCGCCGCCCAGTGCAGGGGCGTCTCCTCGTGGGGGCCGCGGAACCTCGCGTCGACGTCCGCACCCGCCTCGACGAGGGCCGCGATCGTCGCGGCGACGTCGGGGAAGTGGCCGGGCCAGTCGGTGGCGACGTGCAGCAGCGTCCGGCTCATCCCGTCGGGGTCGTCGTCGCCGAGCCGCGCGCTCGCGAGGCCGGGGTGGGAGTCGAGCAGCTGCCGCAGGTCGTCCACCCGTCCGCGGCGGATCGCCCGGACCGCGGCGACGGCGATCGGGTCGCGGGTGCTGATCGTGGTCACAGGGCCCTCGGCAGGGCGGCGCGGACCTGGGTGCAGATCTCGTCGACGTCTCCGTCCGCGCTGATCACGACGACGGTGGCGCCCGAGGTCGAGCCGCGGTGGAGGACCACGTCCATGGCCCGCTCGAAGGCGGTGCGCGGCTCCGGCTCGATGCCGCGCAGCCACTCGCGCAGCACGTGGTTGTGCCCCGCGATCACCGCGGCTGCACGCAGGTCGGCGCGCAGCGACCCGTCCTCCTCCTCGGCCAGCCAGGTCTTGAGGTGCCGGCTGAAGAGGCGGAGGTACCTCTGGACGCTGGCGCTCTCGCGGTCGCGGAGCGCCGGCTCCTGCCGGATCAGGCGATAGCGGGTCTGGGCGGTCTCGCCCTCGGCGAGGTAGTGCTCGAGCACCACGCGCGCCGCCTCCCGCAGCGTGACCTCGCGGGTGTCCGGGGTGACCGCGGCGAGGCGGGCGTCGACCGCGGCGAGGATCGCGTCGTGGTCGGGGAAGACCACGTCCTCCTTGGCGCGGAAGGCCCGGAAGAAGGTGGTGCGACCGGTGCCGGCGCGCACCGCGATCTGGTCGATCGTGGTGCGGTCGTAGCCCTGCTCGGCGAACAGCTCGAAGGCCGCTCGCACCAGGCGCTCACGTGCGGGGGCCGGCATGCCCGCAGGTTACTTTGCGGTACGCAGTTCCGCCAGTACGGTACTCCGTACCAAACCAGAGGAGCGCAGCATGCAGAAGGTCGGAGTCGTCGGGTGCGGGCTCATGGGCGCGGGCATCGCCGAGGTCTCGGCTCGCGCCGGGTGCGGGGTGGTCGTCGTCGAGTCGGACGACGCGGCGGCGAAGTCGGCCCTCGACCGGCTCACGAAGTCCCTCGTCCGTGCCGAGTCCCGGGGCCGGATCACCAGCGCCGAGGAGGTGCTCCAGCGCATCGAGGTCGTCACCGCCCTCGACGCCCTCGCGGACCGCGAGCTCGTCGTCGAGGCGATCGTCGAGGACGAGCACGCCAAGTCCGACCTCTTCCGCCGCCTCGACCAGGTCGTCGAGGACGAGCAGGCGATCCTGGCGTCCAACACCTCGTCGATCCCGATCATGAAGCTCGCCGTCGCCACCCGGCGCCCGGCGCAGGTGCTCGGCATCCACTTCTTCAACCCGGTCCCCGTGCTCTCGCTGGTCGAGCTCGTGCCGAGCCTCATGACGAGCGAGGAGACCGTGTCCCGCAGCCGCTCGTTCGTCACCGACGTGCTCGACAAGAAGCCGATCCTCTGCCAGGACCGCGCGGGCTTCGTGGTCAACGCGCTGCTCATCCCGTTCCTCCTCTCGGCCATCCGCATGCTCGAGTCCGGGTTCGCCACCGCCGACGACATCGACAAGGGCCTCGTGCTCGGCGCCGCCCACCCGCAGGGCCCGCTCGCGCTGTGCGACCTGATCGGGCTCGACACGACCAAGGCGGTCGCCGACTCGCTCTACGAGGAGTTCAAGGAGCCGCTCTACGCCGCTCCCCCGCTCCTGCAGCGCATGGTCGAGGCCGGCCTGCTGGGCCGCAAGACCGGACGCGGCTTCTACACCTACGACTCCTGAGGCACCGCCATGGACATCTCCGCCCCACTGTTCGCGCTCACCGAGGAGCAGCGCACCATCCGCCAGACCGTGCGGTCGATGGCCGCGGCCAAGATCGCGCCGTACGCCGCCGAGGTCGACGAGCAGGCGCGCTATCCCCGTGAGGCCGCCGACGCCCTGGCCGCCCTCGACCTGCACGCCCCCCACGTCCCCGAGGCGTACGGCGGCGCAGGGGCCGACGCCCTCGCCACCTGTCTGGTGATCGAGGAGGTCGCGCGCGTCGACGTGGCGGCCAGCCTGATCCCGGCGGTCAACAAGCTCGGCTCGCTGCCGCTCGTGCTCGCCGGCTCCGAGGCGCTGAAGCAGCGCTACCTCGGTGCGCTGGCCCGCAACGAGGGTGGGTTCTCCTACGCGCTGTCGGAGCCCGAGGCCGGCTCGGACGCCGCCGCCATGAAGACCCGGGCCGTGCGCGAGGGCGACGCGTGGGTGCTCAACGGCGTGAAGCGCTGGATCACCAACGCCGGGGAGTCGGAGTTCTACACCGTCCTGGCCGTCACCGACCCGAGCGCCGGCTCGCGCGGCATCAGCGCCTTCGTGGTCGAGCGCGGCGACGCCGGCGTGAGCTTCGGTGCGCCGGAGAAGAAGCTCGGCATCAAGGGCTCCCCCACCCGCGAGGTCTACCTCGACGACGTGCGCATCCCGCACGACCGGCTGATCGGCATCGAGGGCGAGGGCTTCGGCCTCGCGCTGCGCACCCTCGACCACACCCGCGTCACGATCGCCGCCCAGGCGGTCGGCGTCGCGCAGGGCGCGCTCGACCACGCCCTGGCCTATGCCCAGGAGCGCACGCAGTTCGGCAAGGCGATCGCCGACTTCCAGGGCCTGCAGTTCCTGCTCGCCGACATGGGCATGAAGGTCGAGGCCGCCCGCCAGCTGA
>CAZKZQ010000377.1:0-3204 GCA_964557235.1 uncultured Nocardioidaceae bacterium
CGTTCTCGCTCTGCAGCACCAGCTCCACGTCGTCGTCGACGTAGTTGGGCACCAGTGTCGGCAGCCCGATGCCGAGGTTGACGTAGGACCCGTCGGTCAGCTCCGAGGCCGCACGCGCGGCCATCTCCTCACGACTCCACGGCATGTCAGGCCTCCCGGCTCGGACGGACGGTCCGCTTCTCGATGCGCTTGTCCGCGGCCTGCTCGGGGGTCAGCGGCACCACCCGCTGCACGAACACCCCGGGGGTGTGGACGTGGTCGGGATCGAGCTCGCCCGGCTCGACCAGCTCCTCGACCTCGGCGATCGTGACCCGCCCCGACATCGCGGCGAGCGGGTTGAAGTTGCGCGCGGACTCGCGATAGACGAGGTTGCCGTGCCGGTCGCCCTTCCAGGCGCGCACCAGCCCGAAGTCGCACGCGATGGCCTGCTCGAGCACGAAGTCCAGCGGCCCGTCGGGGGTCTCGAAGGGACGCACCTCCTTGGGCGGCGAGGCGAGCGCGACGTTGCCCTGGTCGTCGTACCTCCAGGGCAGACCGCCCTCGGCGACCTGCGTGCCCACCCCGGTGCGGGTGTAGAACGCCGCGATCCCCGAGCCGCCGGCCCGCAGCCGCTCCGCCAGCGTGCCCTGCGGGGTCAGCTCGACCTCCAGCTCACCGGAGAGGTACTGCCGGGCGAACTCCTTGTTCTCACCGACGTACGACGACACCATGCGCCGGATCCGCTTCTCCATCAGGAGCATGCCGAGCCCCCACTCGTCGACGCCGCAGTTGTTCGACACCGCCTCGAGGTCCCTCACCCCCGCGTCGAGGAGCGCCTTGATCAGCACCGAGGGGATGCCGCAGAGTCCGAATCCGCCGACCGCCAGGGAGGCTCCGTCGCGGATGTCCGCGACCGCCTCGACCGGGTCCTGAACCACCTTGTCCATCCGGCCACCCTAGATCCCAGCGTGAGCGCACTCACGTCCCGGTGACCAGGCTCCGCCGCTAGGCTCGATTACCGTGAACGACCCCAAGAAGCGCGACTGGCCACGCGTGGAGCTCCACGTCGTCAGCGGCAAGGGCGGCACCGGCAAGACCACCGTCGCCGCAGCGCTCGCGCTCGCGCTGGCCTCCCGCGGCAAGCACGTCCTGCTCTGCGAGGTCGAGGGACGCCAGGGCATCGCCCAGCTCTTCGACGTGCCCCCGCTGCCCTACGAGGAGCGGCGCATCGCGCAGGGGCTCGACGACGGCGGCGACGTCTATGCGCTCGCCATCGACGCCGAGTCCGCGATGCTCGAGTACATCCAGCTCTACTACCGCATGGGCAACCGCACCGCGCGGATCCTGGACCGCTTCGGCGTCCTCGACTTCGCCACCACGATCGCCCCCGGCCTGCGCGACGTCCTGCTCACCGGCAAGGTCTTCGAGGCGGTCGAGCGCAACTCGCGCAACAAGGGCGCGCGGGTGTACGACGCGGTCGTGCTCGACGCACCGCCGACCGGTCGCATCGCGCAGTTCCTCAACGTCAACGGCGAGTTCGGCGACCTCGCCAAGGTCGGCATGGTCAAGGGCCAGACCGAGCGCGTGATGAACCTGCTCAAGTCGCGGCGCACGGCCGTCCACCTCGTCACCGTGCTCGAGGACATGCCGGTGCAGGAGACCGCCGACGGCATCACCGAGCTCCGCAAGCACGGGCTCCCCGTGGGCGGCGTGATCGTCAACCTCACCAGGCCCGCCGAGCTCGACGACGCCGACCGCCAGGCGGCGCTCGCGGGCAGGCTGTCGCGCAAGGAGACCGCGGCCGACCTGTCCAAGGCCGGCATCGACGTCACCGACGAGCTCGTCGACGGGCTCCTCGCCGAGGCGACGTCCTACGCCGAGCGCCGGGCGCTCGAGGACCGCCAGCGCGAGCGCATCGTGGCGCTGGACGTCCCGACGTACTCCCTCGAGCGGCTGCCCGACGGGATCGACCTGGGCGGGCTCTACGAGCTGGCCGAGCAGCTTCGAGAGCAGGGGATGGCGTGAGCACGAGGACCAACCCGCGCGTCGGCCCGCTGTCGGGCCACGCCAAGGCGACCCCCGCGCTCGACGTGGACGCGCTGCTGCGCGACCCCGGCACGCAGGTGATCGTGTGCTGCGGCTCGGGCGGCGTCGGCAAGACCACGACGTCGGCGGCGCTGGCGCTGCGCGCGGCCGAGATGGGCCGCAAGGTCGTCGTGCTCACCATCGACCCGGCCCGTCGTCTCGCTCAGTCGATGGGCATCGAGAAGCTCGACAACATCCCGCGCCCCGTGCCCGGCGTCGACCCCGAGGCGGGCGGCTCGCTCGACGCGATGATGCTCGACATGAAGCGCACGTTCGACGACGTGGTGCTCAACCAGGCCAGCCCCGAGAAGGCGCAGGCGATCCTCAACAACCCCTTCTACGTCACGCTGTCGAGCTCCTTCGCGGGCACGCAGGAGTACATGGCGATGGAGAAGCTCTCGCAGCTGCGCCAGGACTCGCGCAAGAGCGGCCGCTGGGACCTCATCGTCGTCGACACCCCGCCGGCCCGGTCGGCGCTGGACTTCCTCGACGCCCCGGAGCGGCTCTCGGGCTTCCTCGACGGACGCTTCATCCGCCTGCTGCTCGCCCCCGCCAAGGGACCGGCCAAGCTGATGACCGCGGGCATGGGCGCGGTGACCAGCACGATGGCCAAGATCGTGGGGGCGCAGGTGCTCAAGGACCTGCAGATGTTCGTCGCGGCGTTCGACACCCTCTTCGGCGGCTTCCGCAACCGGGCGCAGCAGACCTTCGAGATGCTGCAGACCAAGGAGACCGCGTTCCTCGTCGTGGCCGCGCCCGAGCCGGACGCGCTGCGCGAGGCGGCGTACTTCGTCGAGCGCCTGGACTCCGAGCACATGCCGCTGGCCGGCCTCGTGGTCAACCGCGCCACCGAGGGCATCGCGGGGCTCTCGGCCGAGCAGGCGATCGCGGCCGCGGAGCGGCTGGAGAGCGGCGCAGGGTCCTCGGCCACCGCGGGGATGCTCCGGCTGCACGCCGACCGGATGCGGCGGGCGGCACGGGAGCTGCGGCTGCGCCAGCGGTTCTCCGCGGCCCATCCCCACGTGCCGACCGCGGTCGTCCCCGCGCTCTCGACCGACGTGCACGACCTCGACGGCCTCCGAGCGGTCGGCTCCCTCATCTCACGCTGAGCTGTCTGCTCGCCTCCGGCTCGCCGTCAGG
>CAZKZQ010000378.1:0-3168 GCA_964557235.1 uncultured Nocardioidaceae bacterium
CGGCGAGCTGGCCTGGGTCGCGACGCGCCCCGAGGACACCGCGCTCAACTGAGGCGGCCCCCGTAGAATCCCTCAGGTGACCGACGAGCCGACCACCACGACGACCACCACGTTGCCCGGCACGGACACCCTGGAGGACCTCCGCCTCGACCGCGACCTCGAGACGTTCGAGGACGGCGACCACGAGCGGTTCTCCCACTACGTCGACAAGGACAAGCTGACCGAGGCGATGGTGATGGGCACGCCCGTCGTCGCCCTGTGCGGCAAGGTGTGGGTGCCCAGCCGTGCGCCTGAGAAGTTCCCGGTGTGCCCGGACTGCAAGGAGATCTGGGAAGGTCTCAACGACGACGACACCCCGGACGCCTGAGCGGCCCGTGACCCGATCGCACCCCTCGTCGTCCCTGCCTGCCCAGAACCACCTGCCCGACCCCGCCCACGCGGCCCCGCTGCCGCCGGCGTACCCCGACCGCGCGGCGTGGGGCACCGCCCCGAGCCTGCGCGCCTGGCAGACCGAGGCGGTGCAGGCGTACTTCGAGCGACGCCCCCGTGACTACCTCGCCGTCGCGACGCCCGGCGCGGGCAAGACCACGTTCGCACTGACGATCGCCGCGGAGCTGCTCGCCCAGCGCGCCATCGAGCGGGTCACCGTGGTGGCGCCGACCGAGCACCTCAAGACGCAGTGGGCGATGGCCGCCGCCAAGGCGGGCATCCCGATCGACCCGACGTTCTCCGGCAGCGCCGGCCGCACCAGCAAGGACTTCGTCGGCGTCGCGGTGACCTACGCCGGCGTCGCGGCCAACCCGCTGGCGATGCGCATGCGCACCGAGCGGTTCCGCACGCTGGTGATCCTCGACGAGGTCCACCACGCCGGTGACGCGCTGTCGTGGGGCGAGGCGGTGCGCGAGGCGTTCGACCCCGCGCGCCACCGGCTGGCGCTGACCGGCACGCCGTTCCGCTCCGACGTCAACCCGATCCCGTTCGTGACCTACGCGCCCGACACCGACGGTGTGCCGCGCAGCGTGGCGGACTACACCTACGGCTACGCCCGGGCGCTGGCCGACCACGTCGTGCGCCCGGTGCTCTTCATGGCCTACTCCGGGTCGATGCAGTGGCGCACCCGTGCCGGTGACGAGGTCGCCGCACGGCTCGGTGAGCCGCTGACCAAGGACCTCACCGCCCAGGCGCTGCGCACCGCGCTCGACGCCGACGGCGCCTGGATCCCGTCGGTGCTCCAGGCCGCCGACCGCCGGCTCACGGAGGTCCGCCGCCACGTGCCCGACGCCGGGGGACTGGTGATCGCGGGGGACCAGGACTCCGCACGGGCCTACGCCCGGCTGCTGACCGACCTGACCGGCACCAAGCCCGTGCTCGTGCTGTCCGACGAGAAGTCCTCGTCCAAGCGGATCGAGGAGTTCACCGACTCCGAGGACCGCTGGATGGTCGCGGTGCGCATGGTCTCCGAGGGCGTCGACGTGCCGAGGCTCGCGGTGGGGGTCTATGCCACGACGACGACCACTCCGCTGTTCTTCGCGCAGGCCGTCGGCCGCTTCGTGCGGGCCCGCAGGCGCGGCGAGACCGCGTCGGTGTTCCTGCCCTCGACCGGTCACCTGCTCGGGCTCGCCTCGGCGATGGAGGTCGAGCGCGACCACGTGCTCGGCCGGCCGGTGACCTCCGACGACGACGTCTTCGCCGCCGAGGCCGAGCTGCTGGCCCGTGAGCAGGAGGTCGAGCAGGCCTCGGGCGAGCAGGAGCTGCTGCCGTTCCAGGCGCTCGGGTCCGACGCGGTCTTCGACCACGTGCTGTTCGACGGTGCGGCGTTCGGTCACGCCGGCGAGGTGCACGTGGGCTCGGAGGAGGAGATGGACTTCCTCGGCATCCCGGGACTGCTCGAGCCCGACCAGGTGCGCGACCTGCTGCGTCACCGGCAGTCGGAGCGGGCCCGTCGCCAGACCGCGGAGGGCGTCGAGCCCCCCGCTGCGCGCGAGGAGGCCACCCACGAGCACCTCGGGCGCATGCGCAAGGAGCTCAACGCCCTCGTCGCCGCGTGGCACCACCGCACCGGCCAGCCGCACGGCGTGATCCACGCCGCGCTGCGGCGCGAGTGCAAGGGCCCGGCCGCGGCGGTCGCCTCGGCCGACCAGCTCCAGCAGCGGATCGACCGGATCCGCCACTGGGCGACCTCCCGCAACCACGCCCGCTGAGGATCACCGCACCAGGGGGAGCACCCGCGGACGGATCTGCGTGTCGAGGGCGATCACCGTCGTCGACCGCACGATGCCGGTGTGGTCCAGCACCGCGTCGATCACCCGCTGCAGGTCGGCGTTGGAACGCGCGACCACGCGGCACCACATGTCGCCCTCGCCGGTGATCGTGTGCGCCTCGGTGACCTCGGCGATGCCCTCGAGGTGCCGCGCCACGACGTCGTGCCCGGCACCCTGGCGCAGCTGGAGGGTGAGGAACGCCGTGACCGGGTAGCCCAGCGCTGCCGGGTCGAGGGTCGGCGCCCAGCCCGCCACGACGCCGCGCTCGGTCAGCTTGTCCAGGCGCGACTGCACGGTGCCGCGGGCCACGCCCAGCCGTCGCGAGGCCTCCAGCACCCCGATCCGGGGCTCGGCGGAGAACAGCCTCAGCAGGGCAGCATCGAGCTCGTCCATGCACCCAGGGTGCCTCCTGGGCGATCTGCTGCACAACCCGGCTGTCCTGATGGCTAGTTGCTGTGCAATGTGTGCACCGTGTCGCGGTCGGATTGCACAGCCTGTCCTGCGCCGACATCCTGGCCAGATGACCGACCAGATCACGTCTCCCGCCCCGACCGGCCTCACCGAGGGCGAGCTCCGCGCCGACCTCAGCCTCGAGCAGCTCAAGGAGCTCGTCGGGCTGGTGGAGTACGACGCCAGCCGCGACCCCTTCCCGGTGACCGCGATGGACTCGGTCGGCTTCGTCGTCGGCAACGCCACCCAGGCCGCGTCGTTCTACCAGCTCGCGCTGGGCATGGACCTGGAGGCCTACCGCGGCCCCGAGACCGGCTGGCGCGAGTCGAAGTCCTTCGTCCTCCGCTCGGGCAGCGCCCGCTTCGTCCTCACCGGCGCGGTCGACCCCGAGAGCGCGCTGGCCGACCACCACCGCCGCCACGGCGACGGCGTCGTCGACCTCGCCCTCGAGGTGCCC
>CAZKZQ010000379.1:0-3130 GCA_964557235.1 uncultured Nocardioidaceae bacterium
GGGCGAGCAGGGCGCCAAGTCGCTGCGCGGCGGCAAGATGGAGGACGTCATCTTCGCCGGCACCGCCGGCCGCGCGCCCCTGGGTCGCGCCGAGGTCGCGCTCACCATCGACAACTCCGACGGTGCGCTGCCGATCGACTACGCCGAGGTCACGATCAGCCGCACGATGTTCCGCAACGGCGGGTCGGAGTACGCCATCAACGGCCAGTCCTGCCGGCTGCTCGACGTGCAGGAGCTGCTCTCGGACTCCGGCATCGGCCGCGAGATGCACGTCATCGTCGGCCAGGGCCAGCTCGACTCGATCCTGCGCGCGACGCCGGAGGACCGCCGCGGCTTCGTCGAGGAGGCGGCCGGCGTCCTCAAGCACCGCAAGCGCAAGGAGAAGGCGCTGCGCAAGCTCGAGTCGACCGAGGGCAACCTCAACCGGCTCGCCGACCTGCTCACCGAGATCCGGCGCCAGCTCAAGCCGCTGGGCCGCCAGGCCGAGGTGGCGCGCAAGGCCGCGGTCGTCCAGGCCGACGTGCGTGACGCCCGCGCCCGCCTGCTCGCCGACGACCTGGTGACCCTGCGCACCGCCCTCGAGGCCGAGCTCGCCGACGAGACGCTGCTGCTCGAGCAGCAGCAGGCCGTCGAGGCCGCGCTGGAGCAGGCCCGGGCCGCCGAGTCGGCCGTCGAGGCGGCGCTGCGCGAGGACCTCCCCGCGCTGGCCGCCGCCCAGGAGACCTGGTTCGCCCTCGCCGGGCTGCGCGAGCGCCTCGCGGGCACCGCCTCGCTGGCCGCCGAGCGCGTCCGCAACGCCGCCACCGAGGTCGAGGTGCCCGAGGGCCGCGACCCCGACGCGCTCGTGGCCGAGGCCGAGCGGGTGCGCGAGGAGGAGCAGCGCATCGACGCCGAGGTCGCGGGCTTCCGCGCCGGGCTCGACTCCGCGCTCCAGGCCCGCCAGGCGGCCGAGCAGGAGCACCACGACGAGGAGCGCCGCGTCGCCGCGCTCCACCGCGCCGCCGCCGACCGCCGCGAGGGCCTCGCGCGCCTCCAGGGCCAGGTCAACGCCAAGCGCAGCCGGGTCACCTCGGCCGACGACGAGCTCGGCCGACTCGAGGTGACCCGCCGCGAGGCGCTCGCCCGCGCCGAGCGCGCGCAGCGCGACTTCACCGCGCTCGAGACCCAGATCGCCGGGCTGGACGCCGGCGAGCAGGGCCTCGACGCCGAGCACGAGGTCGCCGCAGCCACGCTGGAGGACGTCGAGTCCCGGCTGACCAAGATGCGCGAGGAGGCCCAGGCCGCCGACCGCGAGCGCGCCGCCCTGGTCGCCCGTCGCGAGGCGCTCGAGCTCGGCCTCAACCGCAAGGACGGCAGCGGCGCGCTGCTCGCCGCGACCGAGCCGGTCTCCGGCCTGCTGGGGTCCGTGGCCGCGCTGGTCACGGTCCGCTCCGGCTACGAGACCGCGGTCGCCGCGGCGCTGGGCGGTGCCGCCGACGCGGTCGTCATGGAGGGCGTGGACTCCGCCGTCGAGGCGATCGACCGGCTGCGGTCCGAGGACCTCGGCCGCGCCGGCATCCTGCTCGGCGGTGCCCCGGCACCGACCGACTCCTGGCCCACCCTGCCCGGCCACGCGGCGTACGCCGTCGACGTGGTGGAGTGCCCCGAGGCGGTCCGCGCAGGCCTGGTCCGGCTGCTCGCCCGGGTCGTGGTCGTCGACGACCTCGACAGCGCACGCGCGATCGTGCGCGACCTGCCCGAGGTCACCTGCGTGACCCGCGACGGCGACGTGCTCGGCGCCCACTTCGCCGCCGGCGGCTCCGCGTCGGCGCCGAGCCTGCTGGAGGTGCAGGCCGCGGTCGACGACGCCACCCAGCGCATCACCGAGGTCACGCACGTCTCCCAGCGGCTGTCCTTCGACCTCAACCGGCTCGAGCAGGAGCGTCACGAGGCCGCCCAGTCGGTCGAGGTGGCCCTGGCCCAGCTGCACGAGTCCGACGCCCACCTCGCGGCCATCGCCGAGGAGCTCGCCCAGCACGGCAGCACCGCCCGCGCCGCGCGCGCCGAGGCCGACCGCGCCCAGCGCGCCATGACCGAGGTCGGCACCGCCCGCGAGGCCGACCTGGCCCAGCTCGCCGAGCTCGAGCAGCGCCTCGCCGCGGCGGAGGCCGGGGGCGAGGAGGAGCCCGACGCATCGGTCCTGGAGCGTCTCGCCGAGGCCGCCCGCGCGGCCCGCGCGTCCGAGACCGAGGCCCGCCTGTCGCTGCGCACGGCGGAGGAGCGCGCCCGCGCCCTCGCCGGCCGTGCCGACGCGCTGCTGCGCAGCGCCCAGCAGGAGCGCGACGCCCGCGCCCGCGCGCTGGCCCACCGCGAGCGGGTGCGCCGCGAGGGCGAGACCGCCCGTGCCGTCGCCGCGGCCTGCGAGCAGGTGTCGGTGCGGCTCGAGCGCTCGATCGTCCTCGCCGCCGAGCGACGGTCCGCGATCGAGGCCAGTCGCCGCGAGCGCGAGGAGGAGCTGCTCGCGGTGCGCGCCAGCCTGCGCGACCTGTCCCGCCGGCACGACGAGCTGGTCAACACCGCGCACCGCGACGAGATGGCCCGCGCCCAGCAGCAGATGCGCATCGAGCAGCTCACCGAGCGCGCGCTCGAGGAGCTCGGCCTCGACCCCGACAACCTGGTCGCCGACTACGGCCCGCACCTCGCGGTGCCGGTCCTCGTCGTCGGCGAGGACGGCGAGGCGACCGAGGGTGAGTCGGTGCCGTTCGTGCGCGAGGACCAGCAGAAGCGCCTGCGCACCGCCGAGCGGGCGCTGGCCCAGCTCGGCCGGGTCAACCCGCTCGCGCTGGAGGAGTTCACCGCGATGGAGGAGCGCCACAAGTTCCTCACCGAGCAGCTGGAGGACCTGCGCAAGACCCGGCGCGACCTGCTCGACATCGTCCGCGAGGTCGACGAGCGCGTCGAGGAGGTCTTCACCGAGGCGTGGGAGGACGTCCGTGCGGCGTTCGACCACGTCTTCAAGCGGCTGTTCCCCGGTGGTGAGGGCCGCCTGGTGCTCACCGACCCGTCCAACATGCTCACCACGGGCATCGAGGTCGAGGCCCGCCCGCCCGGCAAGAAGGTCAAGCGGCTCTCGCTGCTCTCCGGTGGCGAG
>CAZKZQ010000380.1:0-3112 GCA_964557235.1 uncultured Nocardioidaceae bacterium
TCAGGCGTCGGGCTCGTCCTGGCGCTTGAGGAACTTCTCGAACTCCCGGGCGATCGCGTCGCCGCTCGCCTCGGGCAGCTCGGCGGTGTCGCGCGACTCCTCGAGGGCCCGGACGTACTCCCCGATCTCCTGGTCCTCCTCGGCGAGCTCGGTCACGCCGCGCTCCCAGGCGCGGGACTCCTCCTGCAGGTCGCCGAGGGGGATCGTGATCTCGAGCAGGTCCTCCAGCTGGCCGAGCAGGGCGAGCGTGGCCTTGGGGCAGGGCGGCTGGGCGACGTAGTGGGGGACGGCCGCCCAGAACGACACCGCCGGCATGTCGGACCGGATGCACGCGTCCTGGAAGACCCCGACGATGCCGGTCGGACCCTCGTAGCTGCTGGTCTCCAGGTCGAGCCGGTCCTGGATGTCCGGCTCGGTCGAGCTGCCGGAGATCGGGATCGGACGGGTGTGGGGGCTGTCGGCGAGCAGGGCGCCGAAGGTGACGACGAGGCTGACCTCGAGCTCCTCGGCGGCCGCGAGCAGCTCGGCGCAGAACTGCCGCCAGCGCATGTTGGGCTCGATGCCGCGCAGCAGGATGACGTCGCGCAGCGACCCCGGCGGGCGCACGACGGACAGCTGGGTCGAGGGCCAGGTGATCCGCCGGTGCCCGCGCTCGTCGGTCTCGATCAGGGGACGGTTCATCTGGAAGTCGTAGAAGTCCTCCGGGTCGAGCACGGCGACGAGCGTGCTGTCCCAGACCGACAGGAGGTGGTCGACGACCCCGGAGGCGGCGTCGGCGGCGTCGTTCCAGCCCTCGAAGGCTGCCACCAGGACGGGGTCGCGCAGCGGACCCACGGGCTCGATCTCGATCACTGCACCAGACTATGACGCGGGGGCGTGCGAACCACGGGCATGAGATACGGGCGCGCCCGCATGTGCCCGGTCGTTACCGTTGAGAGGTGAGCCAGACGACCCCCGACCTCCGCCCGGACGCGACCGCCACCCTGGCGGACGCGATGGCGAAGCGTGTGCTGGTCGTGGACGGGGCGATGGGCACCCTCATCCAACGCCACCAGCTCGACGAGGCGGGCTACCGCGGCGAGCGGTTCGCCGACTGGCACCGCGACGTCCAGGGCAACAACGAGCTGCTCTCGCTGAGCCAGCCCGCGATCATCGAGGAGATCCACCGGGCCTACCTCGACGCGGGCGCCGACATCATCGCCACCAACACGTTCAACGCCCAGCGGATCTCGCAGGCGGACTACGGCATGGAGGAGCTCGCCCGCGAGCTCAACCTCGCCTCGGCCCGCCTGGCCCGCAGCGCCTGCGACGCCAAGACCGCCGAGGACCCGGACCGCCCGCGCTTCGTCGCCGGAGCGATCGGCCCGACCAACCGCACCGCCTCGATCAGCCCCGACGTCAACGACCCGGGCGCGCGCAACGTGTCCTTCACCGACCTGGTCGAGGCCTACCTCGAGCAGGCGCGCGGCCTCGTCGAGGGCGGCGCCGACCTGCTGCTGGTCGAGACCATCTTCGACACCCTCAACGCCAAGGCGGCGATCTTCGCCCTCGAGACGCTGTTCGAGGAGCACGGCCGGCGCTGGCCGGTCGTGGTCTCGGGCACGATCACCGACGCCTCGGGGCGCACGCTGTCCGGCCAGGTCACCGAGGCGTTCTGGAACTCCGTGCGCCACGTGCGGCCGCTCGCCGTCGGGCTCAACTGCGCCCTGGGCGCCGCCGACCTGCGGCCCTACGTCGCCGAGCTGGCCCGGGTCGCGGACTGCTTCGTCTCGGCCTACCCCAACGCCGGCCTGCCCAACGAGTTCGGCGAGTACGACGAGTCGCCCGAGCAGATGAGCGACGTGCTCGGCGAGTTCGCCTCCGCGGGGCTGGTCAACATCATCGGCGGGTGCTGCGGCACGACGCCCGAGCACATCGCCGCGATCGCCGACGCCGTCAGCGCGGCGGAGCCGCACGAGGTGCCCGACGTGCCTGGGGCGACCCGCACCTCCGGGCTCGAGCCGTTCGCGATCACCGAGGACTCGCTGTTCGTCAACGTGGGGGAGCGGACCAACATCACCGGGTCCGCCCGGTTCCGCAACCTGATCAAGGCCGAGGACTACGGCACGGCCCTGCAGGTCGCGCGCCAGCAGGTCGAGGCCGGCGCCCAGATCATCGACGTCAACATGGACGAGGGCATGATCGACGGCGTCGCGGCGATGGACCGCTTCACCAAGCTGATCGCCACCGAGCCCGACATCAGCAAGGTGCCGCTGATGATCGACTCCTCCAAGTGGGAGGTGATCGAGGCCGGGCTGCGGACCACCCAGGGCAAGTGCATCGTCAACTCGATCTCGCTCAAGGAGGGTGAGGAGAAGTTCCTCGAGCAGGCGCGCCTGTGCCGCAAGTACGGCGCCGCCGCGGTCGTCATGGCCTTCGACGAGGACGGCCAGGCCGACAACCTCGAGCGCCGCAAGGCGATCTGCGAGCGCGCCTACCGGATCCTCGTCGACGAGGTCGGCTTCCCGCCCGAGGACATCATCTTCGACCCCAACGTCTTCGCGGTCGCGACGGGCATCGAGGAGCACGCGACCTACGGCGTCGACTTCATCGAGGCGACCCGCTGGATCAAGCAGAACCTCCCCGGTGCCCTGGTCTCCGGCGGCATCTCCAACGTGTCGTTCTCCTTCCGCGGCAACAACGCGGTGCGCGAGGCGATCCACGCGGTCTTCCTCTTCCACGCGATCGAGGCCGGGCTCGACATGGGCATCGTCAACGCCGGTGCCCTCGTGCCCTACGACGAGATCGAGCCCGAGCTGCGCGACCGGATCGAGGACGTCATCCTCAACCGGCGCCCCGACGCCACCGAGCGGCTGCTCGAGATCGCCGAGTCGTTCCGCTCCGACGGCAGCGCCCCGGAGCAGGTCACCGAGGCCTGGCGCGACCTGCCCGTCGGCGAGCGGATCACCCACGCGCTGGTCAAGGGCATCGACGACCACGTCGAGGCCGACACCGAGGAGCTGCGCGCCGAGATCGCCGCGCGCGGGGGCCGCCCCCTCGAGGTGATCGAGGGTCCGCTGATGGACGGCATGAACGTCGTCGGCGACCTCTTCGGCGCCGGCAAGATGTTCCT
>CAZKZQ010000381.1:0-3107 GCA_964557235.1 uncultured Nocardioidaceae bacterium
CGAAAATTCTTCCCCCGACCTGTCGATCGCTGTCGATCCGGGCGCGGCTCGTCCGTCGGGATGGATGACGACCCGACCAGCGGGTCCGAGCGAGAGGTGAGATCCCCATGAGCGAGTACCTGCTGCTGATCGCCGAGGAGGAGTCCGGCTACGAGAACGGCGGCCAGGAGGTCTACGACAAGGTGATGGCCGGCCACATGGCCTTCTCGGAGAAGTGGGGCGACAAGGTCAAGGGCGGCCACGCCCTCCAGCCCGTCGCCACCGCCACGTCCGTCCGCGGCTACGGCACGGACTCCTTCAGCGTCACCGACGGCCCGTTCGTCGAGACCAAGGAGGCGATCGGCGGCTACTACGTCGTCGAGGCCGCCGACCTCGACGAGGCGATCGCGATGGCCAAGGACGTCCCGGCGTACTTCGGTGCCGTCGAGGTCCGCCCCGTCATCGTGTTCGAGTGAGCCACGGCTGAGCGCCGACCGGGCGGCCGTCGCAGCCGCCGTCGCCGAGGCGCACCGTCGCGAGTGGGGCTTCGTCCTCGCCGCGACGGTGCGCGTCACGCGCGACCTCGACCTGGCCGAGGAGTGCGTGCAGGAGGCGTACGCCGAGGCGTTGCGCACCTGGGGTGAGCGCGGCATCCCCGGCAAGCCGGCCGCCTGGCTCACGACCACGGCACGGCGGCGGGCGCTCGACCTGCTGCGCCGCGACTCGACGCTGCACCGCCTGCTGCCCAGGCTCGTGACCGACGACGTGGGGGAGGACCCGGCCGACGTGGACCTCGACGCCATCCCAGACGACCGGCTCCGGCTGATCTGCACCTGCTGCCACCCCGCCCTCGCGCCCGAGGCGCGCGTGGCCCTGACCCTGCGCCTGGTGTGCGGGCTGTCGACCGCCGACGTCGCCCGGGCGTTCCTGGTGAGCGAGCCGACCATGGCCGCGCGCATCACCCGCGCCAAGAAGAAGATCGCCGTCGCCGGCATCCCCTATCGCGTGCCGTCGGTCGAGGACCTGCCCGAGCGGCTCCTCGCGGTGCTCGACGTGGTCCACCTGGTCTTCACGACCGGCCACACCGCACCCGTCGGCAGCGACCTGGTGCGCCGCGACCTGGTCGAGCGGGCCCTCGAGCTGGCCCGGGTGCTCCGCGCCCTCCAGCCGGCCTCCGCCGACGTGGCCGGGCTGCTCGCGCTCGTGCTGCTCACCGACGCCCGCCGGCACACCCGCGTCGCCGCGGACGGCACCCTGCTGCAGCTCGCCGACCAGGACCGCGCCCTGTGGGACGCCGCCGAGATCGAGGAGGGTCTCGCGCTCGTGCGCGAGGCGCTGACCCGGCGGCCCCCGAGCCGCTTCGCCCTGCAGGCCGCGATCGCCGCCGTCCACGTCGAGGCGCCGTCCTACGACGAGACCGACTGGGCCGAGATCGTGGGGCTCTACGACGTGCTGGGCCAGGTCTGGCCCTCACCCGTCGTCGCGCTCAACCGGGCGGTCGCGGTGTCGTTCGCCCACGGCCCCGAGGCCGGGCTCGAGGCACTCGACGCCCTGGCGGGGGAGCCGCTGCTGGCGACGTACCCCTATCTCGCGGCCTCGCGGGCGGACTGCCTGCGGCGGCTGGGCCGCGCGGGCGAGGCGCGCGAGGCGTTCGCCGAGGCGCTGCACCTCACCGACAACGAGGTCGAGCGGCGCTTCCTGGAAGGTCGGTTGGCCGAGCTCGGCTGAGGCCCTCGTAGCCTGGCGCGATGGAGCTCTGGTTGGTGCGGCACGGTCAGACCGAGTGGAGCGTGGAGGGCAAGCACACCTCGACGACCGACCTCCCGCTGCTCGAGGAGGGCGAGCGCGACGCGATCGAGCTCGGTCCCCGCCTCGCGGCCGACCAGTTCGACCTCGTCCTCACCAGTCCGCGGCAGCGGGCCCGTCGTACGGCGGAGCTGACGGGGTTCGGCGACGCCGAGGTCGACGACGACCTCGTCGAGTGGGGGTACGGCGACTACGAGGGCCTGACCACCCCCGAGATCCGGGAGGACGTCCCGGGGTGGACGGTGTGGACGCACCCGAGCCGCGGGGGCGAGACGGCCGACCAGGTGGGCGCTCGGTGCGACCGGGTGATCGAGCGCGTGCGGACCGTCGAGCGGGCCCTCGTCTTCGGTCACGGGCACTCGCTGCGCGCGCTGACCGCGCGGTGGCTGGGGGAGCCGGTGTCGTTCGGGCGCCACGTGCGGCTCGACACGGCGACGCTGAGCACGCTCGGCTTCGAGCGCGAGACGCCGGTGATCCTGCGCTGGAACGGCTAGTCAGCCCGCTCGGCGGGCCGCCTTCTTGGCCTCGGCCTCGGCGCGCCGCTCCACGAAGCGCGTGGCCTCGGCGTCGAGCGCGGCCACGGCCGCGGCCAGCTCGTCGCGCGCCTTCTCGCCCTCCTCGTCGAGACCCTCGAGCGCGAAGACGCCCCACTGCCGCAGCAGCGGGCTGACGATGTCGTCGTGGTGGATCCGCAGGTCGTAGATCCCGGCCTTGGCCATCTGCACGGCCTTGCGGTTGAACCCCGGGATGACCGCGCCCGGCATCTGGAAGCCGACCACCTCGTCGGTGATCGCGCGCAGCGTCTGGTCGGGCGCGACCTCGAGCGCCGCCTGGACGATGTTGCGATAGAAGATCATGTGCAGGTTCTCGTCCTTGGCGACGCGGGCCAGCAGCTTCTCCGCGATCGGCTCCTCGGTGAAGCGGCCCGTGTTGCGGTGAGAGACCCGCGTGGCCAGCTCCTGGAACGAGACGTAGGCGCACACGTGCAGCAGCGCCTTGTCGCCGGAGTCGAACCCGGTCTCCATCGTCTGCATCCGCGCCCGCTCGAGCTCGACCGGGTCGACGCCGCGCGTGACCAGGAGGTAGTCGCGGATGCAGTAGGCGTGCCGCCCCTCCTCGGCCGTCCACCGGTTGACCCAGGCACCCCAGGCGCTGTCCCGGCCGAAGGCGCGGTCGATCTCGCGGTGGTACGACGGCAGGTTGTCCTCGGTGAGCAGGTTGACCTCGAGCGCGGTGCGGGCCAGCGGCGAGAGCTGCGACTGCGCCGCCTCCCACGGCTCCCCGCCGAGCTCGGCGAAGTCGCGCCCGAGGCTCCAGGGGAC
>CAZKZQ010000382.1:0-3103 GCA_964557235.1 uncultured Nocardioidaceae bacterium
CAGCTTGAGGACGGTCGTGCCGTCCTCCTGCTCGATGACGTAGGCCGGGTCGTCGTCGCTGCCGTTGCGGGAGATCGACTCGCCCTTGCTCTGGCGGGTGATCTTGTCGTGGTGCACCTCGGCGACCTTGCCCTCGGCGGTGCTGCTGCCCCACTTCCACGAGACGGTGCTGCCCTTGCGGATCATGCGTTCCTCCAGTTCCCAGACAGCCCGACCAGGTGTTGTGCTGCGACCAGTACCCGGCGTGTCCGATTCGCGAAACCTCACCACCCTGAGTTAATCTCTAGTGAGTTACTAGGGTTTGGAGGGTTCACATGGTCGCACCGGCACGCTCGCGCATCGCCATCCTCGGCGCCGGCGCCTCCGGGGCCCTGACCGCACTGCACCTGGTGCGGACCGCGGCCCGCCGCAGTACTCCCCTGGAGCTCGTCCTGGTCGACCCCAGTGACCGGGATGCCAGGGGGGTCGCGTTCGGCACCTCCGACGACCGCCACCTGCTGAACGTCGTGGCAGGGTCCATGAGTGCGCTCCCGGAGGATCCCGGGCACTTCGTGGCCTGGCGGTTGCGCCACAACCCTCGTGGGGGGACGGCGTTCGACTTCGCGTCGCGCCGTGAGTTCGGGCGCTACCTCGAGGACACGCTCCTCGAGGCGCTCGGTGCCCACCCCGACGTCACGCTGCGCCGGCTCCGCGCGCGTGCCGTCGGGGTGGGCCGCACTCGCTCCGGCGTGGTCGTCCGCACCGACGACGGCGAGACCCTCGACGCCGACGCCGCCGTCGTCGCGACCGGGATCCTCCCGCCCGGCACGGCCTGGGCCCCCGAGGGCCTGGCCGGCAGCCCCTTCTTCGTGCCCGACCCGTGGGCGCCCGGCGCCCTCGACGTCGTACGCCGCGACGCGGTCGGCCCGGCCGACGTGCTGCTCGTCGGCACCGGCCTCACCGCCGTCGACGTCGTGCTCTCGCTCGCGCACACCCGCGCGGACCGCACGCTCCACGCGGTCTCGCGCAGCGGCAGCCTCCCCCGCACCCACGCCGAGGTCCCCGGCCTCGCCGCGATCCCCGAGATCGAGGACTGGGGCAGCTCGCTCGAGGAGATCCGCGACCAGGCCGTGCGCCACCTGCGCCAGGTCCGCGACACGACCGGCGACTGGCGCCAGGCGATGGACGGCCTGCGCGTGCACGCCCAGTCGCTGTGGGACCGCCTCGACGAGGACGACCGCGCGAGGTTCCTGCGCGAGGACGCCGCCGGCTGGAACGTCCTGCGCCACCGCATGCCGCGCGAGAGCCGCGAGGCGCTCGACGCGCTCTGCGCCGAGGGAGCGCTCGCGATCGGGCCCGCGCAGGTCGTCGACGCCGAGCCCCTGCCCCGCGGCGGGCTCGCGGTGACCCTCACCGACGGCACCGTCCGCGAGGTCGGCTGGGTGGTCAACTGCACCGGCCCCGGCACCGACCTGACCCTCGCCGGCGACCCGCTCGTCGACGACCTGCTCCGCCCCCGCGCCGGCGGCGCTCTCGCCACGCCCGCGACCGGCGGCATGGGCTTCCGCACGCAGCGCGGCCGCCTGGTCGACGCGACCGGCACCACCGACGCACCGCTGTGGACGCTCGGCTCGCTGCGTCGCGGCGAGCTGTGGGAGTCCACCGCGATCCCCGAGATCCGCACCCAGGCGCTCGGCGTCGCCACCTCCGTCCTCGACGAGGTCGCCCCGCTGCCCCGCCGTCTCGCCGACGGCCGCCTGGTCAGCGGTCGCCACCCCGTCGCCCGGCCCCGCGACCCGCTCGGCCTGCCGATCTCCACGACCGCCGACGCCGCGACCGCGTTCAACGCCGGGCTCGAGCGCGTGCTGCGCCTGCAGGCCGGCGGCGAGGAGCTGATCACGCAGGCCGTCGAGCTCGACCCCGGCTTCGCCCTCGGCCACGCCGCGCTCGCGATGCTCGGCCACGAGGCCGGCACCGTCTGCGACGTGAGCTCCGCGCTCGAGGCCGCGCAGGAGGCCGTACGCCGGCGCGGCGACGACCGCGAGCGCTCGCTGGTCGACGTGGTCACCCGACGCGTGGCCGACGTCAACGGCAGCGGCTCGGGCGCGCTGATGAACCACATCGCGCAGTACCCCCGCGACGTCCTCGCCGTCTCCGCGGCCGTCCCGACGATCGCGTTCTCCGGCGTCACCGACGTGCAGCAGGAGGCGTGGGACCTCGTCGAGGGCCTCGCGCCGGCGTACGGCGACCACTGGTGGTACATCTCGCTGCTCGCCTTCACCCGCCAGGACCAGGGCCGGTTCGAGGAGGCGGGCTGGCTGGCGGAGAGCGCGCTGACCTGCGAGCCGAGCTCGGGCCACGCGGTGCACGCGCAGACGCACGTCAACTACGAGACCGGGCAGCACGAGTCCGGCCGCGCCTGGCTCGACCACTGGGTCGCCGAGAGCGGCCGTGCGGCGAGCCACCGGGCGCACTTCTCGTGGCACGCCGCGCTGCACGAGCTGGCGCTGGGCGACACCGAGGCCGTGCGGCAGCGCTACTACTCCCAGCTCGGCCCCGGCACCGTCACCGGCGTCCGCTCGCTGATCGACTCGGCGTCGCTGCTGTGGCGCTGGCGCGTGACCACCTCGGAGTGGCCCGCCGGGTCCGAGGGCGAGGGCGCCGCCCCGCCGGTGTCCTCGGTGCTGGGGGCGATCGAGCCCGACCTGCTCACCGCACCGCAGACGCCGTTCGTCGCCATGCACGCGGCACTGGCCCTCGCCGCCGACGGCGACCTGGCCCGCCTGGCCGACCTCGAGCGGCGCATGCGCGGCTCGCGGGGCGCGATGCGCACGGTCGTCGCGCCGCTGTGCACCGCGCTGACCGCGTCGGTCGAGGAGCGCTGGGCCGCGGCCGCCGCGACGCTGGAGGAGATCGTGCCCGCGCTGCCCAAGGTCGGCGGCTCCGCCGCGCAGCGCGAGGTGGTCGAGGAGACGCTGCTCTTCGCGCTGGTGCACGCCGGCGCGGCCGACCGCGCCCGCGCCATCCTCGACGGCCGCCTCGAGCGCCGGCACTCGCCCCTGGACAGCCGTCGCCGGGACTCGCTCCGCACCCACGAGCAACGAGTCCCGGCGTGACTGCCCCA
>CAZKZQ010000383.1:0-3085 GCA_964557235.1 uncultured Nocardioidaceae bacterium
GCCCACGCGTTGAGCACCCGCCGCGGCTGAGGCTTGCCCGGGGGTGTTGCCTGGGGACATGACCAGCACCGCACTTCCCACCGCACCCCTGGGCCCCTCCGGCCCGTCGGCGTCCACCATCGCGCTCGGCACGATGACCTTCGGCGTCGAGACCGACGAGGCGGAGGCCCACGCCCAGCTCGACGCCTTCGTGGAGGCCGGCGGGACGATGATCGACACCGCCGACGTCTACGGCGGCGGTGAGTCCGAGCGGATCATCGGCCGCTGGCTCGCGGCCAACCCCGGCACCGACGTCGTCCTGGCGACCAAGGGCCGCTTCGCGCCGCCGCCGGGATCGGCCGGGGCGTCCCGCCGCTCGCTCGTGCGCAGCCTCGACGCCTCGCTCGAGCGGCTCGGGGTCGACGCCGTCGACCTCTACCTGATCCACGGCTGGGACGACCGCACGCCGGTCGAGGAGACCCTCGACGTGCTTTCCGGCTTCGCACGCCAGGGCAGGATCCACTCGATCGGCTGGTCCAACGTGCTCGGCTGGCAGCTGGCACGGATCATGACCACCGCGAGGCTCGGCGGCTTCGTCGTCCCCACGGTCATCCAGCCGCAGTACAACCTGCTCGACCGGACGATCGAGCACGAGGTCCTGCCGTGCGCGATGGCCGAAGGGCTCGCCGTGACCCCGTGGTCGCCGCTGGGCGGCGGCTGGCTCACCGGCAAGTACTCCTCCGACACCCGGCCGTCCGGCGCGACCCGGCTGGGCGAGGACCCCGGCCGGGGCGTCGAGGCCTACGACAAGCGCAACAACGACCGCACCTGGCGGGTGCTCGAGGCCGTCGACCAGGTCGCGTCCAAGCACGCCTGCCCCGTGCCGCACGTCGCGCTGGCGTGGCTGCTCACCCGGCCCGCCGTGGCGTCGGTCATCATCGGCGCGCGCACGGTCGACCAGCTCGGTCAGCTGCTGGGCGCCACGTCGGTCGAGCTCGACGCCGACGACCTGGCGCTGCTCGGGAGGGTCAGCGCCCCCGGGTTGCCGGACTACCCCTACGCAATGATCGAGGACTCCTGCAACGTCGACGTGTGGCGTCGGCTCGGCACGGCCGGCTGACGGCCTCAGGCCGTGGTGGCCACGCCTCGGTAGAGGTAGGCGAACGGCTGGTTCACGCGCGGGCCGCGGAGGTACTCCCGGTGCACGTCGAGCACCTCGAAGCCGGTCGCGGCCAGGTCGGCCAGCGGGTCGCGCGTCAGGTGGCAGCCGCCCGCGACCCGTCGCTGCAGCGGCTCGAGGCGACGCTGCCAGCGCGCCACACCGGCGTCGGGGGAGAGCCCGTGCTCGAGGAAGTGCAGCGTCCCGCCCGGTCGCAGCACCCGGCGTACCTCCCGCAGCGCGGCGCGCTGGTCGGGGATGGTGCAGAGGGTGAAGGTCGACAACGCGCAGTCGAAGGCGCCGTCGGGCTCGGTGAGCCGCTGGCCGTCCAGACCGGTGCGGACCACCCTCACCGGCGAGGCCTCCACGCGGCCGGCGGCCAGCCCCCACGCGCGGTCGCTCGGCTCCACGGCGTGCACCTCGGCCACCGCCGCGGGGTAGAGCGGGACGTTGAGCCCCGAGCCGAAGCCGATCTCGAGCACCCGGCCGTGCAGCCCGGCGACCACGGGACGGCGGTGGAACCGGACGGCCCCGGTGCCGCAGCTGGCCTCGACCAGGTGGGGGAGGACCCGGTCCTCCCACCAGCTCACTCGGGCTCCGTGACGTCGGCGACCGTGGCTCCCAGCGCCTCGGCCAGCGCGGACGCGTCGACGGTCAGGCCGACCCCGTGGGCTCCGCCCCCGATCGAGACGAGCCCTCGGACCGCGCTGTCCATGACCACCGGCAGCTCGGTGCGCGTGCCGAGCGGGGTGATCGTGCCGCGGGGATAGCCCGTGACCGCGAGCGCGGCTGCGGCGTCGGGCATCGAGGTGCGGTTGACCCCCCACAGGGCCCGCAGCGGCGGCCAGGAGATCTTGCGCCCGCCGGGCACCAGCACGAGACGGTGGTCCTCGTCGCTGAGCCGCACCACCAGCGTCTTGATCAGCGACGACTCGGCGACCCCTCGGGCGGCCGCGGCCTCGGCGAGCGAGGACACCTTGCCGTGGCGGCGCACCTCGACCTCGAGGCCCAGCCGCCGGGCGTGGCGCAGGGCCCGCAGCAGGCCCCAGTCCCCGGTCGCCGCGTCGGCGAGCTGGTCCAGCAGGGCCCGGGTGTCGGGCACGAACGCCCACGCGGGGTCGTCGAGGTGGTCCACCAGGTCCGGCACCGACATCCAGCCGCCGTCGACCACCTCGCCGTCGACGTGCCGGACGGGGCCGTCCCACCAGGCCTCGAAGACGTGGGCGACGTAGCGCACGGTCTCGTCGTCGTAGGACGCGACGAGGAGCGGGGTGAGCTCGACGCCCTCGATGCCGAGCTCCTCGGCGAGCTCGCGGCGTGCGCCCTCGACCGGGTCCTCCTCGGGCCCCAGCACGCCCCCGGCGGCGGCGTCGTGGTGCGACGGCGACCAGTCCTTGTCGGGGGAGCGCAGGTGCACGTAGACCGCGGCGTCCGACGGACGCCGCACGATCACCCCGGTCGAGCGGTGCCGCAGGTTGTCGCGGCGTACGACGTCGCGCGGGGCCGCGCCGCTCGGGCGTCCCTGCTCGTCGACCAGTCCGACCATCTCCACGTGACCGACCGTACCGACGTCACGGGTCCGAAAACGACTTCGGGGCGGCGAGACCCAGCACCGCCGCCCCCGTCGGGCCCCTCTCGCGGAGCGGCCGGGTCTCCCGTCCCGGCCGCCTCACGCGTCCCTTTTCGCCGAGCTCGGTGATCGGGCCTCCCAGTCCTGGTCTCCGCACGCTCTGGGAAGGGGACGTGTCATCGCGGGGATCGTGACGCGGTTCGGCGAAAAGAATTTTCAGCGGCCCGCGCACGTAGGGTTGAGGCATGACCGTGCGTCGCGTGATGGGCATCGAGACCGAGTTCGGGATCAGCGTCGCCCAGCAGCCCCAGGCCAACCCGATGGTGGCCTCCTCGCAGATCGTGAACGCCTACGCCTCCTCGACGCTCAAGGCGCGG
>CAZKZQ010000384.1:0-3075 GCA_964557235.1 uncultured Nocardioidaceae bacterium
TGCAACCAGGTCGACGTGAAGGCCCGCACCGAGGCCGACGACGTGTTCTTCGAGGTCTCGATGACCGATGCGTGGGTGTGGGACATGTACCGTCCCGCGCGGTTCGCGAAGAACGTCAAGGTGCTCACCTTCAAGGACGTCAACGTCGAGGAGCTCGCCGAGTCCGACCTGCAGCCGCCGGAGGACTGAGCCAGGGCGGGTGGCCCGAACGGGCTACCCGAGATGTATGGCTAGACCACCTTTGTCGCTATCTCCCGTTTCGGGACCAACGTCACGTACCCTGTACTTGGTCGCACGTACAACTGCGACCGGCGGCTGACTCGTCAGGGGTGGCGGGGAGCAGCGGGTGGGGACCCGCGAGCCGTCGAGATCCTTGGGAGGGATCCGATGAGGGAGATGCGTGCGCGCCTGGGTCGGGGTGCCCGTCGCCGCGACCAGCGGGGCGTGGCCGCCGTCGAGGCCGGCCTGATCAGCGCCCTGTTGAGCCCACTCATGATCGGCGTGCTGGCCTACGGCCAGTACTTCTGGGAGGTCCAGTCGGACAAGGTCGACCCGCAGGTCGACCAGGGCGCGGTGTACGGCGCGTTCGCCAGCTGCGCGTCGCTGCGCTCCCTGCTCGTCAACACCGTGGTCGCCAACGCCAACAACGTCACCTCGGGCACCCCCGTCCAGGCCGGGGACGTCACCGCCGAGATCGTCGACTTCGTCCCTCACCAGCTCGGCGTCGATGCCAAACTGAGCGTGAAGGTGTCGGTGGGACAGTCGGCCATGCAGGGCCTGCTGCCCAACGGCGGGGAGGTCGTCTCCGACGCCTACATCCACCTGGACAACGTGCGGCTGGACGTCCAGGCCTGCTGACGTAGAGGTAGCCATGGGGCACCAGGTCGAGGCCGCCCCGCTGGGGAGGACCCGAGGACGCGACCGCTCCCGAGAGGGAGGAGCGGTCGCGCTGCTGTCCGCCCTCGTGGTGGTCGTCCTGATGATCGTGGCCGCCTTCGTCGTCGACATCGGCACCACCTGGGTCCGCCGCGGGGAGCTCCAGCAGCAGGCCGACGGCGCCGCGATGTTCGCCGCCGAGGCCCTCCCCGCCGCCGACACCGCGTCGCGGCTGGTGGTCGCCAAGCGCGTGGCGCACTACGTCGCGTGCCACGAGCTCCCCGGTCAGCGCACCCTCGACCCGCTCATCCCGGCCGCGTGCCCGAGCTCGAGCACCTCGCCGACGCTCACGGTCTATGCCCAGCACCTGCTCGACACCGGCAGGGTCACCTTCCCCTCGAGCACCCAGGTGCAGGTGATCGGCCCGGAGGCCCGCATCGACTACGTCTGGGCCGGCGTCACCGACGCCTCCGGCGTGACCCAGAGCAAGTCGGCCACCGCCAAGGTCTCCTCGCCCGGAGGGCTGCTCCCCGTCGGCCTGTCGCTGCAGTGCCTCGCCGGCGTGATCAACCAGGCCGGGCTCGGCGCGGGCGTCGACAAGCTCCTGCCGATCAGCTACATCGTCCCGGGCAGCTACTCCTCCAACGGCTCGCTCCCCACGCAGAGCGAGCCGGCGCTGGCGGCGTGGGAGGCGGCGTACTCCGGGAGCAACGCGAGCGCGCTGGTGACGGTCTCCAACCCCTCCAGCGACGGCACGACCCTGACCGTCGGGGTGAACTCGCCCAACCTGCTCTCGCTCACGCTGTTCAGCGGCTACCAGGTGGTGTTCAAGCGCGGCACCACGACGGTGGGCCCCGTGGCGATCTCTTCGCTGTCGACGACGACGAAGATCGCGACGGTGACGATCCCCGACGCGGTGAAGAACACCCCGGGCCGGTGGTACGTCAAGGTCAAGGTGCCCACCACGCTCCTGGCGCTCTTCAGCGGCACGCCGAAGTGGTCGGACCAGGCCGTGTCGTTCGACGTCTATCCCGCGCAGTCCAGCGTCGTCGGGTCGCTGCTCACCGCGATGGGCGGGCTGCTCGACCTCGACGAGTCGGTCGCCTGCGGGCGGCTGCTGGACTCCCCGCGCGCCAAGGACCAGGGGACCCCGGCGCTCACGCGCAACCTCCAGGAGGGCATGGACCACCCGATCACCCGCAACGAGGCGTTCGTCCAGGCGCTCGGCGGGGCCGACCTCTCCACCCTCGACGGCAGCGCGTCCGGGCTGGTCGCGACGCTCAACGGGGCGGTCGCGACCGTGCTCGGCAACCCGGCCTACGGGCTCACGGGGTGCAGCAACGCGGCGTACAACCGGCTCGACACGCAGGCGACGTACGACGCCACGCTGCTCGGCAACGCGCCCGCCAACTGCGTGCGGCTGCGCAGCGACGCGACGGCCGAGCAGGAGTTCACCGACGGGATGCTCAAGAGCACCGCGTCGAACCCCACCGAGCCGGGCTACGGCCGGCTCAGCTGCAGCCGCGCCGGCGCCTGCGCGTCCGGCAACAAGGTCGACCTGAGCGCACTGGGGTTCAGCGGGCTCTACAACAACGACGGGCTGAGCGACTACCTCCGCAGCGGGTCCGGCACCCTGCTCGACAGCCAGCTGGCGATGGCCCTGGACACCTACCTCCTGCCGAACCTGCCCCTGCTCACGCCCAACGACGCGATCAAGAGCGAGATCTACTCCTCGCCGCGGTTCGGCTGGGTGCCGGTGCTGAGCTACGTCAGCCTCAACACCCCTGGGCAGGTGGACTACCCGGTGCTCACGTTCCGCCCGGTGTTCATCGACAACGGCAGCGCCGACTCGCTCAACATCGCCGGCATCCAGCCCACCGGCGTGGTCGACCGGCTCAACGAGTCCGTGCAGTCGCGGCTCAACCAGGCGGTGAGCGACGTGACCGCGAGCCTCGGCATCCTCGGGCCGATCGTGTCGACCTTCCTCAGCGGCATCGGGATCACCACGGCGCTCAACCAGCTCAGCTCCAACAACATCGACGCCGGTCTGCAGACCCTCTCCAGCGGGCTCGGGATCGACATGGGCCGCGAGCAGGCCGGCCTGGTCGTCCAGGGCGGCAAGCTCAAGGCCGCGCGCTTCATGACCATCGCCCCCGACGCGCTGCCGCCGGTGGGCTCGGCCTACAACGGCCCGACCGT
>CAZKZQ010000385.1:0-3045 GCA_964557235.1 uncultured Nocardioidaceae bacterium
CGAGCGGATGATGCGCGACGCCAAGATCACCCAGATCTACGAGGGCACCAACCAGATCCAGCGCATGGTCGCCGCACGCGAGCTGCTGAAGGGCGTCCAGTCGCTCCTCTGACCGCGGCGCCTCGGGTCGTCGGTGCCGACGACCCGAGGTCCGCCAGGTCGAGCGAAGCGCCCCCTCTCGCTCCACAAGCCGCGCGAGCTGCTCCACCCCGAGATTCGAACGGTTCACAACTTGCCAGCACAGACAACTGGGATTGACCATGAGTTGTCAAGCAATTCGCGGCATTTGCGGACAGACCCGCGGCCACGAATCTCGGACCTGGGGTCCACCAGTTGAGAACCGGGGGCTCGCCCACCAGACTCGGCGCATGAACCCCGAGCAGGAGGCGGTGCTGCGCGCGGCCGACCCCGTCGCTCTGGGTCGCCGGATCAAGGCCGCCCGGGTCCGGCGAGGCCTGCGCCAGGGCGAGCTCGGCAGGGACGACGTGTCGGTCGCGCACGTGTCACGCATCGAGTCGGGGAAGCGCAAGCCCTCCCTGGCCCTGCTCGAGGTGCTGGCGGGGCGCCTCTCGGTCACCGCCGACGACCTGCTCTCCGCCGACCACGTCGACGTCCCCAACGCCATCCGCCTCGAGATCGACTTCGCCGAGCTGGCCCTGGAGAACGCCGACCCGATCGCCGCCGAGCGACACTCCCGCACCGCGGTCGACGCCATCCCCGAGAACCACCCGCTGCTCGCCCGCGCCCGCTTCCTCCACGCCCGCTCGCTGGAGGCGCAGGGACGACTGGCCGAGGCCATCGCGGAGCTCGAGCCCCTGGTGCGGCCGGGATCCCTGAGCGCGACCACCGCCGCGATCGCCCTGTGCCGGTGCCTGCGGGAGACCGGCGAGCTCGCCCGCTCGATCGAGGTGGGCGAGTCCCTGCTCGCGGTCCTCGGCGAGCTCGGGCTCCAGGGCACCGACGACGCGGTCCAGCTCGTCGTGACCGTCGCCGCGGCGTACTACGAGAGCGGCGACGTCGCCACGGCGGCCCGACTGTGCCGCGAGGCCGTGGCCGCCGCCGAGGCGATCGGCTCGCCCCGAGCGCGCGCGTCGGCGTACTGGAACGCCAGCATGGTGGAGTCCTTCCGCGGCAACGTCGCCGAGGCGATCCCGCTGGCCAAGCGCGCGCTCGCGCTGCTGGCCGAGGGCCGCGACGCCCGCAACCTGGCGCGCCTGCGGGCCCAGCTCGGCGCCCTCCAGCTGCGCAGCGAGCCGCCGGCCCTGGACGAGGCCCTCGCCACCCTCACCGCGGCCGACGCCGAGCTGAGGACCACCAGCGCGAGCCCGGTCGACCTCGCCCGCACGGCCACCGGACTGGCGCGCGTGCACCTGCTGCGTGGCGACCTCGCCTCCGCCGGCAGGCTCGCCGACCAGGCGCTGGAGACCCTGCCCGAGCCGTCGCCGCTCATCGAGGCGGACGCGCGATCGCTGCTGGGCCAGGTCGCCGCCCGCACCGGCGACCCCGACCAGGCGCAGGTGCAGTTCGCGCGCGCGGCAGCGCTGCTCACCTCGATCGGAGCCGATCGCAGCGCAGCCCAGCTGTGGTACGAGCTGGGCGCGTGCATGGACGACCTCGGCATGGTCGCGCCGGCCCGCGACGCGTTCCGCCGGGCAGCCGCCTCGACCGGGCTCACCCTGCAGCCCAACATCCCCGAGCAGAGCGACGACGTCCTCGCACACCTGATGGAGGAGAACGGCTAGGGACCGCACGCCGACCTGCAGCTCCTCGACACCCAGCCACTTCGCTCTCGAGGAACGGGTCGACGAGGTCGCCGAGATCGTGCGGCGCTTCCTCGACGAGCTCGAGGGAAATTGACAACAACGTTGTCATCTCCCAGGATCGGAGGGTGCGCGATCGAGGCGAGCGGGTCTACGAGGTCGTCAGGCTGGTGCGTCCCATGACCCTGAGCTCCGCGCGCGTGGTCGAGGACGGTCTGCGGCGCCACGGGCTCACCGTGGGGATGCGCGCGGTGCTGGAGATCCTGGTCGGGTCCGGCCCACTGACCGTGCCCGACGTCGCCCGCGTCCTCGACGTCTCCCGGCAGGCTGCACAGCGGCTCGTCAACGAGCTGATCGTCGCCGGGCACGTGCGGCTCGTCGCGAACCCGCGGCACCGCAGGTCGCCGCTCGTGGCGCCTACCGCGGTCGGGACGTCGGCGTTCGACGTCGTCCGCGCGCAGGAGCTGGAGCAGCTGGCCGGGCTGGCGGCCGAGGTGAGCGACGAGGACCTCGAGACCACGCGCCGGGTCATGGAGCGGCTGGCCGGCGACATCAAGAGCCGGGCACAGGCGACCCGCCCCGCCCGCGACGACAGCGAGGAGGACAGCGGTGGGTGAGGTCCCCTCCGAGCACACGGTCTTCGACCGGGCGACGGCCAACCGGCTCGTGATCGCCGACGTCCTCGACGGGTTGGACGACGCCCAGTGGCGGTCCCCGTCGCTCTGCGCGGGCTGGGACGTGCACACCGTGGCCGCGCACCTCCTCCAGCCCTTCCTGGTGGGCTTCGGGCGCTTCTTCCTCACCGCGCTGCGCTACCGCGGCGACACCGACCGAGTGGTCGATCACGTGACCCGGCGCCTGGCCCGGCGCAGCCGGCCGGAGATCGTCGCGGCGCTGCGCTCCCACGCGGCGGACCGGGTCGCCCCACCTCGCGTGGGACCGATCGGACCCTTCGCGGAGACCTGCATCCACCTGCGCGACATCGCCCGTCCGCTGGGACTGTCCGCGGACGTCCCCGTCGAGGACTGGACGACCCTGCTGGACCACCTCACCGGTCCGCGGCCCGTCGCGTCACTCGTGACGCCGGGCCGGGTGGAGGGTCTGCGGCTGGTCGCCACCGACGCGGACTGGTCGTCGGGGGACGGGGCAGAGGTCACCGGCCGGGGCGAGGCGCTGGGGATGGCGGTGAGCGGGCGACGCGCGGCGCTGCAGGACCTCGACGGTCCCGGGGTCAGGATCCTCGACACCAGGCTCGGGACCTGATGAGGATCGTCGCTGCACCGGG
>CAZKZQ010000386.1:0-3034 GCA_964557235.1 uncultured Nocardioidaceae bacterium
GCGCCGTACCTGCCGATCGCACGTCTCGCCCTGCGGCGCCTGGTGAAGGCGTGAGCGAAGCCTGGTGCCTCGGCCGGCGGGCTGTCGGTTCCGCCGGCAACGGCCGACGAAACGGCGTCGTCCGGAAGGATCGGTGGACAACGTCGCGCGCCATCGTTCACCGCTGAGCGGGTTGCGTTTGCACTCGCAGGCACGTGCCTTGCCGAAAGCCGGACAACGGGTCTGGTCGCGTGCAAGGCTGGCGGCCGGGTTCTCGGGCGGAAGGCGCTGGCGTGACGGGTGTCAGGGGGCGACGGCGTCGGTTGGTGGCGCTGCTCGTAGGAGCGATGACGGTGGCGGGTCTGGCAGCAGCGACCAGCACGTCGGCGCAGGCCGACGACGACGTACCTCCGGGGTCGGCGCTCACCCTGACGACGGTCGACCTCCCGCCCACGCCCGACGGACTCGAGATCGTGGGCCTCGCGCTCGACCGGGCGTGGGCCTATGCCGGTCTGCGGGCAGGGGCTGCGGGTGCGAAGACCCTTTACCGGACGGCATCCGACGGGACAGGGACGTGGGAAGCGGTCATCGACCCTGTGACGAATGCACCGCTGGTGTATGTCGGAAGCCGTATCCCGGACATCGACAATGGTGTCATCGCTGCCGCGCTCAGCGGTTCCCCGTGCATCACGCGCATCATCACCGGGCCCGGCGCGGCAAGCACGGTGCCGGGATGTGACAACTGGCGGGTGACCCACGGTGGAGCCGCGCTGACGAATCGCACCTCCCAACAGCCTTACCCCTGGGTGCTCTACGACCTTGGGGGAAACGTGTTGGACAGTGGGGATGCGGGTCACCACGAGACGGTCGATGCCCCGCCGGTCGTGGACGGGGTGCTTGCCGAGTTCGTCCCCGGCAACCGGATCGCCACCCGCGGGGTCGGATCGACCACCTGGCTGACCTCCCAGCAGCTGCCGGCGTCCTGTGACGCCTGGCCGTTCCACGGGATGCGTGACGGGAACATCGTTGCGGGGTGCATCGGCCAGGACTACAGCGTGCTGCTGCGGCAGGACGGCTCACTCCGGCCGCATCAGCTCCCGGGGAGTGAATGGGAGGTCGGGAACGGTTTCGGCGTGCGCCGAACGACTCCCGTCCGCGGCGGGCCCTCGTACCTCGAGATCATGGACCTCGGCGCCGGTCACGACGCGGTGGAGGTACCCACAGTGGCCTACCCCGGCCCTGTACCGGACCGTGGTGATGCCCGATCCGTGCTTCACCGGAGCAGCGCCCACGGACTTCGGGTGCTGACAGTCGCGGGCCTGCAGCCGCCCCTGACGACCACGGCGGACGACGTGGCTCCCACGATCGCGGTGGACGGCCCGGGGCTCGCCTTCGCCTACGAGGGCTCCGGTCCTCACTTCTCCTGGCACGGAGCCGATCCGGGCAACGACGACACCTTGGACTACCAGTCGGACTGGAAGGCGTGGGTGCGCGGGACTCCCGAGCCGGCCTGGGCGAACCGTCCTGTCTCGAGGAGCACCTCCACCGGACTCGACCCAGACCCCGGTGTCGGTGGTGTCAACCTCTGCCTGAGGGCACGTGCCATCGACTGGGCAGGAAACGTCGGTGAGTGGTCGACCCGGTGCACCTACCTCGATGCCACCGATCCCGTGGTCGAGTGGCGCCCGAGCGACGACCGCAACCACGACACGCTCGTGCGAGGAACGTCGGGCGTACCGATTCGACTTTCCTGGGCGGGCGGTGACGACGACCAAGTCCGGTACGGCGTCCGCTACTGGGTGGCCCCGCCTGGCCGACCACGGGGCGCCCTCGTCCGTCCCGCCGTATGGACGGACACGACCGCGACGTCACTCAGCAAGGCCTTTGCCGCCGGCTCGACCGTATGCTTCTGGGTCCGCGCCGCGGATCGTGCCGGTCGCCAAGGATCGCCTGACCGGGACAGGCCGCGGTGCAAGACCGTCCCGATGGACGACCGGTCTTTCGAAGTGAGGGGTGGTGCCCGCAGGGTGCGCCTCTCGGGCGCGTACTCCGGGACCGCGACCGTCCTGCGCGGTCCACGCGACGCCGTCGTCCGATCGGGCATGCGAGTGAACACGCTCCACGTGCGTGTCGTCGGCGTCCGCCCGCGGTCGTGCCCCAGGGCCAGGATCGGCACCCTGGCCGCGGAGAACTGCGTGACCTTCACCGACGGCCGCTCCACGACCTACCGCTACCGATTCCGCAACGACGCCTACGGATCGCTGCAGATCGCGCTGGCGGAGTCGACGCGGCTGGGTGTTCGCATCGACGCGATGTGGGCCATCCACTACTGACGCGTCGGCGTGCGGTACCCGCGGAAGGCCACCTCGCGTCGTACGACGAAGCCGAGCCGCTCGTAGAGCCGGATCGCGCCGGTGTTGCTCGCGGCGACGTGGAGGAAGGGCTGGTCGCCGCGCTCGATGATCCGGGCGGCGACGTCGCGGACGAGCAGCTCGGCCAGCCCTCGGCCACGCGCCTCCGGTGCGGTGCAGACCGCGCTGACCTCGGTGAACCCCGGGAGGCGCAGGCGCTCGCCGGCCATCGCGACCAGGCGGCCCGCGTCGTCGCGGACGCCGACGTAGCGCCCCATCGCGGACGTCCGGTCCCGGAACGGCCCGGGCCGGGTCTGCTCGACCAGCGCGAGCATGTCCGGCACGTCGTCGGCGGTGAGCTCCCGGGGCGCAGGGTCGCGCTCGGCCGGAGCGAGCGTTGCGGGGGAGCCGAGCATCTGGAAGCCGTCGAGTACGAACGCCGGCTCCCAGTCGTCCGGGGGAGCGACCGGGAGGCTGAACAGGTCCGCGAACCTCCCGGGCCCCAGCAGCGTCGCCAGGTCGTCCCAGTCCCGCCGGGTCGCGTCGATCGGTACGGCGGAGAAGGTCGCCACCGCGGGGTCGTACGACGCCGCGCGGCCGACCCGGCGGGACAGGTGCGCGTGCGGGCCCAGCAAGGCGGCGGCGACCGGCTCGTCCAGCACGACGGGTGACTCGGCCACCATCAGGCCACCGGCTGGACCTGG
>CAZKZQ010000387.1:0-3019 GCA_964557235.1 uncultured Nocardioidaceae bacterium
TCGGCGACCCGACGTCAGGTCGGCCGGGCGCCTTGGTGTCCGGCGGCTTGGGCTTCTTGGTGGGCGATGGCGACGGCGGGGTCGGGCTCGGCGAGCCCACAGGGGACGGCGGCGTCGGCCCCGGCTTCGGCGCGGAGAACGCCGGCGCGCCGGTGAACGCGGCGAACGCCACGAGCGCGACGGCACTCGCCACGGCACCGCGCGAGGACGCTCGCGTCCGCCCCATGACCCGCATCGGCCCCTCCTGTCCCGCAGTCGCTGCCACCACGTTAGAGAGTGCAGCCCTGCACACGGAAGAGTGGGTCGGTGGGCCGGCGCCAGGTCACCGGAAGTCCCGGAGCACCCGTCCCTCGATGTCGCGCAGCACCTCGTCGGCGCTCGCAGGAGAGACCCGCCCACTGCGCCGTGCGGCGAGCACGAGCGAGCGCTCGATGTCCGTCGCCAGGCTCAGGACGGAGCCGAGCTCCTCGCGCACGTCCTCGTCGTCTTGACGAAGCCGTCCACCACCACCTCGCCTCCTCCACGCACGGCGCCGCGGATGCCTCCACAGTGACAGACCGCGAAGACGGGGTAAGGGAGAGATGCATCCCCTGCGAACCCACCCCACCGAGAGGGCCTACAGATCCGTGCGAGCACTCACCGTCGTGCCGGGCCGGCGCGACAGCCTTGCCCTCAGCGAGCTTCCCGAGCCCGAGCCCCACGACGAGGTGCTGGTCGACGGCCTGGCGATGGGCGTGTGCGGGACCGACAAGGAGATCGTGGCGGGGGCCTACGGCTGGGCGCCCGCCGGCGAGGAGCGTCTGGTGATCGGCCACGAGTCGCTCGGCCGGGTGCGGGAGGCTCCCCCGTCGAGCTCGTTGAGCCCCGGCGACCTCGTCGTCGGCGTCGTACGCAGACCGGACCCGGTGCCGTGCGGCGCTTGCCGCCACGGTGAGTTCGACATGTGCCGCAACGGCCGCTACACCGAGCGCGGCATCAAGGAGGTGCACGGCTACGGCAGCGAGGTCTGGTCCGTCGACCCGGCGTACGCCGTGAAGCTCGACGACCGCCTCGCCGAGGTCGGAGTGCTGATGGAGCCCACCTCGATCGTCGCCAAGGCCTGGGACCAGATCGAGCGCGTCGGCGCCCGTGGCTGGTTCGAGCCGCGCAGCGTCCTGGTCACCGGCGCCGGCCCGATCGGTCTGCTGGCCGCTCTCCTCGGGGTCCAGCGCGGGCTCGACGTGCACGTCCTCGACCGGGTCACCTCCGGGCCCAAGCCGGACCTCGTGAGCGACCTGGGGGCGACGTACCACCACGGCGGCATGGACGACGCCGTGCGTGCTGGAGAACCCGACATCGTCATCGAGGCGACGGGCAACGGCACCTTGGTGTTCGGCGCGTTCCGGTCGACGTCGAGCTACGGGATCGTGTGCCTCACAGGGGTCTCACCCAGGGGCCGGACCCTGGAGGTGGAGGCCGGAAGCATCAATCGCGAGATGGTGCTGGAGAACGACGTCGTCATCGGCTCGGTGAACGCCAACCGTGCGCACTACGAGTCCGCTGCCGTCGCGCTGGCCTGGTCCGACCTCGGCTGGCTGGAACGGCTGATCTCGCGGCGCGTGCCCCTGGCGTCGTACCCCGAGGCCTTCGAGCCTCGAGAGGACGACGTGAAGGTCGTGGTCACCCTGGAGCGGGACAGCGACTGAGGTGCTGCTCACCGTCATCGTCGTCGTCGTCGTCTCGGCCGCCCTCGTGGCCGGGGCGGCCTGGGGCGTCTACGGCACGCTTCCCAGCAGGCTCGAGGGGTTCATCATCGCGCTGGCCGGCGGTGCGCTCATCGTGTCCAGCGTCCTCGAGCTGATCGATCCTGCGACCGACGTCGCTCCGCTGTGGGCCGTCGCCGTCTGCGTGCTCGTCGGGGCCGGCGCCTTCGTCGCCCTCGACCGCCTGGTCGCGAAGCGCCTCGGCTCCGACAGCGGCGGCGGGCTGCTGGCCGCCATCACGTTGGACGGCATCCCCGAGAACCTCGCTCTCGGTGTGGCCCTCATCGGTGCCGGCCCCCTGCAGGTCGCCTCGTTGTCGGGCTCGATCTTCCTCTCCAACCTGCCCGAGGCAGCCGGCGGCGCACGGGAGATGGCCGACGGCAGCTCGAAGGGCAAGGTGCTCGGCCTCTGGGCGGGGACTGCGCTGCTGCTCTCGGCAGCGGCCCTGGCAGGCAACCTCCTCCTCAGCGGGCTCCCGGAGGGAGCCTTGGGCCTGGTGCGCTGTGTGGCCGGCGGTGCGGTGGTCGCGTCGTTGGCCACCGAGGTCTTCCCCAAGGCGTTCAAGGAGGAGAGCTACCTCGCCGGCGTCGCGACGGCCGTCGGCGTCGTCCTCGCGATCGGCCTCAGCCACCTCGGCTGAGGCTAGGAGCCGGTCCTCCGAGTGGCCTGGAGCGTCTCGCGCTCGGCCACCAACCACGGCGGCATCTCCTCGAGCAGGGCCGTGATCTCGGCCGTGGTCATCGAGTCCGACACGCCTGCGCGAGCCAGGGCGGAGCCCGAGACCCCCAGCCGGCGGGCCACCTCGGCCCGCGGGTGCGGCCCCTCCCGACGCAGCTCGCGCAGCCACTCCGGCGGGTCGGCCTGCAGGGCGTTGAGCTCGTCGCGGGAGATGGGCCGGCTGCGCAGCTCCTCGGGCATGGCCGGGGCGAAGACACCGAGCTTCTTGGCCGCGGTCTGGGGCTTCATCGTCTGCTGCTTCGCCATGCCCGGAGCCTAGTCACCCACGCACTAGGCTGAGCCGACCGAAGCGGAGGACCCAGATGACCGAGCGTGACGCGGGGGCTCCCCCGGAGCCCGAGGCGTTCACGGTGGCGTACGTCGAGGGCGTCACGCCCGGCAAGTGGCTCAGCCGCTGGGCGGAGCGCCACCCGCGCCTGCCGCTCGAGGCGAGGATCGTCACGGAGGTGGCACCGGCCGATCTCCTGGGCGAGCGCGCCTATGACAGCCGGTCGTCGTCGTGCCCCGCGAGCACGTCGTCGCCGAGCTCGAGGACGTGT
>CAZKZQ010000388.1:0-3017 GCA_964557235.1 uncultured Nocardioidaceae bacterium
CTCAGCTGTCGCGGTAGCGCTTCGCCTGGGCGGCGAGCGTGCCGACCTCGTCGGCGCTCGCGGGCTTCGGGCCCTTGGTCCAGTCGGCCGGGTCGGCGGCGTACTGCGTGCCGTAGGCCGCGGTGTCGCGCTGGATGCGCCAGCCCTCCGACAGCGGGCCGAGGTCGAGGGTGTCGTAGCCGAGCTCGTCGAGCAGCCCGGCCGTGACCTTCTTGGCCTCCTCGTCGTCTCCGGCGATGGCGAGGGCGCTGCGGTCCTCGGCGCCGGCGGGACGGGCGAGCGAGGCGAGGTGCTGGAAGAAGATGTTGTTGAAGACCTTCACCACCCGGGACTCCGGCAGGTGCGCCTGGAGCAGCTCGGAGGTGGTGGTCGACTCGTCCTCGAGCTCGGCGATCTCGCCGTCGCGCTGCGGGTAGTAGTTCATGGTGTCGAGCACGACCTTGCCGCGCAGCGGCTCGACGGGCACGTCGCGATAGGACTTGAGCGGGATGGTCACGAGCACCACGTCGCCGGCCTCAGCCGCCTCCGTGGCCGTCGCTGCCCGGGCGCTGTCACCGAGGCTCTGGACGAGCTCGGTGAGCGTCTCCGGTCCCCGGCTGTTGCTCAGCACGACCTCGTGGCCGGCGTCGATCGCCAACCGGGCCACGGTGCTGCCGATGTTGCCGCTTCCGATGATTCCCCATGTGGTCATGGGGACCTGAACGCCCGGAGCGGTGGTCGCATTCCTACTTGGGTGGGAGCGACCGGGTGTGGTCGACGCCGACGTCGACCCACCGGCGCAGCTCCTCGTCCGTCGTGGTCGCCTCCCGGTCGATGCGCAGCCACCCCACCATGGCCTTGCCGCGCATCTCGAAGCGACCGGTGCGACCCGGGTCGGAGGCGACGAGCGCGTCGGTGTCCTCCGGGGCGCACCGCAGGAGCAGTCCACCCTGCGAGCCCGCCGCGACCGCCATGTGGCCGCCGACGAGGAACGCCAGCCCGCCGAACATCTTCTTCTCGGTCACCTCCGCGCCCTCGGCCGCGACCATCACGAGGTCGCGGAGGCGGTCGGCCAGCTCCACGTCGTACGCCATGGGGTGAACCTACGCTGCACTCATGGCCTGCTTCGTCTCGCACACGACCATCGACTGCCGCGACGCCTATGCCCTCTCCGAGTGGTGGAAGCCCGTGCTCGGCTTCACCGACGTCCCCGGCGACCCCAACCTGCCGGGGCACGAGGAGTGCATGATCCTCGACCCCGAGGGAAGCTATCGGCTGCTGTTCATCGAGGTGCCCGACCCGACCCCGGGCAAGCCGCGCGTCCACCTGGACGTGCGCCCCCGGGAGCGGACGCGCGAGGAGGAGGTGGAGGCCCTGCTGGAGTACGGCGCCGTGCTGCACGAGGACCACCGCGGCATCTACGGCCCCGGGTCCGGGTGGGTGACGCTGGCCGACCCCGAGGGCAACCTGTTCTGCGTGCTGCGCTCAGAGGCGGAGCAGGCGGCGGGCACAGCAGGCGCACAGGAGCAGCCGACACCGTAGGCCTCATGGACGACCACGAGCCGCACGACCACGACCTGCACGACCACGACCGCGGGCTCTCCGCCGACCTGCCCCTCATCGTCGAGCAGCAGGAGCGCGCGTCACTGGGGCGGCGCGGGCTGCTGCGGCTGCTGGGCGGCGCTGGCCTGACCGTCGCCGCGGGCGCGACCCTCGCCGCGTGCGGGGACGGCTCCGGCGGCACGACCGCCTCGGCCGCCACCTCGTCGAGCACGCCGTCCGCGACGCAGTCGAGCGGCGGCACGGGCGTCGACGCCTCGGCCGGCGAGATCCCCGAGGAGACCGCCGGGCCCTATCCCGGTGACGGCTCCAACGGCGTCAACGTGCTGTCGGAGAGCGGCGTCGTGCGCAGCGACCTGACCCGGTCCTTCGGCAGCGCGTCGGGGGTCGCGGAGGGCGTGCCGACGACCGTGCGGCTGCGCGTCTTCGACCTCGACGGCGACGAGGCCACTCCCCTGGCGGGCGCCGCGGTCTACCTGTGGCACTGCGACCGCGACGGCAACTACTCGCTGTACTCCGACGCGGTGAAGGAGGAGAACTACTGCCGCGGCGTGCAGGCCACCGGCGACGACGGGCGGCTGGAGTTCACCACGATCTTCCCCGCCTGCTACGACGGGCGCTGGCCGCACATGCACTTCGAGGTCTACCGCTCGCTCGACGCGGCGACGTCGTACACCGAGAAGATGCGCACCTCGCAGCTGGCACTGCCCAAGGACGTGTGCGAGACGGTCTATGCCACCGACGGCTACGAGGCCAGCGTCGACAACCTCAGCCGCCTGAGCCTTGACACCGACATGGTGTTCGCGGACGGGCACACCCTCCAGCTGGCGAGCGTGACGGGGTCCGTCGAGGACGGCTACGTGGTGTCGCTGAACGTCCCGGTGTGACGACTCACCGCCGACGGGGCAGGGTGGAGGCATGGCATACCGCGCATCCGAGGACCGCTACGACTCGATGGACTACCGCTTCACCGGACGCAGTGGGCTCAAGCTGCCCGCGCTGTCGCTGGGGCTGTGGCAGAACTTCGGCACCGACCGGTCGGAGAAGACCCAGCGGGCGATCCTGCGCCGCGCCTTCGACCGGGGCGTCACGCACTTCGACCTGGCCAACAACTACGGCCCGCCCTACGGCCGCGCGGAGGAGAACTTCGGGCGCTACCTGGCCGACGACTTCAAGGACCTGCGCGACGAGCTGGTCATCTCCACCAAGGCCGGCTGGGACATGTGGCCGGGGCCCTACGGCCAGGGCGGTGGGTCGCGGAAGTACGTCCTCGCCTCGCTCGACCAGTCGCTGAAGCGGATGAACCTCGACTACGTCGACATCTTCTACTCCCACCGGTTCGACCCGGAGACGCCGATCGAGGAGACGATGATGGCGCTCGACACCGCGGTGCGGTCCGGGCGTGCGCTCTATGCCGGCATCTCGTCGTACTCCGCGGAGAAGACCCGCGAGGCCGCGACGATCGCCCGCGACCTCGG
>CAZKZQ010000389.1:0-2995 GCA_964557235.1 uncultured Nocardioidaceae bacterium
TCTGAGCGATGTAGACTCACTTCTCGACGTGGTCTCAGAGGGTGTTGACGCGTGTAACAATTATCGTGGGGAATGAACGATCAAATTTTGACCGACACACACGGCATGATGCACCGTAGCGCTTCGAAGGCACAGCTTGCCGACAGCTATTGCAGGCGGCTCGCGCTCGCCGTGAAAATCCAGTCCTTCATCTTATCACTCAAAAAGAATATTCCCTAACTAGGCGGATCGAGGGCCTGAAGTTTCATGGAACTGGCTATGCGGGTGATGGTCATGATCGTTTGGGGGTCATTCCATTCACGCTGACATCTCAGCCGCATGGGCTTGTTGCGGCTGCACTTGCGACTGAATATGGGATTGGCGTCAGAAGCGGCTGCTTTTGCGCCCATCCGTACCTGATCCGCTTGCTTGGACTTTCGCCAGACGCGGTCGAGAAGGTACGCATTGACATGGCCCGGGGCGACCGCCGCACAGTGCCTGGAATGGTCCGGATCAGTTTCGGAATGTACAATTCAACCGATGACATCGATCAGCTTGCCATTGCCCTGGAACAGATTGCCGCCGGTCAGTTCAACGGGATCTACAGCCAGGAGCGGGAAAGTGGCGACTACAGCGCTCTTGGCTGGAAAAGCAACACGGCCTCGGCCTTTTCCCTGGGCGCGGCATGAACCCGAAACGACCGGGCCAAAGCCTTTGTATTCGCCTCGGGCCTGAAACTGAGCCTTTGGCCTATTTCCAAGACTGAACAGAATGAATGATAATTGCCGTATCCATCGCCAAATCCTCGGCGATGGATACTCCGCTGTCACGGTCCTGCCGGTAATCCCGGCAACCTCTCTTCACAGTTTCACACCTCTCAGGCGCAATGCATTGGCGATGACCGAAACGGAGGACAGGCTCATCGCCGCTGCGGCGAACATCGGCGAAAGGAGCAGTCCGAAGAACGGGTAGAGCAGACCGGCTGCCACCGGCACTCCTGCCGCGTTATAGATCATCGCGAAGAACAGGTTCTGCCGGATGTTGCTCATGGTCGCCTGCGACAAGCGCCGTGCGCGTACAATGCCACCAAGATCGCCTTTCAGCAGGGTGATCCCGGCACTTTCGATGGCAACGTCGGCACCTGTTCCCATGGCGATGCCCACGTCGGCCTGAGCGAGTGCCGGCGCATCGTTGACTCCGTCTCCGGCCATGGCGACCTTGCGACCCTCAGCCTGAAGATCGCGGATGATCCGGGCCTTGTCCTCGGGTAACACGTCGGCCCGGATCTCTTCGATCCCGAGGCGTCCGGCGATGGCGCGGGCAGTGCGCTCGTTATCGCCCGTCGCCATCACGATGCGGAAACCCAGTTCGCGCAGCGCCTTCAACGCTTCGGGCGTCGTTTCCTTGACGGGATCTGCAACGCTGACCAGACCTGCAATCACTCCGTCGACCACGATGAACATGACGGTTTCGCCCTCGTCCCGGCGTGCGTTCGCAGCCTCGGCCGCGGCCGGTGCATCGATCCCGAGTTCGGCCAGCATCCTGGCATTGCCAAGAGCAACGGATTTTCCGTCGACCACGCCCTTGACCCCCATGCCGGTGACAGCCTCGAAGTCATCTGCTTGTGCCAGGCTCAATCCGCGAGCTTCGGCACCGCGCACGATGGCCTCGGCCAGAGGGTGCTCAGATCCTCGTTCCAGGCTGGCCGCGAGACGCAGAATCTCGTTCTCGTCATGACCCCGTTCTGGTAGAAGCGCCGCAAGTTCCGGCTTGCCGACCGTCAGCGTGCCGGTCTTGTCGACGATCAGGGTGTCGACCTTCTCGAAGGCCTCCAGCGCTTCGGCATTCTTGATGAGAACGCCCGCCTGAGCGCCTCGGCCTGTGGCCGTCATGATCGACATCGGGGTCGCAAGCCCGAGGGCGCAGGGGCAGGCGATGATAAGAACAGCAATGGCCGAGACGAGTGCATAGGCCAGGGCGGGGGCCGGACCCCAAATCGACCAGGCGATAAAGGACAAGATCGCAACGGCGATAACAGCCGGGACAAAATATCCCGCCACCGCGTCGGCGAGCTTCTGGATCGGGGCACGCGACCGCTGTGCCGCTGCCACCATCTCCACGATCTGCGCAAGCATCGTATCCTTGCCCACGCGCCTGGCCTCGATGATCAGACTTCCGTTGCCGTTGATGGTGGCCCCTGTCACCGGATCGCCGTGAGCTTTCTCGACGGGAACCGGCTCGCCGGTGAGCATGGATTCGTCAACGAAGGAACGCCCGTCCACCACCTCGCCATCAACGGGAACCTTCTCGCCTGGCCGGATACGGAGGCGGCCGCCGATCTGCACGTCTTCGAGCGGGACCTCCTCCTCCTCACCGTTTTTGCGGATGACACGAGCACTCTTGGCGGCAAGATCAAGAAGCGCCCGGATCGCCGATCCTGTCCGTTCGCGCGCCCGCAGTTCGAGGATCTGCCCGAGAAGGACAAGAACCACGATGACGGCCCCAGCCTCGAAATAGATGCCAACATTTCCTTCCGCATCACGGAAACCGGCCGGGAACAGCTGTGGCGCGATGACAGCAACCGTGCTGAAGCTCCACGCGGCGAAAACCCCCATGCCGATCAGGCTGAACATGTTCAGGTTCATGCTGCGAAAGCTTTTCCAGCCGCGCACGAGGAACGGCCAACCGGCCCACAGGATCACCGGCGTCGCCAAAATCAGTTCCAGCCAGTGCGCGGCCCGCTCGCCGGTCCAGCTGCGAAGGGGGAGGCCGATATAGCCCCCCATGGCCAGAAGCACCACCGGCACGGTCAGCACGAGGCCCACCCGGAACCTGCGGGTAAAATCCACCAGCTCCGGGTTCGGGCCCTCGTCTCCCTGAGGGACACCCTTTGGTTCCAAGGCCATTCCGCAGATCGGGCAATCTCCAGGGCCGACCTGCTCGATCTCTGGATGCATGGGGCAGGTATAGGTCGTGCCTGCGGGCATTGGTTCCGGCGTCGGCCGACCCTTCAGAT
>CAZKZQ010000390.1:0-2991 GCA_964557235.1 uncultured Nocardioidaceae bacterium
TCGTCCCAGGGCAGGCCGAACGACTCGTGCACGAGGCGGGCCGTGCCGATCGGGTCGGCGACCAGGTCGTCGTACTGCACGTCGAGGATCTGGTCGGCGGGCAGGTGCTCGCGTGCTGCCCGGGCGGCGTGCATCTCGGCCGCCTGCTGGCGCAGGATCGTCTGACCGATGACGTCGCCGACGAAGACGTCGGACCACCCGCGCGTCGACGTCGCCGACAGCGAGCACGCCGAGCCGACGGTGGTGACCGGGTCGCGGTGCGTCTGCACGACCAGCGCGTCGGGGAACACCTCGAACAGCGCCGGCAGCGAGGCCAGGTGCGAGGGGTTCTTGAGCACCCAGCGCTTGTCCGGCTCGGAGGAGCCGATCAGCTGGAGGTTCTTGCGGAACCGCTCGTAGGCCGGCACGCGGTCCGCGGTCCTCAGCCACTCGGCGTACTCCGGCACGTGGGAGAGGTAGACCCAGGCCTCGGTCGTCATCGACTGGCGGATCAGCTGCCAGTCCTCCTCGACCATGTCGGCGGCGACGAAGTGGATGCCGGCGAGGTCGGGGTTGTCGAGGTGGTGCTGGTCGACTGCGGCCTTGAGCAGCGAGAAGACCGGGTCCTCGTCCCAGGTCTCGCGCGGGGGCCGCGGCTGCGGCAGCTGGGTCAGCCACATCTCCAGGCCCTGCGCGTCAGGTGCCGCGTGGAGCAGCCGTTGCAGCAGCGTCGTGCCGCTGCGCTGGATGCCGACGACGAACACCGGCCGCTCGAGCGGGGTCTCCAGCACCTCGGGGGTGCGGTGGAACGCAGCCTCGGAGAGCAGGCGCGCGGTGAGGGCGCCGCGGACCCAGCCGCGCAGCTCGGCGTTGCCGTAGGGCGTGAGCCCGGCCGTCGACTCGTAGGCCGCGAGCAGCACGCGCAGCGGCTCGACGTACTCCTCGTCGCCGAAGTCCGACAGGCCGCAGGCGCGCGTGGCGGAGGCGTGCAGGTCCTCGAACGTGCCGACCGAGTCGCGCTCGCGCGGGCTCACCGGTGGAACTCGCCGCAGCTCACGTCCAGGCAGACGCCGGTGATCGCGCTCGCCAGCGGGGAGGCCAGCAGCAGAGCGGCGTTGGCCACCTCGTCGGGGGTCGCGAGCCGGCGCAGGTCGGTCGCGGCCGCGCGCTCGTCGTAGATGTCCTGGTGGGTGACGCCCTGCTCCTCGGCGAGGAAGTCGAAGTACGCCTTGTTGATGTCCTCGTAGATCCAGCTCGGGGCCAGGGAGTTCACGCGGATGCCGCGCGGGCCGAGCTCGGTCGCGAGCGACTCCGACATGTGCAGCATCGCGCCCTTGGTGAGCTTGTAGGCCGCGAACTCCGGCTGCGACTGCCACAGCACCGCCGAGTTGATCATCACGATGCTGCCCTGGGTCGCCGCGAGCCCGTCGGCGAAGGCGCTGGCCAGGCGCAGCGGCGCGATCACGTTGGTCGCGATCGACTTCTGGATCTTGTGCGGGGCCACCTGGGTCAGGGGGTCCATCGGCGGCATGCGGAAGGCGTTGTTGAGCAGGACGTCGATCTGGCCATAGGTCTCGAGCGTCTTGGACGCGAGCTGCTCGCCGGCGTCGTCCTCGTCGAGGTCGATCGGCACGGCCAGGACGCCGACGCGGTGCCCGCGCAGCTCTTTGGCGGCCGCCTCCAGCTTCTCCTGCGTCCGTGCGGCGATGACCAGCTGCGCGCCCTGGAGGGCGGCCTGCTCGGCGAGGGCAGCGCCGAGGCCGTAGCCGTAGCCCGCCACGACGACGACCTTGTCCTTGAGGAGTCCGTGCATTCGGGGTGCCTCTCGCAAAAGTGAAACGTGTTCTAGTCCTTATGGTGCCAGCAATGCCCCCGCGGACGCCATCCCATCGGATGGTGGACCCGCCCGCTGGGATTTCACGCGTTCGTCACAGAGCGGTCCACGCGGCGCACGAGCGGCCAGCAGCACAGCAGGGCCATCCCCGCGCCGTACGCCGCGAGCGCGACGGTGACCGAGGTGCCCGCTGCCAGCGACCCGAAGGCCACCATCGACAACGGCATGCCGACGTCGTCACCGAGGCGGGCGAGGGACGACATGCGCCCGAGGTACGACGGGTCGACGGTCGCCGCGAACAGTGCGCTGAGCAGGGCCGAGGCGATGCCGGCGGTGACGCCGATGACGAAGGCCGAGGCGGCAGCCACGGCGTAGGACCCGAGCCCGAGGCCGGCGATCCCGGCCCCCTGCAGGACCAGCCAGGCGAACGACGCACGCCCGGGGTCGCGCGGCCGCAGGCGCACCACGGCCAGGGAGCCCAGCGCCGCACCTGCTCCGAGGAAGGCGAGACCGAGGCCGACCGCGCCGCTGCCCCAGTGCTGCTCCTGTGCCCGCAGCGAGAGCCCGAGCGTCTCGGCCGGCACGACGAAGAGGTTGAGTCCGGAGAGCGCGACGACCAGGAGCCGCGTGCGCGCGTCCGTCCTGAGGTGCGACGCCGCCTGCCGCAGCCCGGTGAGCACCGGCAGGTGCGGCTGGCGGGGGATCGGGAAGCGCGGTCGCATCACGAAGGCGCAGAACACGACGACCCCGGCGAACGTGAGGGCGTCGAGAGCGGCGCTCCCGGCGAGGCCGCCGACGGCGACCACGACGCCGCCGAGCGCGGCCCCGCCCATTGCGCCCAGCCGGCTGAGGGTCTGGCTGACCCCGGAGTACGCCGGCAGGTCCTCCACGCGGACCAGCTGCCGCCCGACGGTCGCGGAGGCCGGGCTGTGGATCCCGTCCGCGGCGCCCAGGGCGACCGCAGCCGCCACGAGGAGGCCGGTGGTCGTCCCGTGGGTCGTCGCGACGAGGGCCACCGCGACCAGCGCGACCACGCGCAGCAGGTCGACCACCACCATCACCCGCCGGGAGTCGAACCGGTCGGCGAGCACCCCGCCGGCGAGCAGCAGCGCGGCCCGCGGCACGGTGCCGGCTCCCACGACCAGGCCGGCGGTCGCGGGCGAGGCGACGTGCACCGC
>CAZKZQ010000391.1:0-2961 GCA_964557235.1 uncultured Nocardioidaceae bacterium
GGCGCGAGGTCGGCCAGGCCTACCAGTTCCTGCTGGAGCTGCGCCTCGACAACGGTCCTATGTCCGAGGAGGACGCGACCGCGGCGTTGAAGGAGTGGTGGGCGAGCCGCTGACCCGGTGGATTGAGGCTCAGCCCCCGCCGAGGCGGATGGCGAACCGGGTCAGGTTGTCGATCAGCCCGCCGAGCCCGTCGTCGGTGCGCTCGTAGTCGAGCGCGCTGGCGACCAGGCCGTCGGCGTTCATGGTCGCGGTGATCTTCCCCTTGTCGAGCCAGCGCGCGGTCTTGTCGAGGTGCTTGACCAGCGTGGTCGCGAAGGTGGTCGCCTCCGGCACCGTGCCGAGCGCGGAGGACGGCAGGGTGAGGCGGTGGAGCTCGGTGACCGTTCTGTCGAGGGAGGCCTCCGCCTCGAGGAAGTGGATCCTTGCTTCCCGCAGCGACTCCGGCCGGATCTCGGTGTCCTCGGCGAGGCCGAGCTCGGAGTACGGCGTGATGGTGAGGTTGCGGCTCGCCCAGAGGTCGTCGGACGGGTAGCCGTCCGGGGTGTCGTACTGGCCGGAGCCGGACTCGTAGGTGACGACGATGCCGTCGTCGGTGGCGACGACGCCCTCGGCCATGTTCGGGAGGTTCTCCACGCCGATCCGGCGACCGGTCTCCATGTCGTAGGCGTACAGGCGGCTGTCGTTGCCGCGGCCGCGTGAGGACGTGAAGTACATGATCCCGTCCCGGACGGCGACCCCCTGGGCCTGGGGCGGGGACTCGTAGACCGGGCCGAAGCGGACCCACTCCCCCGTGCCGGGGTCCTTCCGGTACGTGTAGAGCTCCCCGTTGGCATCGGGGTCCTTGTTGTGGCTGCCGACGTAGAGGATCCCGTCCCTGACGGTGTGGTACGCGCCCGCGTCGACGCCCTGGGTCGTCTCCGGCGTGACGGAGTCGCCGGGAGCTGCGCCCATGATGTCGGACAGCTGGTAGGAGTAGAGGCGGTCGCCCGCCGACGACGAGACGTAGACGACGCCGTCGTCCACGGACACCCCACCTGCGTGGTCGGGGGCCGTGCCGCCGTCCACCGGGCCGAGGTCGACCGTGCGGATCACCTCCCCCGTGTCGTGGTCGATGACCGACAGCACCGCCTGGCCGTTCTCCGTGTAGCTGGTCTGGAGCAGGTTCCCGGTCGCCGGGTCCACGCCCAGGCCCTGCGCAGTCGGCGCGTCGCCGTCGTCCGCGTCGGCGTCCGACCCGGTCGCGAGGGAGTCCGGGATGGTCGGTCCGATGTCGGTGGGGTCGGACAGGTCGAAGAGCAGGGAGCGAACCAGGCCGTGCTCGAGCCATCCGCGCTGCTCGGGGGACAGCGGGTCCGCGGTCAGGAAGGCCAGGGCGGTGCGCAGGTCGGCGCGGTAGTCGAGCCGGAGTGCGTACAGGTCTCCCTCGATCGTGCCCTTCACCTGGAGGTACCAGGGGTCGTTGGCCGGCGTGTGGGTCTTCCTGTAGGTCCGCCACCACCCGATGATGTGGTCGGCGTTCGTGACCAGGTGCTGGTAGTCGGCTGCCACCCGGTCGAGCGCGAGCTTGGCCTGGTTGAGGTGGATGACGCCCATCTGGGCGACGGCCTGGTTGGCCCACGCGAGCATGTTGAACTTCGTCCGTGCACTCGGGCTGTCCCAGGTCGGGACGTCGGCGGCGTAGCGGATGTGGTCGGCCGCCCCGTCGACGTTCATCAGCGCGACCCGGACGTCGAGGATCAGGGTCGTGATCGTGGTCAGGTTGCCCGACGTCAGGTCGGCGTGCAGCTGCTCGGGACCGCTCACGGCGTGCTCCCGTCGAACGACTCGGGAACCACGACGCCGTCGTCCTGCCGGTCCACGGGCAGGAGGGCGTCCTCGGAGCCGGGCACCGCGCTGCAGGTCCCGTCCGGAACGGCGCACGTGATCAGCATCGTGGTGCGCTCGCCGTTCACCGTGATGCCGGCGACACCGGCGGCGTGGGCGGCGTCCAGCCACGAGTCCAGGGACCACGAGAGGTCGTCGGGCTGGACGTCGAGGGGGCCGACGCCCAGCTCCGCTGCGGCCAGCCGCGTCGTGACGGGCCTGCCGGTTGCGGGCACCAGCTGTGGAGCGCCCTCCTCGCCGAACGGCACGGGGCGGATCGACCACGCCCCGTCGGGGCTGTCGGCGACGAGGTCGATGTGGAGGGCGTCGTACCAGGGCTCCTGGGTGATGCCGTCCTCGACGTCGACCTGGTCGACGTCGCCGGTGGCGAGGTCGACCGAGCGAACATCGCCGGTCGTGTGGATCCAGGCGTGCTCGTCGTCGATGCCGACGACGTACGGCGTCGCGTCCTCGTAGAGGTCGGTGAGGTCGTCGGAGTCCGGGTCGCCCATGCCGTCGCTGCTGCGGAGGACCTCTTCTCCGGTCTCGAGGTCGACGACCACCGCCTCCGCGAGCGGGGCACCGTACTGGTCCCGCTCGCCGCTGCGGTCGAGGAACGCGAGGTGGCGCCCGTCGGGCGACGTGCTGAGGCTGTCGCGCTCGGGGTGGACGCCGAGTCCCTCGGTGCCGTCGGCGGTGACCCGGACGAGCTCGGGCCAGGGCTGGTCGTCGGAGCCGGTGTCCGGTACGACGTACGCGCCTCCCCGCGCGACGACGAAGCTGCGGATCGGTTCGCCTGCGTCGAGGGTAGAGCCGTCGCCGAGGTGGATCGTGCTGCCGGACGCCCAGACCAGGCCGCGCGTCTCCACGGAGGCCGGGGCGTCCGGCCACGCGGACCTGCGGTCGCCGCCGTCCTCGTCGCCGCAGCCGGCCAGCACGGGGCTGAGCGCCAGCAGCGAGGCGGCGGCGGCGAGCCGGGGGCGGGAGGAGAGCATGGGTGCAGTCCTACCCGATCGTGCCCGGACACCAAACGAGGTGCGGAACCTGTGGCGGGCATCACGTACCGCCGGTCTGCTACCGGACGGTAGTTTCCGGGGA
>CAZKZQ010000392.1:0-2944 GCA_964557235.1 uncultured Nocardioidaceae bacterium
GTAGCGGTGGCCGGGCCGGAAGAACCGCGGCGTCCGGACGGTCGCGCGTCCGGGGCCGGTGAACGTGAAGCCGCTCGCGCCGGCCCGGGAGAGCCCGCTGAACTGCTTGGCCCGGTCACGGACGACGGCCACGCGCCAGCCCCACTGGGCGTAGTGCTTCCCGATGCTGCGATAGCCGACGACGCGCGGCCTGCCGCGGTGCTCGGCGAGGATCCTCGTGAGAGCGGGGAGGTACTGCCTGAGGTCGCGGGTCCAGTAGGGCCAGCGGTGCCGGCCGGGCCCGTAGTCGGTGAGCCGGTAGCGGACCCCGTCGGTGTCGGCCGCGTCGGCGAAGTAGAGCGTCGACTGGTGGGTCATCGTCTCGATCGGGTCCGGGGTCGCGAAGGACGGGTCGCTCGCCGGGTCGTCGTAGGGGCCGTTGGTGCCGTCGCCGGTCCACAGGCGCAGGTCGGTGTGGCGCAGGTTGGTCACCAGGCTTGCCGGGTTGTGGCCCTGCCAGGTCACGGCGTCGACGACCGGGTCGCCGAAGGGCGCGTAGGGCTGCACCTGGTTGAGGCCGGTCATGATGCCGCCGACGATCGTCGCGCCGAGGGTCCTCGCGGCCGGTGCGCGGGCGATGTCGGGCGCGCCGGAGAACGCCGCGGCGGCGACGAACAGGTCGGGGTGCCGGGCGGCGTAGGAGAACGAGCCGAACCCGCCCTGCGAGAGTCCGGCGATCGCGCGGGAGCCGCGCCGGGGGATGGTCCGCAGGTGCGCGTCGACCCAGGGGAGCAGCTGGCGGACGTGGAAGGTCTCCCACCGCGCGGCGCCGAGGGCGGTGCCCTGGTCGACCCAGTCGGTCCACCAGCCGCCGCCGTTGGAGTCGTAGCCGCCGTCGGGCATCACCACGATCAGGTCGCGGTCGGCGGTCAGCCTGCGCGCGTCGCCCATCTCGACCCAGTCGTCGGCCCCGCCGCTGGTGCCGTGCAGGAGGTGGAGGACGGGGTAGCGACGGCCGCTGCCGTCGTACCCCCGAGGCAGGAGGATCGTCACGCGCACCGGTCGGGAGAGGGCCTTCGTGGAGACCGTGAGGCGCACGAGGCGGCGGTCGACGCGCACGGCCTTGGTGACGGTGAGTCCCTGGCCCGACGTCGCCCAGGCCGGCCGTGCTTCGGCCGCGTCCGCCGGGGTGGGCAGGGGAGCGGTCAGCGCGAGGGCGGCCGTGAGGAGCGCCACGACGAGCCGGAGGGGTCTGGACGAGCGGCGCCGCAACTCAATACCATCGGTATCCACATGAGCAAGGTAAGTGATCACCCCGCCCCCGGCAAGACCCGGCAGCGCGTCCGACCGACGCGCGAGGACGTGCGCGCCCGCGTGCTGGGGGCCGCCGCGGAGGTGTTCCTCGAGCACGGCTACCACCACGCCTCGACCGCGGAGATCGCCGCGCGAGCCGGCTTCACCAAGGGCGCGCTCTACTCCAACTTCGGCGGCAAGGAGGACCTCTTCCTCGAGCTCGTCGAGCAGGAGGCCGTCGCCCGCGTCGAGCAGCTGTCGGTGCGCGGGTCGTCCGGCGCCGTCAGCCTGGACGACCTGGTCGACGGGCTGCTCGCCCTCACCCGCGGGGACCGCGCGGGACTGGTCTTCGCCGAGTTCCGCGCCGCCGCGGCCCAGGACGAGGCGACCGCGGCGCGCGTGGCCGGAGTACGACGCCGCCTGGTCGCCTCGATGGCCGACCGGCTGTCGGCGGAGGTGGCGGCGGCCGGCCTCGAGCTCGCCGTCCCCGCCGAGGAGGCCGCCACCCTGCTCGTCGCCCTCGTCAACGGGCTCGTGCTCGAGCAGGTCGGCGTGCCCGACCCGCTCGTCTCGCGCGAGGCCCTCACCCGGCTCCTGGCCGGCCTGGTCTCGACTCCTCAGGAGGACTCCCGATGATCCGCTCCCGCATCCGTCGCTTCGAGGACTTCTCGGACGCGGCCGTCTTCGTCACCGGCGCCGCCAGCGGCATCGGCAAGGCGGTCGCCGAGCAGCTCGGTGCCGACGGCGCCCGGCTGCACCTCACCGACGTCGACGCGCCCCGGCTCGCCGCCGTCGCTGCCTCCCTGCGCGATTCGGGTGCGACCGTCGTGCTCGCCGAGCCCGCCGACATCAGCGACTACGAGGCCGTGCGCGCGCTGGCGGCGCGGGTCACCGAGGCCTCGGGCCCGATGGACGTCGTCCTCAACGTCGCCGGCATCTCCACGTGGGGCACCGTCTCCGGGCTCGAGCACGAGGACTGGCGACGCCTGGTCGACGTCAACCTGATGGGGCCGATCCACGTGATCGAGACCCTGCTGCCGGTGATGGTCGACGGCAGGCGCGGCGGCCACCTGGTCAACGTCTCCTCGGCCGCCGGGATCATCGGGATGCCCTGGCACGCGGCGTACTCCGCCTCGAAGTTCGGCCTGCGCGGGGTGTCCGAGGTGCTGCGGTTCGACCTCGCGGCGTACGGCATCGGCGTCAGCCTGGTCTGCCCGGGCGGCGTCGCGACGCCCCTGACCGAGACGGTGAGGATCGCGGGGGTCGACAAGACCAGCCCGGCCTTCGCCAAGGCGCACGCGCGCTTCCGCAAGCGGGCCGTCACGCCCGAGCAGGCCGCGGAGTCGATCCTGCGCGGGGTCCGGCGCAACCGCTACTGGGTCTACACCAGCAACGACATCCGGCTGATCCACTGGCTGCAGCGCTACGTGCCGCCGGCGTACGTCCTGGCGATGCGGGTGATGAACCTCGGCGCCAACAGGGTCCTCCCCGACGTACGACGGGCGCGGCGCGCGGACGCGCTGCCGGCCTCGGCCGCGCGGGAGGCCCGGTGAGCGGGCGGATCGGCACCCGGCCCGGGCTGTCGGTGCGGCTCTTCGCCGCCCTCGCGGGCCGAGTGACCGGCACCGAGCCGCCGGCGGTGTTCCTCACCCTCGGCCGGCACCGGCGGCTG
>CAZKZQ010000393.1:0-2930 GCA_964557235.1 uncultured Nocardioidaceae bacterium
CGGATGAAGGTGGCGTACTCCGCCAGCTCCCACGCGATCGCGAGCAGCGCCCCGATCCCGGTCACCGCGACGACGAGGAGCCAGTCGGGGGAGACGCGCGGCGAGCGGAGCAGCAGCAGGCCGATGCCGCCGCAGAGGAACGCCCAGTTGACGAAGTGGTTGGCGTCGTCCCACCACACGACCGAGTCATAGAGGTCGAGCGTGTTTCCTGTGACGTCGACAAGAAACGGGATGCCGATCAGCGTGAAGCCCAGCCAGGGCAGGGGCTCGTCGCTGCCGCGGCGGCGGCCGACCAGCCACCAGACGAGCACCGGGGCGGACATCATCACCGGATAGGCGACCAGCCGCGACCCGAACGCCTTGCCGTCGAACTGCGGCAGGTCGGGGAACAGCGTCGCCACGAGCAGCTGCGCGGTCGTGAGGGCGACGACCGCCCACGTGGCGATCGGGCCGGCCCACCAACGTCGGGTCATGGCCGCATCGTGTCGCACGGACATGACCCGTGGGGTCATCGACACCGCCCGTGCGGCGCGTCATCGTGGGGGCATGACACACATCGGAGAGACCGTCGCCGTCGTCCGGGTCGAGCCACTCATCGGTGATCGAGCAGCGAGCGAAGCGAGCGATCAGTCGAGATCACTCGCGACGGAGGCAGTGATCGCAACCGACGACCTCCGGGTGCCCGTCGCGACATGACCGAGCCCGCCCTCCTCCTCGAGCACGTCCGCGGGTTCCGGCAGTTCCGGGTCGGCGACGACGGGCTCCTGCCCGCGCACGTGGGCGACCGGCCGTGGAGCGCGGGGGTCACCGTCGCCCGCTGCCGACGCGGGCCGCACCCGGCGCCGCGCGAGGGCTGCACCTGCGGGCTGCACGCGTGGTACGACGTCGCCGACGCCCGCGCGCACGCCCTGGCCGGCGAGGTGACCGCGGTGGTGCGCGCGAGCGGCACGATCCTGCTCGGCGAGCACGGCTGGCGGGCCGAGCGGGCGGAGGTCGTCGCGGTCGCCCTGCCCAGCCGTCGTACGTCGACCCCGGCCCGGCGTGACCGCGTGCGCGCGGTCGTCGAGGCGGCGTACCCAGGTGTCGCGGTCGTCGAGGAGGCCGAGCTGGCCCGGTGCTACCCGCCGGACGACCTGTCCGCGCTCGGCGTGACCGCCCGGCCGAGCGGCACCCCCGACCTCGCCGAGCGCTGGGGCTGGACCTGGGCGGCGGGCGCGGTCGCCCTGGCGGCCATGGGGGTGTGGTCGGGGGGCGTGCTCCGTGCCGGCGGCTGGGTCGCCTTCGTCGCGCTCTTCCTCGCCTGGCAGGCCTGGCTGGTCACCCGCGCTCGCGCATCCTGAGCCGATCTGTGGGCAGGATGGCCGCATGCAGCACGTGGCGGACGACGCGTTCGCGGGGCACGGCACCGACGTCGGGTGGCTGGTCGTCCGCGACGGTCGGGACCTGACCCTGGTCGACACCGGGTGGCCCGGCGACGTCGACGCGCTCGAGGCGGGGCTGGCCACGATCGGCCACCACCCGCGCGACATCCGCGCCGTCCTGCTCACCCACGCCCACGTCGACCACACCGGCGGGCTCAACCACCTGCACGACGCCTACGGCGTGCCGGTCCTCATGCACCCCGACGAGGTGCCGCTGGCCCGCGGGGAGCGTCGCGAGCAGGCCGGTCCGCTCGACGTGCTCGTGCGCTCGTGGCGTCCGAGCGTCGCGGCCTGGTCGGCGCGGATCATGCGTGCGGGAGCGCTGCAGCACCCGCAGGTCGAGCACGCCGAGGCCTGGCCGAGCGCCGAGCGGCTCGACCTCCCGGGCTGGCCCGTCCCGGTGCCGTGCCCCGGCCACACGAGCGGCCACACGGCGTACCTCTTCCCGCAGGCCGGCATCGTCGCCACCGGCGACGCCCTGGTGACCGCGCACCCGGTGAGCCGCCACGACGGACCGCAGCGCCTGCCGGACTTCTTCTCCCACGCACCGGCCGACAACCGCGCGTCCCTCAGCGTGCTCGCCGGCCTCGACGCGGACACGATCGTCCCCGGTCACGGGCCGGTGTGGCGGGGGCGGATCGGGGACGCGGTCGCCCAGGCCCAGCGATGACTCAGGCCTGAGCGCGCAACGCCTGAGCCGTCGCCTCGTCCGCCGGATAGAACGTCTCGACCACGAGCTCGCTCACGGTCACGTCGGTCGCGGTCTGCACCATCGAGGCGATGCTGAACAGCGACAGCTCGCGGCCGTCGTGCTCCAGCACGAGGGGCACGACGACCTGGCCGCGCGGCGGCGCGGGGGCGGAACCGCCGGGCAGCGCGGACAGCTCCTCGTGCAGCGCGACGAGCCGGTCGTCCTGCAGCTCGCGGGCGCGGTGGCGCAGCTGCTCGAGCAGGTGCGCGCGCCACTGGGGGAGGTTCCTGATCCGCGGCGCCATGCCCTCGGGGTGCAGCGTCAGCCGCAGCACGTTGACCGGCGGCTCGAGCAGGTGCGGGGCGCAGAGGTCGAGCAGCGGCGTCACCGCGGAGTTGGCGTCGACGAGGTCCCACCAGCGGTCGACGACGACAGCCGGATAGGGCGCGTGCCCGTCGAGCACGGCCCGCAGCGCGTCCATCACCCCACCGATCTCGGGGGAGTCGATCGGGTTCTCGGGATAGGCCGGCGCGAAGCCGCCCGCCAGCAGCAGCTGGTTGCGCTCGCGCAGCGGCACCTCGAGGTGCTCGCTCAGCCGCAGGATCATCGAGGCGGTCGGACGGGACCGCCCGGTCTCGACATAGCTCAGGTGCCGCGTCGACACCTCCGCCTGCAGGGCGAGGTCGAGCTGGCTCAGCCGGCGGCGCTCGCGCCACTCGCGGATCAGCGAGCCGACCGGGCGCGCTCCCGTCGGCATCTGGGCGTACGTCGTCATGCGCGCGACGCTAGCGAGACCGCGGCCGGCGCGCGATGACCTG
>CAZKZQ010000394.1:0-2903 GCA_964557235.1 uncultured Nocardioidaceae bacterium
GCGTTGCGCAGGTCGAGCTCCTCGCGGGCGCGGCGGAAGAACTCGGTGTCCTTGGGGTTGGCGCCCGGCCAGCCGCCCTCGATGAAGCCCACCCCGAGCTCGTCGATCGACCGCGCGATGTGCAGCTTGTCCAGCACGGAGAGGTTGAGGCCCTCCTGCTGGGCGCCGTCGCGCAGCGTCGTGTCATAGACGTGGAAGGCCTCGCGGTCGAGCGTGTGGCCGGTCTGGGTGTCCATCGGTGCCTCGGTTCAGGGTTGGATTCTGGTGACTGCAACAAAAAGACCTCCCGTGGGGACGAGAGGTCAGCGCGCCGGGAGAGTGGCTCCGACGCGCTAGCTGATAATCACCTGCGCTGACACGTCGACCAGTCTGCCAGACGATCCGCGCCCGGGACGTGAACGTCTCAACCTTCCCCCTCGAGCGCCGCGAGCTGGCGCTTGTTGGCCACCTGCCGGTACGACGCGTCGAGCAGCTCGGCGACCTCGTCCCAGCCCACGTCGTCGCGGTCGAGGTGGACCCCGCGCCAGCCGTAGGGGCCGACGTACGCCGGGAAGAAGAACCGCTCGTCCTGGTCCAGAGCACCGACCTCGCCGGCGTCGGGGATGAACAGCAGGGCGTGGTCGTGACGGAGGTGGCCGTCGGGCGACTTCTCCCCGCCGCCGTACTGCGCGAACTGCTTGGCCACCCGCCACGTCGGCCGGCCGTGGCTCACCCGCTCCTCGGCCTCCGGGAGCGCGAGGCACAGGGAGCGCACGCGGGCCAGCAGCGGGTCGTCGTCGTCGAACATGACCGGGTGGGGCACCCCACGGACGATAGGCCCAGGCGCTGGGTAGTTTCGAGGGGTGACGACCCAGCCGCAGCAGGAACTCCGCACCGCCCTCGTCCTCGGGGGCGGCGGCATCACCGGCATCGCCTGGATGCTCGGCATCCTCAAGGGACTCCGCGACGCCGGCGTCGACCTCACCGGCGCCGACACCGTGATCGGCACCTCGGCCGGGTCCGTGGTCGGCGCCCAGGTGACCAGCGGCCTCGACCTCGACCTGCTCTACGCCGGCCAGCTCGAGCCCCCGGACGCCGAGATCGGGGCCGCCTTCGGGCTGCGCGAGATCGTCTCGCTGGTGGGTCCCGCCCTCATCCCGGGCTCGCCGCGGTCGCGGCGCCGCCGCGTCGGCCAGATGGCGCTGCGGACCCACCCGCACAGCGCCGACGCCCGGGTGGAGGTGATCCGCTCCCGCATCCGCGTCGACGACTGGCCCGACCGCGACCTGCGGGTCACCGCCGTCGACGCCGAGACCGGGGCGTTCCGGGTCTGGACCCGCGACTCCGAGGCGGACCTCGTCCACGCCGTCGCCTCCTCGTGCGCCGTGCCGGGCGTGTGGCCCCCGGTGGAGATCGGCGGTTCGCGGTTCATCGACGGAGGGGTCCGCACCCCGGCCAACGCCGACATCGCCCACGACGCCGACGCCGTGGTCGTGCTGGCCCCGATCCCTCGCGGGCTGTCCAAGGCGGGGTCGGTGGAGTCACAGCTGCGCCGGCTCCCGCGCCGGACCGCGGTGGTCTCGCCCGACCGGGAGTCCGTGCGCGCCTTCGGCCGCAACGTGCTCGATCCCGCCAAGCGGGCCGGCGCGGCGCGGGCCGGCCTGCGTCAGTCGGCCGACGTGCTCGACCGGGTGCGCGCCGTCTGGCCCTGAGTCACAGGCCGAGCAGGGCGGGCACCTCGCCGAGCCCGGAGACCACCGGCACCGCCCGGGCGCGGGCGTCGGCCAGCGTCTCGGGGTCGGGCCACTCGCGGCTGAGCCACACCGGCCGGAGCCCGGCGCCGATCGCCCCGAGCACGTCGACGTCGTACTCGTCGCCGACGTAGACGGTCGCCGCCGGCTCGGTGCCGACCAGCTCGCAGGCGTGGTGGAACACGCGCGGGTCGGGCTTGCCGAACCCGAGGGTGTCGCGCGTGACGACGACGGGCAGCAGCGCGGACAGTCCCGACGCCCCGAGCTTGCCGCGGGTGTAGTCGCCGCCGGAGTTGGTCAGCACGCCGACCGGCAGGCCCGCGTCGAGCACGCTCCGGAGCAGCGGGACGGCGTCGTCGTGGGCGCGCAGGCTCTCGCCGAAGACCGGTTCGTACGCCGCCTGGAAGCGCTCGCGCGCACCGTCGGGGAGGTCGTGCCCGGCGAAGCGCGCCGCCGCCTCGATCCGACGGGTGCGCATCGTGGCGAAGTCGATCTCGCCGCGGGTGAAGGCGCGGAACCAGCCCTCCGGGTCGGCGCGGAACCGCAGCCCGACCTCCTGGGCCCGGTCGGGCTCCAGCGTCGGCCACAGGGCGCCGAAGGCCGCGGCGGCCGCGCCCGACATGGCCGCACGCGTGGTGAGCAGGGTGTCGTCGACGTCCAGCAGGACGCCCTGCACGGGTCCGATCAGCAGACCTTGTGCATCCAGCCGAACGTGTCGTCGGCACGGCCGTACTGGATGTCGACCAGCGCCTGACGGACCTGCATGGTGAGCTCGCCGGCCTCGGTCACCTCGGGCGTCTCGCCGCTCTTCCACTTCAGCGAGCCGACCGGGGTGACGACCGCGGCGGTGCCGCAGGCGAAGACCTCGACGATGTCGCCGTTGGTCACACCCTCCTGCCACTCGCGGATCTCGAACCTGCGCTCCTCGACGTGGTGGCCCATCTTGCCGAGCAGCTCGATGATCGAGCCTCGGGTGATGCCCTCGAGGATCGTGCCGAGCGCCGGCGTCACGATGCGGCCGTCCTTGAAGACGAAGTAGAGGTTCATGCCGCCGAGCTCCTCGACGTACTTCCCCTCCTGGCCGTCGAGGAAGACGACCTGGTCGCAGCCGTGACCCATGGCCTCCTGCTGGGCGACCAGCGACGAGGCGTAGTTGCCGCCGGTCTTGGCCGC
>CAZKZQ010000395.1:0-2898 GCA_964557235.1 uncultured Nocardioidaceae bacterium
ACTCGACGTGCTCGAGGGTGATCGCGCCGTCCTCGGTGGTCTCGTCGTTGCCGATCCCGAGGTGCTCCTTGAGCCGCTCGAAGATGACGTCGCCGCCCATGACCGCGCAGAGCGTGTTGGTGCAGACCCCGACGTGGTAGTCGCCGACCGGGCGGCGCTTGTACATCGTGTAGAAGGTCGCCACGCCGGCGACCTCCGCTGCGGTGATGCCGAGGATCTCGGCGCACGCCTCGATGCCGGCCGAGGTGACCCGGCCCTCCACGCTCTGCACGAGGTGGAGCATCGGGAGCAGCCCGGACCGCGCCTGCGGGTAGCGGGCGGCGATCTGGCGCAGCTCGTCGAGCGTCTGCGCGTCGAGCGCACCCTGCCCCGGCGTGATCGGGTGGCTGTGCGTGGACGGACCGCTCATCGGTCGACTCCTCCCATGACCGGGTCGATGGAGGCGATGGCGACGATGACGTCGGCCACCTGGCCGCCCTCGCTCATGACCGAGGTCGCCTGCAGGTTGGTGAAGCTCGGGTCGCGGAAGTGCACGCGGTAGGGGCGCGTGCCGCCGTCGGAGACGACGTGGGCGCCGAGCTCGCCGCGCGGGGACTCCACGGGGACGTAGGCCTGGCCGGGCGGGACGCTGAAGCCCTCGGTGACCAGCTTGAAGTGGTGGATCAGCGCCTCCATCGACTCGCCCATGATGTGGCGGATGTGGTCGAGGGAGTTGCCCATGCCGTCGGTGCCGACCGCGAGCTGGGCCGGCCAGGCGATCTTCTTGTCCTCCACCATCACCGGGGCGTTGACCAGCTTCTCCAGCCGGTCGGCGCACTGCTCGACGATGCGCAGTGACTGCCACATCTCCTCGAGGCGGATGCGGAAGCGGCCGTAGGCGTCGCAGGTGTCCCAGGTGACGACGTCGAAGTCGTAGTCCTCGTAGCCGGAGTAGGGCTGCGTGCGGCGCAGGTCCCAGGCGTAGCCGGTCGAGCGGAGCACCGGGCCGGTGATGCCGAGCGCCAGGCAGCCGGCGAGGTCGAGGTAGCCCACGTCCTCGAGGCGGCCCTTGAAGATCGGGTTGGCGTTGCACAGCGCGGCGTACTCCGGCAGGCGCTTGCGCATCAGCTTGACGAAGTCGCGGATCTGGCCGAGCGCGCCCGGTGGGAGCCGCTGCGCGACGCCGCCGGGACGGATGTAGGCGTGGTTCATGCGCAGGCCGGTGATCAGCTCGAACAGGTCGAGCACCAGCTCTCGCTCGCGGAAGCCGATCGTCATGACGGTCAGCGCGCCGATCTCCATGCCACCGGTCGCGATGCACACCAGGTGGGAGGAGATGCGGTTGAGCTCCGAGAGCATGACCCGCAGGACCTGGGCCTTCTCGGGGATGTCGTCCTCGATGCCGAGCAGCCGCTCGACGGCCAGGCAGTAGGTCAGCTCGTTGTGGAACGGCGCGAGGTAGTCCATCCGGGTGCAGAACGTGACGCCCTGCGTCCAGGTGCGGAACTCCATGTTCTTCTCGATGCCGGTGTGGAGGTAGCCGATGCCGCAGCGGGCCTCGGTGACCGTCTCGCCCTCCAGCTCGAGGATCAGGCGGAGCACGCCGTGCGTCGACGGGTGCTGCGGCCCCATGTTGACCACGACCCGGTCGTCGCCCTCGTCGGCGATGCCGCTGACGACGGAGTCCCAGTCCTGGCCGGTGACGGTGAAGACGCGACCGTCGGTGGTCGCCGACTCCGCGGCGGCGTAGGGGTCGGTGCTGTCGTGCGTGGTGGTCATGAGTAGGACCTCCGAGTGTCCGGCGGCGGGATCGTCGCGCCCTTGTACTCGACGGGGATGCCGCCGAGGGGGTAGTCCTTGCGCTGCGGGTGGCCCGGCCAGTCGTCGGGCATCTGGATCCGGGTGAGCGCGGGGTGGCCGTCGAAGACGATGCCGAAGAAGTCGTAGGTCTCGCGCTCGTGCCAGTCGGCGGTCGGGTAGACCGCGACCAGCGACGGGATGTGGGGATCGGCGTCGGGGGCTGCGACCTCGAGGCGGATCCGGCGGTTGTGGGTCATCGAGAGCAGGTGGTAGGTCGCGTGCAGCTCGCGCCCCTCCTCACCGGGGTAGTGCACCCCGCTGACGCCGCTGAGCAGCTCGAAGCGCAGGTCGCCGGCGTCGCGCAGCAGCCTGGCGGTCTCGAGCAGCCTGGCGCGGCGGATGTAGAAGGTGATCTCGCCGCGGTGCACGACGACCTTCTCGATCGCGTCGTCGACGCCGAGCTCGGTCAGCCCGCTGCGCAGCCTGCCGTCGACCTCGTCGAACCACCCGCCGTACGGCGCCTCGCTGGCGCCCGGCATCGCGATGGTGCGGGCGAGCCCGCCGTAGCCCGAGGTGTCACCGGAGCCGCGGACGTTGAACATGCCCTCGCGGGTGCCGACGACGTTGGCGCCGTGGTCGGCGGGGTCGACGGGCAGGCCCGAGGTGGCGCCGGCCTGGTCGCCGGCGATCGCGTCGTCGTTGCCGGAGCTCATCGGAGCAGGCCCCTCTGGTCGGAGGTGGGCAGGGCGTTGAGGGCGGCGGTCTCCAGCTCCAGCTTCTCGGCGGCGCGGTGGGCGCCGAGCTTGGTGTGCTGGACCTGGTCGTGCAGCTTGAGGATCGCGTCGATGAGCATCTCCGGGCGCGGCGGGCAGCCGGGGAGGTACATGTCGACGGGGACGACGTGGTCCACGCCCTGCACGATGGCGTAGTTGTTGAACATCCCGCCGGACGACGCGCAGACGCCCATCGCCAGGACCCACTTGGGCTCGGCCATCTGGTCGTAGATCTGGCGCAGGACCGGCGCCATCTTCTGGCTGACCCGGCCGGCGACGATCATCAGGTCGGCCTGGCGCGGGCTGGCCCGGAAGACCTCCATGCCGAAGCGGGCGAGGTCGTACT
>CAZKZQ010000396.1:0-2878 GCA_964557235.1 uncultured Nocardioidaceae bacterium
GTGCTGGCCAACGAGCAGGTCGTGCAGGGCATGTGCGAGCGCTGCGGCGCCGAGGTGACCAAGCGCGAGCTGTCGCAGTGGTACTTCAAGGTCACCGACTACGCCCAGCGCCTGCTGGACGACATGGCGCAGCTGGAGGGCACCTGGCCCGAGCGCGTGCTGGCGATGCAGCGCAACTGGATCGGCCGGTCCGAGGGCGCGCACGTGACCTTCGACATCGAGGGTCGCGACGTGACCGTGTTCACCACCCGCCCGGACACGCTCTACGGCGCGACGTTCTTCGTCGTGGCCGCGGACGCCAAGCTGGCGGCCGAGCTGGTCACCGACGAGCAGCGACCCGCGCTGGAGGCCTACGTCGAGGAGGTGCGCAAGGCGACCGACATCGACCGTCTGGCCACCGACCGTCCCAAGACGGGCGTCTTCCTGGGCGTGCACGCGACCAACCCGGTGAACGGCGAGCGGCTGCCGGTGTGGGCGGCCGACTACGTCCTGGCCGACTACGGCACCGGCGCGGTCATGGCGGTCCCGGCGCACGACCAGCGCGACCTGGACTTCGCGAAGACCTTCGACCTGCCGGTGCGCATGGTCGTCGACACCGGCGAGGAGGACCCGGCCCAGACCTTCGTCGCGACGTCGGGTGACGGCACCTACGTCAGCTCCGGCCCGCTGGACGGCCTGGGCGACAAGGCAGCGGGCATCCGCGCGATCGTCGAGCAGCTGGAGGCGGCCGGTGCCGGCAAGGGCGCGGTCAACTTCCGCCTGCGCGACTGGCTGCTGTCGCGCCAGCGGTTCTGGGGCTGCCCGATCCCGATCGTCCACTGCGACGCCTGCGGCGAGGTCGCGGTGCCCGACGACCAGCTGCCGGTCGAGCTGCCCGACCTGCGGGGCGCGGACCTCAAGCCCAAGGGCGTCTCGCCGCTGGCCGCTGCCGAGGAGTGGGTGAACGTCGGCTGCCCCCGGTGCGGCGGCCCGGCCAAGCGCGACAGCGACACGATGGACACCTTCGTCGACTCGTCGTGGTACTTCCTGCGCTACTGCTCCCCGCACGACGACACCCAGGCGTTCGACCCGCAGCAGGTGCGCGACTGGATGCCCGCCGAGCAGTACGTCGGCGGCGTGGAGCACGCGATCCTGCACCTGCTCTACAGCCGCTTCTTCACCAAGGTCCTGCACGACATGGGTCTGGTCGACTTCACCGAGCCGTTCAAGGCGCTGCTCAACCAGGGCCAGGTGATCAACCAGGGCAAGGCGATGAGCAAGTCGCTGGGCAACGGCGTCAACCTGGGCGAGATGATCGACGAGTTCGGCGTCGACGCGGTGCGGCTGACCCTGGTGTTCGCGGGCCCGCCGGAGGACGACATCGACTGGGCCGACCTGTCCCCGGGTGGGTCGCTGAAGTTCCTGCAGCGCGCCTGGCGCCTGAGCGGTGACGTGACCAGCGCCCCGGGCACCGACCCTGCGGGCGGTGACGTCGCGCTGCGCAAGGTCACGCACCGCACCGTGCACGACGCCGCCCAGCTGATCGAGTCGCACCGCTTCAACGTGATGGTCGCGCGGGTGATGGAGCTGGTGAACGCCACCCGCAAGGCCATCGACTCCGGCTGCGGCCCGGACGACCCGGCCGTGCGCGAGGCGGCGGAGACCGTCGCGGTCGTGCTGAGCCTGGTCGCGCCCTACACCGCCGAGGAGATGTGGGAGCGGCTGGGCCACGAGCCCACGGTCGCGCTGGTGCCCTGGCCGGTCGTCGACGAGGCGCTGCTGGTCGAGGACACCGTCACCGCGGTCGTCCAGGTGCAGGGCAAGGTCCGGGCGCGCCTGGAGGTGCCGCCGACGATCTCCGCAGCGGACCTCGAGGCGGCCGCGCTGGCCGACCCGGCGGTCGAGCGGGCGCTGGAGGGCCGCACGGTCCGCAAGGTGATCGTGCGCGAGCCCGGCCTGGTCAACGTGGTCGCGGGCTGAGCCTCCGGACATGAGCGACACGCACGAGGCGGCCGGGGGAGCCGAGCATCCGGAGGTGGCCGTGCGCGTCGCGGTCGTCACCGACTCGACCGCCGGCCTCGGGCCCGAGCTTGCCGACAAGCTCGGGATCACCGTCGTCCCCCTGCAGCTGGTCATCGCCGGCACGTCGTACGACGACGGGGTGGACCCCGAGGCGACGCCGGAGCAGGTCGCGGCGGCGCTCAAGGACTTCCGCCCGGTCAGCACCTCGCGCCCGGCGCCGCAGGTGGTGCTCGAGACCTACGAGGACCTCGCGGAGAGCGGGGTCGAGGCGATCGTCTCGGTGCACCTGAGCAGCCAGGTGAGCGCGACCTACGAGTCCGCCCAGCTGGCCATGCGCAAGTGCACGATCCCGGTCGTGCCCGTGGACACCCGCCAGATCGGCGCCGCCACGGGCTACGCCGCGATCGCCGCCGCGCAGGCCGCGGCGCTCGGCGGCTCGGTCGACGAGGTGGCCGACGCGGCGAGGCGGCAGGCCGCCCGCACGACGTCGCTGTTCTACGTCGACACGCTGGAGTACCTCCGCCGCGGCGGACGGGTCGGCGCGGTCGGTGCGCTGGTGGGGTCCGCGCTCGCGGTCAAGCCGATCCTCGGGGTCGAGGACGGCCGCATCGTCACCCGCGAGAAGGTGCGGACCTCGGTGCGTGCCATCGCCCGGCTCGAGGAGCTCGCGCTCGAGGCAGCAGGTGCCGACGCCGTCGACATCACCGTCTGCCACCTGGCCAACCGCGACGCGGCCGACAAGCTGGCGTCGGGGCTGGCCAAGCGTCTCGCCGAGGGCCTGGCCGGCCACGAGGTCGACATCCAGGAGGTGGGTGCCGTGCTCGGTGCCCACGTCGGTCCGGGGCTGCTCGGCGTCGTCGTCACGCCTCAGGTCTGA
>CAZKZQ010000397.1:0-2861 GCA_964557235.1 uncultured Nocardioidaceae bacterium
GCGGCGAGGTCGGAGCCGCCGGACGGCTCGGTCATGCCGATCGCGCAGAGGTTCTCACCGGACGCGACGCCGGGCAGCCAGCGCTTCTTCTGCTCGTCGGTGGTCAGCTCGACGAGGTACGGCGCCACGATGTCGGCGTGGATGCCCACGCACGACGACAGGGCGGCGTTGACGTGGGAGAGCTCCTCCATGAGCACCGCGTTGAAGCGGTAGTCGTTGGCCTGGAAGCCGCCGAACTCCTCGGGCACCTCGAGCCCGAGCAGGCCCGCCTCGCCGGCCTTGAGCCAGAAGTCGCGGCCGAACTGCTTGTTCTCGATGTGCTCCTCGAGGTGGGGCTCGACCTCACGGCTCAGGAACTCCCGGACGGAGCTGCGGAAGTCCTCGTGGTCGGACTCGTAGATCTCACGCTTCATCGCACACCTCGCTGCTGTCTCGCGGCGGCCGGCACCCCGGCAGGGAGGGCTACTGGCCAGTAGGAACGGCGCCCATTCTCGCAGGTCCCGGGGCCTGGCGTGAGTGCTCGGCCAGTGGACTACGCCACGCCGGGTCAGCGCACGAGCACCTCGACGTCGTGCCCCGCGGACCTGGCCAGACGGGCGTCCCGCGTCAGCAACGGGCAGTCGAGGGCCTCGGCGAGAGCGACGTAGGCCGCGTCGTACGCGCTGAGGTTGTCGCGCAGCCCGAAGGCTCTCTCACGCAAGGCGGCCGCGCTCGGCCAGCGCTCGATCGGGAGCGACTCGAAGTCCGCGAGGGCGTCGCGGGCACGCGCCACGCTGAGCCGATTGCCGAGCACGAGCCCCCGCACCGCCGCCACCACCTCGAAGTCCAGGAGTGCCGGAGCATGCAGGTCCTCGCCGGCCAGCTCCTCACGGAGAGCCTCGGACCCCTCGACCATGGTGAGCGCGTCGACCACCGCCGCGGCGTCGACGACGATCAACGTGCCTCCCGGTCGCGCCGCGCCGCCGCAACGACCTCGACCGCCGAGGTGGTCGCACGCTCGCTGCGTCGCGCCGCCCGGTCGAGCACCTCGGTCACCGTGGGACGGGCGACCTCGCGGTCGAGGAGGTCCAGGAGATAGGCGTTGAGGGACTTGCCCTGAGCTGCCGCGCGGGCCTTGAGCGCGCGGCGCGCCTCGTCGGGGACGTCACGGATCTGCAGCAGTGAGCCCATGCCCGGCAGTCTACGTCGAACTCAATACAAAGTGTATTGAGATGTGTCAGGCCTCTCGGCGCCGAGCGATCTCGTAGAGCGCGACGCCGGCCGCGACGCCCGCGTTGAGCGACTCCAGCTGGTTGGTCATCGGGATCGAGACCAGCTGGTCGCAGGTCTCGGCCACCAGGCGCCCGAGCCCGTCGCCCTCGGAGCCCACGACGAGCACGAGCGGCCCGTCGGCCAGGTCGAGGTCGGGCAGCGAGACCTCGCCGTCCGCGGCCAGGCCGACGACCATGCAGCCCGCCTCCTGCAGGTCCTTGAGCGCGCGCACGAGGTTGGTCGCCTGCGCGACCGGGATGCGCGCCGCGGCGCCGGCCGAGGTCTTCCACGCCGACGCGGTCATGCCCGCAGCACGGCGCTCCGGGATGACGACGCCGTGCGCGCCGAACCCGGACGCGGAGCGTACGACGGCCCCGAGGTTGCGCGGGTCCGTCACGGAGTCCAGCGCGACGATCAGCGGCGGCTCGCCGACCTCGGCGGCACGGTCGAGCAGGTCGGTGTGGTGGGCATAGACGTACGGCGGCACCTTGGCGGCCAGCCCCTGGTGGGCAGCCCGGTCGGTGAGCCGGTCGAGCTCGTTCTTGGTGACCTCGAGCAGCGCGATGCCCCGGTCGGCGACGATCCGGAACACCTCGCGCAGGCGGCCGTCGCGCTCGGCGCCCTCGGCGACGTAGACCGTGGTGACCGGCACCCCGGCCCGCAGCGCCTCGACCACGGAGTTGCGGCCGGCCACCCACTCCGTGTCGGTCTGCTTGGAGCGACGCGGCCGGCCCTTCGAGGACTCGGCTTCGGCACGCTTCTTGGCCTTGTAGGCCTTGTGGTTCTCGCGCTCGGCGGCCTTGGGCGTGGGGCCGCGGCCCTCGAGCCCGCGGCGGACGCGGCCGCCGGAGCCCGCGGTCGGGTTGCCGCCGGCGCGCTTGCGTACGGCGCCGCGTCGGTTGGAGTTGCCGGGCATGGTGGGTCCTGTTCGTGGTGGGGGTGGGTGGTCAGCGCAGCGACCAGGACGAGCCCTGGGGGCCGTCCTCGATCTCGATGCCGGCCGCCTTGATCTGGTCGCGGATCGCGTCCGCGGTGGCGAAGTCCTTGGCTGCTCGGGCTTCCTGTCGCTGTGACAAGAGGTGGCCGACGAGACCGTCGACGGCAGCACGCAGCGCCTCGCTCTCGCCGTCGGCGCCGGTCGCCCACGCGGGGTCGGCCGGGTCGAGCCCGAGGACGGCGAGCATCGCGCGCACCGAGCCGGCCGCTCCGCGCAGCGCGGCCTCGTCGCCGGCGGAGAGCGCCTTGTTGCCCTCGCGCACGACGTCGTGCACCGCTGCGAACGCGGCCGGGGTGGCGAGGTCGTCGTCCATGGCCTCCTCGAACGCCGCGCACACGACGCCCGGCTCGACCTCACCGACGACCTCCTGTGCCCGTGACAAGAAGTGCTCGATGCGCTGGAAGCCGACCGCTGCCTCGTCGAGCGCCTCGAAGGAGAACTCGACGTGGGAGCGGTAGTGCGCCGAGACCATGTAGTAGCGCAGCTCGATCGCCCGCACCCGCTGCAGCACGGCGGGGACGAGGAGGCTGTTGCCGAGCGACTTGCTCATCTTCTCGCCGGCGGTCGTGATCCACGCGTTGTGCATCCAGATGTTGGCGAAGCCGTGGCCGGC
>CAZKZQ010000398.1:0-2825 GCA_964557235.1 uncultured Nocardioidaceae bacterium
CACCGGCTGCGTCACCGGCTGCGTCACCCGCTGCGGCGGCGGTCCCGTCGCGCGTGGCGCCGCTTGGCGTCGTACATGCGCACGTCGGCGACGCGCAGCAGCTCGTCGGCGTCGTGGCCGTCGGCGCCGACGAGGGCGGAGCCGATGCTGACGCCGACCCCGACGTGGAGTGCGAAGGGGTGGGCGTCCAGCGCCGCCTGCACGTGACGGCGCAGTCGCGCGGCCGCCTCCTCGTGCGTGGTCCCGGGCGCCAGGCGTACGACGAGCACGAACTCGTCGCCGCCCATCCGGGACACCGTGTCGTCGGATCCCACGGCACCGGTGAGCGCGTCGGCCACCGCACAGAGGACGCTGTCCCCGGCCGCGTGCCCGAGTTCGTCGTTGACCGCCTTGAAGCCGTCGAGGTCCAGCATGACCAGGGCGTGCGAGGGACGTCCGGGCGCGGAGGCCGCGCTCAGTGCCTCGTGGAGCGCGATCCGGTTCGCCACGCCGGTGAGCGGGTCGACCCGGCCCTGCGCACGAAGGCGGTCGTGCTCCTCGTGGTGCGGCGTCACGTCGACGAGGGCGTGCAGGCGCATCGGCTCGCCCGCCGGACCCGCGAGCCCGCGGACCCGCACCTCGACCAGCCGGACCTCGCCCTCGCGGGTGACCACCGTCGCCGGGAACGCGTCACGGCCCGTCGACGGCTGGTCGCGCGTGGTGAGCCAGCTGCGGACGTTCTGCCCGCGCAGCGACTCGGCCGGTACCCCCAGCAGCGCGGCGGCCTCGGCGTTCGCGTGCTGCACGTGGTCGTCGACGTCGCTGACCAGGACCGGGGTGGGCGTGGCGTCGAGCACCGAGGTGAGCCACGCGTTGGACCGGCGCAGCTCCGACTTGAGGTGCCGGCGCCGGCGGTCGTTGAGCATCCACAGCAGGACCAGCACGAACCCCGTGCCGACGAGGAGGCCCGTCAGCAGCGGGTCGACGTGGCCGACGACCGCGCCGACCGCGTCGTCGCGGTCCTGCTCGACCAGCAGCCAGCCACCCACCGCGGGAATCTCGCTGACCTCCCAGAGCACCCCGTCCGGCTCGTGCCCGGAGGCCGCGCGCGCGGCGAGCAGGCGTGGGTCGCGGGACTCCTCCCCGACCCGGCCGCGGGAGGTCGCCAGGGTCGTGTCGTGCCGGTCGACGACGGTGACCTCGACGCCGTACTTCTCGAAGACCGAGGCGATCTCCGACTGCAGGCCGGAGAGGGCCAGCGTCGCGACGATGAACCCCTGGATCCGACCCCGGTCGTCGCGCACGGCTGCGGCGACGGCGATCGCCCACGTGCGCCCCGGGCTCATCAGCTGGTAGGCCTGCGTGATGTACGCCGACGCGGACCGGCGCGCGGGGAGGTACCACTCGCGGTGGGCGAAGTTGCGCCCGACCACGACGGGCTCCGGCTGGGCGGGCGCCAGGTCGAGCATCGTCCCGTCGGCGTCGTACAACGAGGTGTTGAAGATCCCCGCCGTGGACGAGGCGAGCGTCTCCAGCGCCACGTCCATCCGCTCCGGCTCCCGGGTGGCCAGCGCCGCGCGCACCGCGTCGCTGCGGCTGAACGCGGTGACGACGTCGCGCACCCCGCCGAGGCGCATGTCGACCCCGCGCGCGGCGAGCGAGCCGATCGCCGCGAGCCGTGTCCGGGCGGCGGCGGTCTGGGTGCGGTGGCTGTCCTCGTGACTGACCGCCGCGACCACGGCCACGAGCAACAGGATCAGCGCGACCAGCCCGCCCAGCATCCGTGGGACGAACCGCTCGATCGGCGAGAGCCGGTGCGCGTCGGCGTCGGCGACCAGGACGGGAAGGACGACCGCCTCCTCGTCGTGACGCAGGGCCGCCGGTACGACGTCCGACGCCAGCAGCTCCCCCAGCTCGTCGGCCGGCAGCGGCCGGCTCATCAGGAAGCCCTGGCCGAACGGGCAGCCGAGCCGCCGCAGGGTGGCGACGTGCTGCGGCCGCTCGATCCCCTCCGCGACGACGTGCACGCCCAGGGACAGGCAGAAGCGCACCAGCGACTCGGACATCCGGTCGCGCCGGCCGCCGGTGCCGAGGTACTGCACGAACGAGCGGTCGATCTTGACCCCGTCGACGTGGAACCGCCGCAGGTAGTCGAAGCTCGCGTTGCCGGTGCCGAAGTCGTCGAGCGTGACATTGCAGCCCATTGCGGAGAGCTCCGCGAGCACGTGCTCGTGACCGCGACCGGTCTCGGACAGCAGGGTCTCGGTCAGCTCGACGATGACCGCGTCCAGCGGAAGGCCCGCAGCCTCCGTCGCCTCACGGAACCGCCTCGGCAGCTCGGGGTCGTCCAGGTCTGCCGGCGACAGGTTGACCGCCAGGCAGAGCCGCCGGCCCGCAGCCAGCCGCCGCCAGGCCGCGACCTGCCGCGCCGCCGCCCCCAGCACCATCTCGTCCAGGTGCACCACGAGGCCGGACTGCTCGAGGTCCTCGAGGAAGGCAGCCGGCTGGAGGAGCTCGTCGTTCTCGGCGTCGTACAACCGGGCGAGCGCCTCGACCGCGACCATTTCGCCGGTGCGCAGGTCGTAGCAGGGCTGGTAGTGCACGACGACATCGCCCTGCTCGAGGGCATGCGCCAGCCGCTCCGCAGTCATCCGCCGCGCAGCAGCCGCTCCCATGACGCCCCCGCTCCGGGCCGGCCGTCATTGCTCCGGGACGGTCGGCCCCGGTCGGCCATGCTAGGAGCGGTTGTGGTCAGGCCTCGCTGCTTTGGGGCGGGACCGGGACCTTGGTCCCGGGAGTCCCGGCCGATCGGTGGCGCGTACGACGCCAGGGTGCTGCGGTCCGGG
>CAZKZQ010000399.1:0-2802 GCA_964557235.1 uncultured Nocardioidaceae bacterium
GATCCCGGCTCGTTGTCCCGGCACGACGTGCTGGGTTCCGCGGGGGGATCGCAGGGCGTCAGGACCAAGCAAGGCGGGGACCCAGCCGGGGGGCCGGGTCCCCGTCGGCGTCTCCGGACAAAGTTTGTCTGTGACCGTAACCACATGAACCGTGCTTCGTTTCACGAATGCCGACCGTCCCGTCGGGGGATCGGGGCGGTCGGCCTTTCGCGTCCCGGACGCCGTCGCGTGGTGCTTGCCGCGAGAGGGACGATTGACCCGTGAGTCCTGGTGTCTGGGTTGTCCTCGTCGTGCTCGTGCTGGCCTCGGGCTTCGGTCTGTGGCGCGCCCGCACCGACGGCCGCTTCCGCGGGGCGTCCGCCGCCCCCGCTCCCGCTCCTGCCCCCGGTGCCTGGTCGGGTGACTCCACCCCGATCGCCGACGACGGCCCCTCCGAGGCGCCCCCCGAGGGGGTCTCCGTGCGCGCGATGGTCGGCGGCGCCGTACGCGAGGACGCGTTCGGCGAGCGCGCCACCCTGCTGCAGTTCTCGTCGGCCTTCTGCGCGCCGTGCCGCGCGACCCGTCAGGTGCTGGCCGGCATCGCCGAGGTCGTGCCCGGCGTGACCCACGTCGAGGTCGACGCCGAGCACCACCTCGAGGCCGTCCGCCGGCTCGACGTGCACCGCACCCCGACGACGATCGTCCTCGACGCCCGCGGCCGCGAGGTCTCCCGCGCCGTCGGTGCCCCGCGCAAGGAGCAGGTGCTCGCCGCCCTCGCGCCCGTCCTCGACTGACGCCTCGTCCGGTTGCGAACGCGCTATGTCGCGTCCGCAACCGGACGAGGCGGGGTCAGAGGTACGCCGGGTCGTGCTCGACGCCGGTGCGCAGCCGCTCGAGGTCGGTGCGCACCAGGTGGGCGACCGTGTCCTCGAACGACGTCTCGGCCCGCCAGCCGAGGGCGGCGAGTGCAGGCCCGGGGTCGGCGACCTGCTCGGCGGCGTCGCCGGGGCGCAGGAGGGCGTCGTCGGTGCGGACGTACGCCGCGGGGTCGCCGAGGCCGGCCGCCTCGAAGGCGCACGCGACGAGGTCCATCAGCCCGTGGGCCACGCCCGTGCCGAGCTCGAGGTCGGTCGGCGTCTCCTGCTCGAGCATCCGGCGGACGCCCTCGACGAGGTCGCGCGCGTGACCCCAGTCGCGGCGTACGGCGGTGTTGCCCAGCGTCAGCGACGACTCGCGTCCCAGCGCGATCGCCGCGGCCGCGCGGGAGATCTTGCGGGTGACGAACTGCGGCTCGCGCAGCGGGCTCTCGTGGTTGTGCAGCCGCGCCGACACCGCCCAGAGGCCGGCCTCGCGGGCTGCGCGGACGTGCGACTCGGCGGCCAGCTTGGACGTCGCGTAGGGCGAGGGGTCGTGCCCGACGACCGCCGAGGAGGCGACGAAGACGCGCACGTCGTCGCCGGTCGCGTCGCGATGCGCCCGGACCGCGGAGAGCAGGCGCTCGACCGCGTGGTCGTTGACCTCGGCGGTGCCGGCGGGGTCGGCCCAGCTCGCGGCGACCGACGTCGACCCGGCGAGGTGGAAGAGCCGGGTGGGTCTCACCGACGCGAGCAGCGGCCCGAAGCCGGCGGGGTCGAGCAGGTCGAGGACGCGGACGTCCACGTCGTCGAGATAGGTCGCCGCCCGCACCCGCGCGAGGTCGTTGTCCTGGCGGGTGCCCACGACGGGGACGCCGAGCGCGCGCAGCGACCGGGCGAGATAGACGCCGTCCTGCCCGGTGACGCCGGTGACCAGCGCCGGACCTCGACTGGGCTCGGTCACCTGGCGGCGTCGGCGAGGTCGGCCTCGACCATGAGCTGGGCCAGGCCCTCGACCTTGGTCTCGGCCCGCCAGCCCAGCTCGCGCTCGGCCTTGGACGCGTCGCCGATCAGCGCGTCGACCTCGGTGGGCCGCTCGTAGCGCTCGTCGTGGTCGACGTACTCCTGCCAGTCCAGCCCGACGCACTCGAAGCTCATCCGCACGAAGTCGCGCACGGTCGTGCCCACGCCGGTGGCGAGGACGTAGTCGTCGGGGCTGTCCTGCTGCAGCATCCGCCACATGCCCTCGACGTACTCCTTGGCATAGCCCCAGTCGCGCACCGCGTCGAGGTTGCCGAGCACGAGCCGGTCGGTGAGCCCCTGCTTGATGTGGGCGACGCCGCGGGTGACCTTGCGGGTCACGAACGTCTCGCCGCGCCGCGGGGACTCGTGGTTGAAGAGGATCCCGGAGACGGCGTAGAGGCCGTAGGCCTCGCGGTAGTTGACCGTCGTCCAGTGCGCGAACAGCTTGGCCGCGCCGTACGGCGACCGCGGGTGGAACGTCGTCCGCTCGTCCTGCGGGGGCGGGGTCGCGCCGAACATCTCCGACGTCGACGCCTGGTAGAAGCGGCAGTCGGTCAGGCCGGCGGTGCGGATCGCCTCGAGCAGGCGGATCGTGCCGACCGCGTCGGCGGAGGCGGTGTACTCCGGCATCTCGAAGGACACCTTCACGTGGCTCTGCGCGGCGAGGTTGTAGACCTCGTCGGGGCGCACGCTGTGCACGAGGTTGACCAGGCTGACCCCGTCGGTCATGTCGCCGTAGTGCAGGTGCAGCCGGTCGCCCCCGGGAGCGAACCACAGCGGGTCGATGCGGCCGCGGTTGAACGACGACGAGCGGCGGACGAGCCCGTGGACCTCGTAGCCCTTCTCCAGGAGGAGCTCGGCGAGGTAGGAGCCGTCCTGGCCGGTGATGCCGGTGATGAGGGCCCGGCGGGGGGTGTTGTGCACAGGGCAGCCTAACGTCCGGACC
>CAZKZQ010000400.1:0-2790 GCA_964557235.1 uncultured Nocardioidaceae bacterium
GGCACGTCGGTCGTCTGCAGGGTCATCCGGTCCCCCACCGCGGTCACCTCGCGCCAGCCCACGACGCCCGGGTCGGACCGGTCCTCGAAGGCGACGTCGCCGCCGTCGGCCAGGTCGGTCGCCGCGGTGAAGCGGCACGTGATCCGGGTGACCGGCAGCCCGCCCTGCCCCGGTGACGTCGTCGCCGTCGAGGAGTCCACGCCGAGCGGGACAGCGGCGCCGGCGACCGTGAGGACCAGCTGCCGCGCGGTGCGCGAGCAGGTGTCCTCCGCCAGGGCCTCGAGGTCGTCGACCCGGCGACCGAGCTGGGCGGTCGGGATCTCGGCGAGGTCGACGACGTGGTCGAGCGTGACGCCGTCGGGTGAGACGAGCAGGCCGGTGTAGCGGTTGACCGTGAAGTTGCCGAGCGGGTGCGCCGAGGCCGGGGACGCCGACAGCAGCACCCCCGTCACCACCCCGAGAAGGACGAGCAGGGCGCGCAGTCGTGCGGCGCGGGTCATGGCAGCTCCTTCAGGACGGTGCGGGCGCGGGCGCGCTGCCACGGCGAGACCCCGGGATCGGTCGCGAGACCACGCTCCAGGGACGTGCGCGCGGCGGCGGTCAGGCCCAGGGCGGCCTCGATCTGGCCGCGGTGCAGCCACAGCCGGGCCTCGCGGGTGCCGAGGCCGGTGGCCTGACGCGCCAGGCGCAGGGCCTGCGCGTCACGGCCCGAGCGGTGCAGGGCCCAGGCAAAGGCGTCGGCGACGTGGATGCTGCGGCGCTTGGCCCACTCGGACTTCGCGTCGGCGAGCGCCGTGGCGGCGTCGCCGTGGTCGGCCTCGAACAGCGCGGTCTCGAGGTCGGTGTCGACGCCGCCGCTCGCGAGGAGCTGCACGGTCGCGTCGACGACCGCGAACTGCTCCTCGGCGGCCGCAGGGCGCCCGCGGGCGAGCTCGAGCTCGCCCAGCTCGGTGAGGTACTCCGCCGTCGGCAGGCGGCGCACGACGGTCTGCCACGTGCGCGCGGCGGCGTCGAGGTCACCGCGGGCGACCAGCAGCCGTGCGCGGGACACGAGCGCGGGCAGGTGTCCGGGCTGCTCGCGCAGGGCCTGGGCCACCTCGCGGGCGGCGGCGGTGAGCCGGCCCTGACGACGGTGGAGGTCGGAGAGGAGCGTGAGCAGCTCGGCCTTGTCCGCGTGGGTGGCCGCGCCCAGGGCCCGGGTCAGCACGCCGGCGGAACGCTGGAGCTGGCCGCGCAGCTCCTCCTGGTAGGCGTAGCGCGTGGTCGTGGGCACCCCGGGACGACGCAGGTCGGCCACCTCGGCGGCCCGCTGCGCGTCGTCGTAGCGGCCCAGCTCGGTGAGGGCGTCGACCCGCACGGCGAGCGCGGTCGCGTCGTAGCCGTCGATCGCCAGGGCGGCGCGGGCCTCGGTCAGGGCCGTGGAGAAGTCGTGCCGGGCTGCGGCGAGGGCGCCGGAGACGGCGTGGCCGACGGAGTTGTCGTCGGGCCGGAGCTCCAGGGACCGGCCCACGGCCTCCTCGGCCTTGGTGTAGAGGCTCGCGTCGCCGGTGGTGCGGGCCTGCTCGACGTAGGCCAGGGCGAGCGTCGCCCAGCTGCGGTCGTCGCGCGGCACCTGGCGCAGGCGCGCCTGGAGCCCGGCGGTGATGTCGTCGAGGTCGCCGGAGGCAGCGCTCACCACGGCGGGGTCGGCGGACTGTCCGGTCACGATCGGTGCGTCGTCCTGGTTGCGGACGAGCCCGAGGGCGCCCGAGACCGAGAGCACCAGCGCGACCGCGATCACGACGACGTACTTCACGGGTCCTCCTGAGGTGGGGCGAGGCGAGCGGGTGGGCCGGACCGGCCGCTGGCAGCGGCCGGTCCGGCGTGTGGTGCAGGTGGAGAGACCCGTCAGATCCGCGCGGTGCGCGGACGGCGGGACAGACCGACGACACCGGCGACCAGGGCCAGCAGGCCCAGGCCGAGGGAGGTCGCAGGCACCTCGGGCACCGAGGAGAACCAACCGGCACCGGAGCTGCTGCTGCCGCCTGCAGCAGCGCCGTTGTCGGCGCCGCCCTTGCGGTTCACCAGGGCACCGGCGTCGTGCGGGGCGGAGTCGCTGCCGCGCGCGGGGAGCGCGAGGTAGGGGAACTCCTCGTCGAAGGCGACGTCGTTCTCGTCGACACCGTCGCTGAACCCGTCCTCCAGGTCGTTGTCGTCGCGGTCGGTCAGCGCGCCCTCGAGCACACGGATCGAGATGTCGACGACGTCGTCACCCAGGCGACGACCGTTGGGGAACCCCTGGTTGTCACCGCCGATGACGCCCAGCGGGTCGGGCGACCCCGTGACCGGCGTGCCCATGTTGAGGCGCAGCTGGTCGCTCGGCACGATCTTGTCGGCCGGGTTGGTCTGGTTCAGCCCCTCGAAGCCGGTGACCAGCGGGAGCAGGTCGTTGCGCGGCGTGGGAGGTGCGGGCTGTCCCGGGTAGACCGCCTCGACCGTGGCCGGCAGCAGCGGGTTGAGGATGTACTTCCCCGCGTTCGCCAGGTCGCTGGTCGGCTTGGAGGCGTTGTAGGCGTTCTTCAGCTTCAGCGGGAGGACCGCCTCGTTGACCAGCGGCAGACCCAGACGCGAGATCTGCTGGTAGCTGCCGGAGGCCGTGCGCTTGGCCGTGGTCGTCCACACGCCCACCACCGGGTTGGCGGTGGCGTGGCCGCGGAAGGCGAGGTCCTTGCGCGGCACCTGCAGGGCGACGGTGTTGACGTTGAAGCCGGCGAGCGTGTCGTCGCCGGTCTCGGACAGGTCGCCGCCGTA
>CAZKZQ010000401.1:0-2778 GCA_964557235.1 uncultured Nocardioidaceae bacterium
GGACGGTCGGAGCGGCCGTGGCCGAGCAGGTCGAGGGTGACCACGTGGTTGCCGTGGGCGGCGAGGGCCCGCGCCAGCGGCGTGTGCATCGAGCGCGGCATGAGCTGGCCGTGGAGGAGCACCACCCAGCGGTCGCCGTCGCCGCGACCGGCGCCACCACGGGTGCCGCCGTGCTCGGTGTACTCCAGCCGGTCGTCGCCGAGGAAGAACTGCCCGACTCGCTCCGACGCGAGGTGGGTGGTCTGCGTGGGCATGGTCCTACTGTCCCACTCCGGCGGGGAGCGTCACGGAGCCACGCTGTCGCGGCCCTGCCCTCGTCCGGGATCACGTCCGGGCTCACGTCCGGGCTCACGAGTCGGCACGGCGACGGGGAGGGAGACGTGGACCGTCGTGCCCTCGCCGACGGCGCTCTCGACGCCGACCGTGCCGCCGTGGGCCTCGACCAGCGACTTGCAGATCGACAGGCCCAGGCCGGCGCCCTGGATCGCCCGCTCCTGGGCGTCGCTGGCGCGGAAGAAGCGGGTGAACAACCGGACCTGGTCCTCCTCGGAGATGCCGATCCCCTCGTCGGTGATGGTCAGCCTGACGAAGTCCGGACCGCCGTCGTGACCGGGGCTGAGGAGCAGTGCGACCTGCACCCGGCCGCCGCGGTGGGAGTACTTGATCGCGTTGGTGAGCAGGTTGTCGACCACCTGTCCCAACCGCAGCGGGTCACCCTCGACCCACGCCACCTCGGGCAGGTCGACCTCCACCGCGACACCGTGCTGGCGGGCTCGCTCGGTCTCCTCGTCGACCGCCTCCTTCACGATCGTGGCGAGGTCGACCAGCGTCCGGTCGAGGGCCAGGTGCCCCTGGTCGGTCTGGGCGGTGAAGAGCAGGTCGTTGACCAGGCGCAGCAGCCGGCCGGTGTTCTTGCGGGCCACCTCCAGCTGGCGGCGCGACCCGGCGCCGAGCTGCTTGTCGAGCAGCGTCAGGTCGATGTAGCCCATGATCGAGGTCAGCGGCGTCCGCAGCTCGTGGGACACCGACGCGACGAAGTCGTCCTTGACGCGCAGGGCGCCCACCAGGTCGGTCACGTCCTTGTAGACGAGCACCTGGCCGCCGTTGGCATCACCGTCGCGCTCCACGTGACGGGCCGAGATGGCCAGCGCCCGGCGGCGGTCCGGGTCCTCGCCGACCCAGATCAGGTAGTCCTGGAAGTCCTCACCGCGGTGGGCCCTGATCGTCGGCATGTCGTCGCGGCCGAGCAGCGTCTGGCCGTCGGCGGCGAAGACCCAGCCGAGCTGGCCCGCTCGTCCCTCGTGCCCCTCGGGATAGGCCAGCGCCATGAACTCCGCGTGCCGCGGGTTCATCGAGCGATAGGTGCCGTCCTTGTCGAGGCTGACCAGGCCGACGTCGACCGCCTCCACGATCGCGCTGGTCAGCGCCCGGTTGGACCGCTCCGCCTCGAGCAGGTCGGAGATCACCTGCCGCTGCGCGGCGGCGTCGGCCTCACGACGCTGCCAGGTCCGGGCGGTGATCGCCATCGACAGGGCGACGAGCACCGCCATGGCCAGGACCTGCACGTAGCGGCCGATCAGCTGGACCGTCCACCCCTGGTAGAACATCACCGGCAGGCAGACCAGCACGCTGGTGTACGCCGCGGTGAGGACCACCCCGCGCCCGCGCCGGTCGATGCCGAGCCACATCGCCGGGAAGACCACCAGCAGGCCGAGCCCGTTGGGCTCCGGCACCATCCGCAGCAGACCGATCGCGGCGAAGTTCAGCAGCGGCAGGGAGCTCGCCAGAGCCGGCCACCGCTGCTCGGAGAGCTCGTCGGTGGCGGCCAGCACCACCGCGAGGGCGACGACGGCCACCCCGAGGGGGTACCACGGTCCGAGGTCACCGAGCAGGCCCGCACCGGCCTGGAACGTGAGGTCCAGCGCGACCGGGCCCGCCATGAACATCTGGCGCAGCAGCAGGTTGGACCACACGGCGTCGACGCGGTCCAGCAACGGGCTGGGCTCGAGGCGCACGTCCCTCCTGGAGTCATCACGACGGTTCACGGTCACGGCACGCAAGCGGGCGCGGCCCGGGCCGCCCACCCGAGCGCGACCACACTCCCACGAAAGGGTGACAGGAGGGAGCGTACGGCGGCCCAGTCCGGACCAAGGACGACCAGGGCGGGGACCCAGGTCCCGTCGCCGCCTCGTCCCTTCAGACCGACGATCCCGCCACTCGGTTGACCGCGGAGAGCACCGCCTTGAGCGACGCGGTGACGATGTTGGGGTCGAGCCCCACGCCCCACTTCACCTGGTCGCCGACCGCGCACTCGACGTACGCCGCCGCGATGGCGTCGCCGCCCGAGGAGAGCGCGTGCTCGGAGTAGTCGAGCACGCGGACGTCCGCGACCTCGGCGAAGCGGGTGTCGCCGACGGCGTGCCGCTCCTGGACGAGGCTGTCGATCGCGTCGACGAACGCCGCGATCGGGCCGTTGCCCGAGCCGTCGAGCGTGCGCGGCTCGCCGTCGAGGTAGACGTTGACGCTGAGCTGGTCGCGCTCCCCCGCCGCCGAGCTCGTGTGCACCGAGTTGAGCCGCAGCGGGCCCTCGACACCGAGGTAGGTGCGCTCGAAGATCGTCCACATCGCGTCCGGCGAGACCTCGCCGCCCTCGGCGTCGGTCTGCTGCTGCACGACGCGGGAGAACTCGATCTGCAGGCGACGCGGCAGGTCGAGCTTGTGGTCCGACTTCATGATGTAGGCCACGCCGCCCTTGCCGGACTGGCTGTTGACCCGGAT
>CAZKZQ010000402.1:0-2775 GCA_964557235.1 uncultured Nocardioidaceae bacterium
CCGGTGTGGCCGCCGGCCTCGTAGCCCTGGGCCACGATGATGTCGACGCCGTTGGTGACGTGGGACAGCGCGTGCTTGGCGGTGCCGGCCAGCGCCGCGACCTTCACCCCGGCCGCGTGGGCCTGCTCGATCACGTCGACCGGCGGGGACCCGAGCGCGTTGGCGATGAGGACGGGTCGGTGCGCCAGCGAGATGTCGACGTGGCTGCGGGCGACCGAGTGCAGCCAGCCCAGCACGCCGTCGCGGCCCTCGCCCTCCGGCAGCGGCGGGACGCCGAGCTTGAGCAGCGTCTCGTCGACGAACTTCTTGTGGTCCTCGGGGATCATCGCGCCGAGGTCGACGCTCGTGCCCTCGGTGGGGATCTTCATCGGCATGACCACGTCGACGCCGTAGGGCTTGCCGTCGGTGTTGTCGTCGAGCCAGGTCAGCGTCTGCTCGAGCTCGGCGGGGTCGTTGAACCGAACGCACCCCAGGACGCCGAGCCCGCCGGCCCGACTGACCGCGGCGGCGACGTGCTCGCTCGGGGTGAAGGCGAAGATCGGGTACTTGATGCCGAACTGCTCGCAGAGATCGGTGTGCATGCTCAGACTCCCTGCTTCTCGGGCTCGCCGACGGCGGCGATCGCCAGCTCCTTGGCGCGCGGGTAGTTGGCCTTGCCGGTGGCGCTGCGCGGGATCTCGGCGACGTAGGTGACCGCGCGGGGCAGCTTGTAGCCCGAGAGCATCGGCCGGAGGAAGTCGCGGATCTCCTCGGTCGTCGGCTGGGCGTCGCCGCGGGGCTGGATGACGGCGGTGACGGCCTGGCCGTACTTGTCGTCGACCACGCCGACCACGAGGGCGTCGTACACGTCGGGGTGGGCCTTGAGCGCCATCTCGACCTCCTCGGGGTAGACCTTCTCCCCGCCGGTGTTGATGCAGTTGGAGCCGCGGCCCAGCAACGTGACCTTGTTGTCGGCCTCGATGCGCGCGAAGTCGCCGGGCACGGAGTAGCGCGTGCCGTCGACCTCGAGGAACGTGCGCGCGGACTTCTCCGGGTCCTTGTAGTAGCCGAGCGGCACGCTGCCCGAGCGGGCCACGCGGCCGATCTTGCCGACGTCGCTCGGGTCGATCACCTGGTTGAGCTCGTCGAGCACGACGGTCTCGGCGCCGAGCGTGACGACCGGGCCCTCGCCGCGGATGTTCTCGCTGTCCTGCATGCCGGTGCCGGAGAACCCGGTCTCCGAGGCGCCGATCGAGTCGGTGAACACCGCGTTGGGGAACGCCTTCATCCAGCGCTCCTTGACCGGGCGGCTGAAGATCGCGGCGCTGCTGGCGACCACGAAGAGCGACGAGGCGTCGTAGCCGCCCGTCTCGTACTCCTCGATCAGCGGGCGCGCCATCGCGTCGCCGGTCATGAAGATGCCCTGGACGCCCGCACGCTCGACCGCACGCCAGGCGCTGACCGCGTCGAACTTGGGCTCGAGGACCGTGCGCTGGCCGGCGAAGAGGTGCATGAGCAGGGCCGCCTGGGCGCCACCGTGCATGAGGGGGCTGAGCGGGAACATCACCATCGGGTCGCCGGCCTTGGCCTTCTCGGCCTGGTCGTACTCGCTGAGGCGCTCGCCGGTCATGAAGTCGATGCCGCCGCCGAGCACGCGCCAGAAGTCCTCGTGGCGCCACATCACGCCCTTGGGGAAGCCGGTCGTGCCGCCGGTGTAGACGATGTAGAGGTCGTCGGGGCTGCGCTCGCCGAAGTCGCGCTCGGCGCTCTGGCCCTCGAGCGCCTGGTCCCACGTCAGGCCGGAGTACGACGACAGGTCGGCGTCGCTGTCGGGCTCGGTCGGGTCGGGCATCGCCACGATCGTCTGGAGCCTGACGTGGTTGGGGGCGGTCGCGGCGACCAGCGGGGCGTAGGGCCGCTCGTGCAGCAGCGCGACGATGTCGGAGTTGTCGAAGAGGTAGTTGAGCTCGCCCTCGACGTAGCGGTAGTTCACGTTGATCGCGACCGCGCGGATCTTGAAGACCGCGAGCAGGGCCACGACGTGCTCGATGCTGTTCTTGGCGTAGATGCCCACGTGGTCGCCGGCGCCGATGCCCCGCGAGGCCAGGAAGTGGGCCAGCTTGTTGGCCTCGGCCTCCAGCTCGGCATAGGTGACGATGCGCTCGCCGATCTGGATCACGCCCCGGTCGGGGACGACGTCGACGGCGTGCTCGAACAGGTCTGCGATGTTGAGAGCCACGGCCGCAAGACTAGAACACGTTCTCGTTTCTGACTAGGCTGGTCCAATGACGACACCGCACGCCCTCGTCGAGCAGGAGGGCCACACCCTGATCGTGACCATGAACCGCCCCGAGAAGCGCAACGCGCTCTCCGGCGACATGCTCGCGATCATGGAGGAGGCCTGGGACCGGGTGAACTCCGACGACGACATCCGGGTCTGCATCCTCACCGGTGCCGGCGGGGCGTTCTGCGCGGGGGCGGACCTCTCGGCGATGAGCCGCAAGAGCCCCAGCGAGAGCTTCGAGGACGGGTCCTACGACCCGTCGCGGATCAAGGCGCTGCTCAAGGGGTTCCGCCTGACCAAGCCGCTCATCGCCGCGGTCGAGGGCCCGGCCATCGCCGGCGGCACCGAGATCCTGCAGGCCACCGACATCCGTGTCGCCGGCGAGAGCGCCCGCTTCGGGGTCTCGGAGGTCAAGTGGGGGCTCTACCCCCTCGGCGGGTCGGCGGTGCGCCTCCCCCGCCAGATCCCCTACACCGTGGCGGCCGACATCCTCCTGACCGGCCGCCACATCA
>CAZKZQ010000403.1:0-2761 GCA_964557235.1 uncultured Nocardioidaceae bacterium
CCAGCCCGTCGGCGTCCATCTCGACGTGCACCACGTCGCACTCGTAGGCGCGGAAGACCCCCAGCGCCCCGACGTACGACGGCGCCTCGCACAGCACGACGTCGCCCGGGTCGCAGAACACCCGCGTGACCAGGTCGACGGCCTGCTGCGACCCGACCGTGACGACCACGTCGTCGGGGTGGGCCTCGATGCCCTCCAGGCGCATCACGTCGCAGATCTGCTCGCGGAGGACCGGGTCGCCCTGGCCGGAGCCGTACTGCATCGCGACCGGGCCGTTGGTGGCGACCAGGTCGCTGATCGCGCCGCCGACCACGTCGAGCGGGAGCCCGGAGATGTTCGGCATGCCGCCGGCCAGGCTGACCACCTCGGGTCGGCTGGCGACGGCGAAGAGAGCTCGGATCTCCGACGCGGTCATCCCCTTGGTGCGGGCGGCGTAGCGGTCGACATAGCTGTCGAGACGCGTGCTCGCCACCCGCTCGGGTGTGCGACGGGAGCCGTCGGGCATGGGAGCTCTCCTGTGGGTGGGATGTCGGTCCTACCCTGGGATCATCCCACTGCGCCGGGGTCGAGGAGGCGACATGTCCAGGCGGTTGGTGCGTCTCACGCAGGACACGCTCGCGGACCTGCCCGCCCCGGTGCGCTCCCACCTGCTGTGGGAGGTCGACCCGGTCCGCCGACGTCAGCTCGCCGAGGGACCTCCCGCCGAGGCCGAGGCGGAGAAGGCCGCCTGGGTCTCCCAGGTGCTGCTGGAGTGGGGCTCGTGCGGGCGGGTGGCCTACGTCGACGACGTCGTGGCGGGGTTCGTGCAGTTCGCGCCGCCGGCGTACTTCCCCGGGACGATGTCGTTCGCGACCGCCCCGGTCTCGGAGGACGCCGTGCAGCTGGCCACCGTCGCGGTCTTCGACGAGTACGCCGGCGCCGGGCTCGGCCGCGTGCTGCTGCAGGTCATGGCGCGCGACCTGGTCAAGCGCGGGGGCATCAAGGCGGTCGAGGCGATCGGCTCCAGCTCCTCGCGCAACGACCCGTGCGGACCCGTGCCGGTGGAGTTCCTGCAGCGCGTGGGGTTCCGCACCGCGCGGGCCCACCCGACCAACCCGCGGATGCGCCTGGACCTGCGCACGGCGCTGACCTGGCGCGAGGAGGTCGGGACGGCCTGGGAGCGGCTGCGCGGCGTGGTGCGCCCGCCGGCGCCGACGCCGACGCCGGTCTCGCGCCGGCCCGCGCTCACGCCTCGGGAGAGCCCGGACGCTCCGACGGGTGCCCGTCTGCGTCGCGCAGGCGTCTGAGGTCCTCCAGGTTGAGCAGGCCCGTCGGGGAGTCCTCCTCGGGGGCGAGGTAGACGCGCTGCACCGCGACCACGACCGCGTGGGCCACCTCGGCGAGCACCGACTCGTCGGCCAGGGCCGCGGCGTCGTCGGCCCGCGTCACGCAGCCCAGGTCGATGCGGACCGCGGGCATGCGGGTCATGCGCAGCAGGTCCCAGAAGCGCGCGTGGCAGCCCCCGTCGGTGAACGGGGTGCGGGCGAGCACCTCGCGGTGCACGAGCCCGGCGAAGCGCTGGCCGGCGGTGGAGCGGATGTCGTGGGCGTCGATGCCGTAGTAGAACGTCGAGAGCCCGCCCGCCTCGGGATCGGCGGAGGCGTCGGTGGTGAGCGAGACGCACACGGCCCCACCGGACCGGTTGCTCGCCCAGGCGCGCTCGCGCTCGGGGCCGGGCGTGGTGCGGACACAGCGCCCGCCGACCTCGCCGAGGCCCTCCTCGACCAGCCGGGCCACGGTCTGCACCGCGGCGTTGCCGAGCTCGGTGAGGACCAGCACCTCGTCGGGCGGCAGGCCGGGGACGTCGGCGGTGAACGGGACGAGGTCGAGCACGACCAGCTTGTCGTCCAGCCGGGGGCCGGCCTCGCGCAGCCGCTCGGCGGCCCGCATCGCGTTGGGGTTGCCGCCCTGCACGATCGGGCGCAGGCGCTGGAGGGCCTGCATCGTCTCGGGGCCCAGAACGCCGTCGGCCTCGAGACCGAGGTTGCGCTGGAACTCCGCCAGCCCGGCGGCGGTCTCGGCGCCGTAGAGGCCGTCGACCCGGCCGACCCGGAACCCCAGGCTCAGCAGCCGTCGCTGCAGCGCGATCACGTCGTCGCCGCTGGCCATCGCGCCGGGCAGGTGCACCAGGACGCGGTCGCCGAGCACCCAGGCGGCGTCGGCGAGCGCGGCACGGGTGCCGGGCCCGACGACCCCGTCGGCGGTCAGCCCGCGCTGCTGCTGGAACGCGCGGACCGCCCGCTCGAGGTCGGCGTCGAAACGGCCCCGGGCGTGGTCGCTCGGGGCCGTCTGGTCGAGCAGGCCCATCTCGACGAGGCGGTCGCGCAGGGACGCGACGTCGTCGCCCTCGTCACCGAGACGGCGCACGGGGGAGCTCCCCGCAGCGTCGGTCATCGGCAGGTCAGCCGATGTAGTCGGCGAGCTCCTTGAGGATGACCGACTTGGGCCGGGCGCCGACGATCTGCTTGACGACCTCGCCACCGGAGTAGAGGTTCATCGTCGGGATCGAGGTCACGCGGAACTGCGCCGCGACGACCGGGTTCTCGTCGACGTTGAGCTTGACGACCTGGACCTTGTCGCCGTGGGCCTCGCTGATCTCGGCGAGGATCGGGGCGACCTGGCGGCACGGTCCGCACCACTCGGCCCAGAAGTCCACGAGCACGGGCAGGTCGCTCTTGAGGACCTCCTGCTCGAAGTTGTCGTCGGTCACGACCTTCATGTC
>CAZKZQ010000404.1:0-2736 GCA_964557235.1 uncultured Nocardioidaceae bacterium
TCACCGCAGCAGGTCGCAGATCCCGGGCTCGATCAGCGCCTTGTCCAGCCAGTCGTGGTGACCGGCGAGGAAGCTCCAGGTCGTCTCGTCCAGGTCGTCGTAGACCACGCGGCCGACGTCCTTGACGACGATCCCGGAACCGGGCTGGTTGACCACGTAGCGGAAGCCGGTCACGGTCCGGTTGAACTCGTCGGTGTCTGCGATCCGCCGGTGCACCTGGGTGAACTGCGCCCGCACCGTCACCGACGCCCCGGTGACCGGGTTCACCCACACGTCGCGCGGGGCCTCGACGTGCTCGGTGAACCGCGTGATCCGGCCGTCGGCGTCGACGAAGGTCGTGACGCGTGCGCTGAACGTGCCGCTGCCCTGAGCAACGAAGTCGCCGCAGTCGATGGTGTAGGTGACGGGCACGTCGCGGGCCTGGGTCACGTGCTCCGGGGTCGCGGCCGCGGCGGGAGCGGTCCCGGTCAGTCCGCCCAGGAGCAGGACGGTGGCGGTCAGTCGGATGGGGGTGGTGCCGGCGCTCATGGTGGTCCCTCTCGATCGTGGCCCTGGCGGCAACGCGTCGCCAGGGGGAGGCTGACCAGGGACAGTCGCCGCGGGCGGTCTCGGTTGACGCGGTCCCGCCTGCGGACCAGACCTGTCCGAGGTGCCACCGACCGGACGTCAACCCGGCGGCGACCTCGGGTCTGTCCTCGGATGGACGCGTGTGCCGCAGACGGGGCGGACGGGGCGGACGGAGGGGAGCGGGTGTGCGCAGAGAGGAGCAGGACGACTTCGAGCGCATGTTCCGCGCGACGTTCCCGCGGGTGCACCGCACCGTGACCCTTGTGCTGCGCGACGGCGACCTCGCGCAGGAGGTCACGCAGGAGGCCTTCCTCACGCTGCTGGAGCACTGGCGCAAGGTCTCGCGCTACGACCAGCCGGAGGCCTGGGTGCGCCGCGTGGCGATCCGCATGGCCGTCCGTCGCGCGGGCCGCGAGGCCAGGCGCGGCGAGCGCGAGCGGGCCACGGGGAGACGGCCGGAACCGCCGCCCGAGCCGGACCTCGACCTGGCCGAGGCGATCGCCTCGCTCACGCCACGCCAACGCGCCGCAGTCGTCCTGCACTACTACGAGGACCTCTCGGTCCTCGACGTCGCGAGAGTGCTCGACGTCTCGGAGTCCACGGTCAAGCAGCACCTGCACCGTGCGCGTGGGCGCATGGCGGAGCTTCTCGGTGAGGAGGTGGGTCGTGCCGATCGATGACAGGATCCGGGACGGACTGAGGCTCAACGCCGACCAGTCCGCGCTCCCGGTCGAGCAGCACCTCGGCGAGGTGCTGCACCGGCGCCGCCGCCGGGCTCGCGTGCGCGCGTCGGTCGCAGCCGGTGTCCTTGGAGTGCTCGTCGCCGTGCCCTGGGCCACGCACGAGAGGATCAAGGGGACCTCGGCGCCTCCGGTCCTCGGTGCGCCGCAGGAGACCGCGGAGGACGGGGACCTGCCAACTGCGCTGCACGGCACCTGGATGGTGCGCACCACCCCGTCGCAGGTCAAGGCCGACCTGCAGCGGTCCGGGTTCGGGCGCTACGCCGCGCGGTTCGTCGAGGTCGAGCGCCTCGGACCGGGTGCGGTCGACCTTGCCGTGACCTTCGCCGCTGACTCCTTCGAGGTGCGGTGGCACCGGTCGGACGGCACCTGGAACGTCGAGTGGTACGGCCGTGCCCGGGAGACCGGCGGGGTGCTCGTGCTGACCGACGGCGACGCACAGGCGGACGACACCTACCGCTGGACCGTCGAGGACGGTCGAACGCTGAGGCTGCGGTTCGTGAGCACGACCACGCCCGACCTGCAGGGCATCCCGTTCGAGGCGACCTTCTGGGCCTACTTCACGCGACCGTTGGACGCGGTGGAGTGCACCCCGGTCGACCTCGACCCCTGCCTGTGAGGGTCGGTGCGGGTCAGCCGCGCAAGCGGGGCAGGAGCCCGGGCACCTCGGTGAGGTCCGCGACCACGACGTCGGCCAGGCCGGAGTCACGCGCCGCGGCACCGACGCCGACCACGACGGCCACCCGGGCGGCGCGCGCGGACCGGAGCCCGGCGACCGAGTCCTCGAAGACCGCGCACTCCGACGCGGGGCGCGAGAGGAGCGAGGCGGCGAGCAGGTAGGGCTCGGGGTCCGGCTTGCCGCGGCGTACGTCGTCCGCGGTCACCAGGGCGGGCGGGGACGGCAGCCCGGCGGCGCGGAGCTTCGCCAGCGTGAGCTCGCGTCCGCCGGAGGTGGCGACGGCCCAGGTGGCGCGGTCGAGCGACTCCAGCAGCGTGCGGGCGCCGGGGATGCCCGGGACCTCGGCGGCGAGCCCGAGCTCGATCTCGTCGATGCGGGCCTGCGCCTCCGCCCGTTGCTCGGGGACGACGAAGTCGTTCACGGTGTCCGCGGCGGGACGGCCGTGGAGGACGGCCATCATCGCGTCGAGGTCGAGGGAGTACTCCTCCGCGAGCTGGGTCCACGCGAGGTCCACCACGCGCTGGGAGTCCACCAGCACGCCGTCACAGTCGAAGAGCAGTCCCAGGTCGTCCACCCGTGAAGCCTGTCAGACCCAGTGGGTGTCGTGCCGGAGCATGAACTCCATCCGCTCCTCGTCGGTCATCGGCTCGGCAGCCGCGAGGGTCTCGAAGTAGTCCTCGCGCGGCGCGCCCGGCGTGAAGATCAGCAGCATCGAGGCGTGGTCGCCGCCGCGGAAGCCGTGGAGGCCGC
>CAZKZQ010000405.1:0-2720 GCA_964557235.1 uncultured Nocardioidaceae bacterium
TGCCACCTGCAGTGGGTGACCATGCAGGCCGAGATCGCGCGCTACCCCTTCTGAGCTAATCGGGCACGCTGCGGTTCGGGCCCAGCATGTGGGTCCGAACCGCAGCTTGTCTCGCGAGCCGGCCGCTGACGCCGGCAGCAGCCACGCCGTTTCGCCCTCAGCGAACACCGGAACACCGGCCCCGAGTCGGGAGTTGAGCCTTCAACACTCAAGAAGAGGTGAAGGCATGGACTCCGCACACACCGACCCCCAGCGCCTGCCGGTGCTGTTCCTCTCCGACGGCGTGCTCCTTCCCGGCATGATCGTCCCGATCGAGCTCGACGAGGCCGCGCAGGCGGCCGTCGACGCCGCCGGCATCGACGGGGGCGACCAGCTCCTCGTCGCGCCGCGGCTCGAGGACCGCTACGCGTCGTACGGCGTCGTGGTCACCATCGAGAAGGTCGGCCGCTTCCGCGGCGGCTCCCCCGCCGCCGTCCTCCGCGCGGGTGACCGCGCCCTCATCGGCTCGGGCGTCACCGGCCCCGGTGCCGCCCTGTGGGTCGAGGTGACCCCGGTCGAGGAGCTGGACCTGACCGTCCGTGCGCACGAGCTCGCGGCGGACTACAAGAAGCTCGTCGTCGCCGTCCTGCAGCGCCGCGAGGCGTGGCAGATCGTCGACCAGGTCAACGCGCTCACCGACCCGTCGGTGATCGCCGACACGGCCGGCTACGCGCCGTACCTCTCGACCGACCGCAAGCGCGAGCTGCTCGAGACCCCTTCTGTGGAACGGCGTCTGGAGCTGCTCGTCGAGTGGACCCAGGCCTACCTCGCCGAGCTCGAGGTCAACGAGAAGATCAGCGAGGACGTGCGCGAGAGCGTCGAGAAGGGGCAGCGCGAGTTCCTGCTGCGCCAGCAGCTCGCCGCGATCCGCAAGGAGCTCGGTGAGGGCGAGCCGGACGGCACCGACGACTACCGCGCCCGCGTGGAGTCCGCCGACGTGCCCGACGACGTGCGCACCGCGCTGCTGCGCGAGGTCGACCGGCTGGAGCGGTCGAGCGACCAGAGCCCCGAGTCGTCCTACATCCGCACGTGGCTGGACACCGTGCTCGACCTGCCGTGGAAGGTGCGCACCGACGACACCACCGACGTCACGTCGGCGCGTGCGGTGCTCGACGCCGACCACCACGGGCTCGAGGACGTCAAGGACCGCATCGTCGAGCACCTCGCCGTGCGCGCCCGCCGGGCCGAGCGCGGCCTCGAGGTCGTCGGCGGACGCGGGTCCGGCGCGGTCGTGCTGCTGGCCGGTCCTCCCGGCGTCGGCAAGACCTCGCTCGGCGAGTCCGTCGCCCGCGCCCTGGGTCGCAAGTTCGTGCGCGTCGCCCTCGGCGGCGTGCGCGACGAGGCCGAGATCCGCGGCCACCGCCGGACGTACGTCGGCGCCCTGCCGGGCCGCATCGTCCGCGCCATCAAGGAGGCCGGCTCGATGAACCCGGTCGTGCTGCTCGACGAGGTCGACAAGGTCGGCTCGGACTATCGCGGCGACCCGGCCGCGGCGCTGCTCGAGGTGCTGGACCCGGCGCAGAACCACACGTTCCGCGACCACTACCTCGAGCTCGACCTCGACCTGAGCGACGTGCTGTTCATCGCGACGGCCAACGTGCTCGAGACGATCCCGCCGGCCCTGCTCGACCGCATGGAGCTGGTCACGATCGACGGCTACACCGAGGACGACAAGGTCGCGATCGCCCGCGACTTCCTCGTGCCGCGGCAGCGCGAGCGCGCCGCCCTGGGCGAGGACGAGGTGACGATCACCGACGAGGCGCTGCGAGAGCTCGCGGCGAACCACACCCGCGAGGCCGGCGTGCGCCAGCTCGAGCGGCTGGTGGCCAAGGCGTTCCGCAAGGTCGCGACACGGCTGGCGTCCGGGACCTCGGCTCCCGTGCTTGTCGACGTGCCGGCACTGAAGGACCTGGTCGGTCGCGCGAGGTTCACCCCCGAGGCCCACGAGCGCACCTCGGTGCCCGGCGTCGCGACCGGGCTCGCCGTGACCGGGCTCGGCGGTGACGTCCTCTACATCGAGGCGTCGTCCCTCCCGGGCGACTCCCCGAAGCTCGACCTCACGGGTCAGCTCGGCGAGGTGATGAAGGAGTCGGCGCACATCGCGCTGACCTACGTGCGCTCGCACGCGGCCGAGCTCGGTCTCGACGAGGCCGCCCTGGCTCGCCTGTCCGGTCCGATCCACCTGCACGTGCCCGCGGGCGCCGTGCCCAAGGACGGGCCGTCGGCCGGCGTCACCATGACGACCGCGCTGGTCTCGCTCGCCACGGGCCGCAACGTCCGCGGCGAGGTCGGCATGACCGGCGAGGTCTCGCTCACCGGCCGCGTGCTGCCGATCGGCGGCGTGAAGCAGAAGCTGCTGGCCGCGCAGCGCGCCGGGCTGACCGAGGTGTTCCTCCCGGCACGCAACGAGCCCGACCTGGACGACGTCCCGGCCGAGGTGCTCGAGGCGGTCACCGTGCACCTGGTCGGCGACGTGCGCGAGATCCTCGCGACCGCGCTGGAGGGCGCCGCGGCTGCTTCGGCGGCTGCCTGATCCGACCCCCGACTGCGCCACCTGAGGACCTCAGGTGGCGCAGTCGTCGCGTCTCAGCGCCCGCGGAAGACCGGCGTACGACGCTCGGTGCGAGCGGCGGCGGCCTCACGGACGTCGTCGCTCGCCCAGCAGCGCGCGAAGCTCTCGT
>CAZKZQ010000406.1:0-2714 GCA_964557235.1 uncultured Nocardioidaceae bacterium
ACGACGCTCTGCGGGCCGTCGATCACCTCGGCGGCGATCTCCTTGCCGCGGTAGGCCGGCAGGCAGTGCAGCACGATCGCGTCGGCCTTGGCGTGGGCCAGGAGCTCCGGGGTCAGGGCGTAGGGCACGAACGGCCTCATCCGTTCCTCGGCCTCGTCCTCCTTGCCCATCGAGACCCAGGTGTCGGTGGCGACGACGTCCGCGCCCTCCACGGCCGAGACGGCATCGGTGGAGTGCGTGGCCGAGCCACCGGTCTCCGCCGCGATCTCTTGTGCCCTGGACAAGATGTCTGCCGCCGGCTCGAAGCCGTCCGGTCCGGCGACGACCACGTGCATCCCGGCCAGGGCTCCGGCGAGCAGGTAGGAGTGCGCCATGTTGCAGGCCGTGTCGCCGAGGAAGGCCAGTCGCTGACCCGCGAGGGAGCCGCGGTGCTCGAGGACGGTGAGCAGGTCGGCCAGCAGCTGGCAGGGGTGGAAGTCGTCGGTGAGCGCGTTGACGACAGGGACGCCGGCGTGGGCGGCCATCTCGTCGATGCGGTCCTGGCCGTAGGTGCGCCACACGATCGCAGCGACCTGGCGGCCCAGCACCTTGGCGGTGTCGGAGATCGACTCGCGCCTCCCGATGCCGGCCAGGTTGCCGTCGACCATCACCGGGACGCCGCCGAGCTCGCCGACGCCGGTCATGAACGACAGCTGCGTGCGCAGCGTCGGCTTGTCGAACACCAGGGCGACGCCCTTGCGCTGCCCGAAGGGCTGCTCGGCTCCGCGGTCCTGCTTGAGCCGCAGGGCGAGCTCGAGGACCTCGGCCTGCTCGGCCGGGGTGAGGTCGTCGTCGCGCAGGAAGTGTCGGGTCACGCTGGGTCTCCCTCGGTCAGGGCCTCGGCCAGGATGCCCGGCCAGGCGTCGATGAGCGTCTGCGCCTCCTCGGCGGTCAGCACGAGTGGGGGCGCGAGGCGGATGCGCTCCGGGGTGGGGTCGTTGAGGATGAAGCCGTGCCGCTGCGCGGCCAGCACGACCTCCTTGGCGATCGGCGTGGCCAGGGTCAGCCCGATCAGCAGGCCGCTCCCCCGCACGTCGATGACCTCCTCGTGCCGCAGGCCCGCGCGCAGCAGGTCGCCCACCGCGGTGGCGTTGTCCATCAGGCCCTCGGCCTCGATCGTGTCGAGCACCGCCAGCGCGGCCGCGCACGCGACCGGGTTGCCGCCGAAGGTGGAGCCGTGGTTGCCGGGACCGAGCAGGTCGCCTGCGGCTCCCAGCCCGATGCAGGCGCCGATCGGGATGCCGCCGCCGAGGCCCTTGGCCACCGTCAGGACGTCGGGAGCCACGGCGGGGTCGTGCGCCCAGAACGATCCCGTCCGGCCCACCCCGGTCTGCACCTCGTCGAGCCACAGCAGCGCGCCGTGCTCGCTGGTGATGCGCCGGGCGGCCTCGAGGTAGCCGGACTGCGGCACGAGCACCCCGGCCTCGCCCTGGACCGGTTCGAGCACGACCGCGGCGGTCGCGTCGGTGACGGCCTCGGCGAGAGCCGCCTCGTCGCCGTACGGGACGAAGGTGACGTCGCCGGGCAGCGGCTCGAAGGGCTCGCGGTAGGCCGCCTTGCTGGTCAGCGCGAGGGCTCCCGTCGTGCGCCCGTGGAAGCTGCCCTCGGCCGCGACGAGGTGGGTGCGACCGGTGCGCCGGGTGAGCTTGAAGGCGGCCTCGTTGGCCTCGGTGCCCGAGTTGGTCAGGAACACCCGGCCCTCGCGGCCGGTCGTGGCGAGCAGCCGCTCGGCGAGCTCGACCTGCGGCACGGTGGTGAAGAAGTTGGAGACGTGTCCCAGGGTGGTCAGCTGCTGGGTCACCGCAGCGACCAGGGCCGGGTGCCCGTGGCCGAGCACGTTGACCGCGATGCCGCCGAGGAGGTCGAGGTAGCGCGTGCCGTCCTCGTCCCAGACGTAGCAGCCCACACCGCGCTCGAGGACCAGGCGGGGCGTGCCGAAGGTCGTCATGAGGGCGTCGGCGTAGCGCTCGAGGGTCGTCATGAGGGGACCTCCGGCTTGCTGCTGGTGCTGTAGAGGGCGGAGCGGATCTTGGTGGGGACGCCCGGCAGCACCTGCGTGCCGACGCCCTCGTCGGTGAACACCTCGAGCAGGACCGCGTGCGGCTCGCGGCCGTCGACCACGGTCGCGCGCGGCACTCCGCCCTCGACCGCGGCGAGGCACGCCCCCATCTTGGGGACCATGCCGCTGGCCAGGGAGGGCATGAGCTCGGCCAGCGCCTCCGGCGAGATCTCGCCGATCACGTCGTCGCTGTCCGGCCAGTCGCGGTAGAGACCCTCGACGTCGGTCAGGACGAGCAGCTTCTCGGCCCCGAGCGCGACCGCCAGGGCGGCCGCGGCCGTGTCGGCGTTGACGTTGTGGACCACGCCGTCGACGTCGGGAGCCACGCTCGAGATCACCGGGATGCGCCCGGCCTCGACGATGTCGCGCACCGCCTCGGGCCGCACCCGGGTCACCTCGCCGACGAGGCCGAGGTCGACCTCCTCGCCGTCGACGACGGTGTTGGTCCGGGTCGCGGTGAACAGACCGGCGTCCTCACCGGACAGGCCGACCGCGAGCGGGCCGTGCTGGTTGATCAGGCCGACCAGCTCACGCTGCACCTGCCCGACGAGCACCATGCGCACGACGTCCATGGCCTCCTCGGTGGTGACCCGCAGCCCGCCCTTGAACTCCGAGG
>CAZKZQ010000407.1:0-2713 GCA_964557235.1 uncultured Nocardioidaceae bacterium
CCAGGTCGGGCGGCTGGACGTCGGTGATCAGGCCCCACTCGAACCGGTTGCGCAGCCGGTCCTCGAGCGCCTCGAGCCGCTTGGGCGGGCGGTCGGAGGTGATCACGATCTGCTTGTTGGCGTTGTGGAGCGTGTTGAACGTGTGGAAGAACTCCTCCTGCGTCTGGATCTTGCCCTCGAGGAACTGGATGTCGTCGATGAGCAGGACGTCGACGTCGCGGTAGCGCCGCTTGAACCGGTCCTGGCGGTCGTCGCGGATCGCGTTGATGAACTCGTTGGTGAACTCCTCGCTCGACACGTAGCGCACGCTCGCGTCGTGGAAGAGGCCGCGGACGTAGTGGCCGATCGCGTGGAGCAGGTGGGTCTTGCCCAGTCCTGAGTCGCCGTAGATGAGCAGCGGGTTGTAGGCCTTGCCCGGAGCCTCCGCCGCGGCCACGGCCGCCGCGTGCGCGAACCGGTTGGACGAGCCGATGACGAAGTTCTCGAAGAGGTACTTCGGGTTCAGGCGGGTCTCCAGGACGCTCCCGGTGGGCCGCGTGCGGGGCGGTGCCCCCTCCTCACGCCGCTGGGCGGGCGGGAAGGAGTCAAGTCGGTTTGTCGACAAGTCGCCGGGTCGACCCGGCGACATGTCGACCTCGTCGACCTCCTCCTCGTCGTCGTCGATCTCGTCGATCGCCGCCTGGGCGCGGGCAGCGCTCGCCGCGGAGGGGTCGACCGGCGGGGCGAGCTGCGAGTCGACGGTGAAGGCCAGGCGCACGGGGAAGCCCATCCGCGAGACCAGTCCGTCCTCGAGCAGCGAGCGCACCCGGCCGTCGAGGCGGGTCTTGGTGAACTCGTCGGGCACCGCGATGATCCCGGTGTTGCCGTGCAGGGTCACGGGGCGGGTCGCCGCCAGGAAGGCCCGGTTGGCCGGGGGCATCTCGGCGATGAGTCCCTCCCAGACCCGCCGCAGCCGGGCTCCGCCCGACTCACCGTCGGCATCACCCGCGCCGCCCGACCTCGTCCCGACCGTGCTGCCGGTGGTGCTGCTGGTGCTGCCGGTGTTCTCGCCGGCCTCGCCGATCGTCGCGGCCTCGACCGCGGTCTCACCCTCGTCCCCGCCAATGCTCACGCGTGGTTCTCCTCCCATGGATGTCGTCCCGGATGCCGCACACACGAAACCCACAGAGTTATCCACAAGGTGTGCACGAGCTGGGCGGCTGGGGAAGCCAGGTCAGGAAAGCCGAGCCCAGGGCTGCGATGGGAGCAGAAGACAAGTTGCCGTGTGGAGGCGGGATCGCGGTGTCAGCGGAGCGACGCTAACAAGGCGGTGGCAGCCGAAGCAAGGAGTTCTCCACAGCCCAGGACGGTCCCTGACCCGACCGGGTGACCCCCTCCGGCGTGTCCCTCCGGCGTGTCGTGACGGGCACGTCCCGCCACCGCTGAGGGAGGGCTGCTAGGGCCAAATTGACCCCGCTGCGGCGGCTCGCGTACCGTGCAGGGGTTGACCGGGTCGACGACTGCCCCCTGCCCGTGCATCCGCGCAGCGACGCACTTGAGGCAGGCGCGGCGGACACCCCGGTCACCTACGAACCCAGCGCCACCTGACACCCGGAGATCGCCGTGAGCAAGCGTACGTACCAGCCGAACAACCGTCGTCGTGCGAAGACGCACGGTTTCCGTCTGCGGATGCGCACCCGCGCCGGTCGCGCCATCCTGTCGGCCCGCCGCACCAAGGGCCGCAAGCGCCTCTCCGCCTGAGGCGCGCGAGCCCCCGGGCCCTTCGGGCCGGCGCCGTGCTGAGCCGCTCCTCACGACTGACCTCTCCTGCCGACTTCCGGATCGCCCTGCGTCGGGGCCGGCGGGCGGGTTCCCGTTCGCTCGTGGTGCACCTCGCGACGCCCGACCAGGCCTCTGACCTGCAGGTTTCCCTCTCCGAGCGAGCCGGCGACGCCGCTCGGGTCGGTTTCGTGGTGAGCCGTGCGGTGGGCGGTGCGACCCAGCGCAACCTGGTCAAGCGTCGCCTGCGCCATCTGTGTCGCGAGCTCCTCGACGAGCTCCCCGCTGGCTCCCTCCTCGTCGTGCGGGCCCTGCCGCCCGCCTCCTCCGCGTCGTACGACGAGCTGCGTGCGGACCTGCGCCACGGCCTCGACCGGGTGCTGCGGCCCCGCGAAGCCGGAGTTTCCCGATGAAGTACCTCCTGATCTGGCTGCTCAAGGGCTATCGCTTCGCGATCAGCCCGCTCTACGGCCAGGTCTGCCGCTTCTACCCGACCTGCAGCGCCTACGCGCTCGAGGCGGTCACCGAGCACGGAGCCCTGCGCGGCTCCTGGCTGGCCGTGCGCAGGATCGGACGTTGCCACCCCTGGAACCCTGGGGGGTACGACCCGGTGCCCCGGCGCCACAGCAGCACCCGTCCTGAGCCGTCCACCACGACCCCGACCTCCTAAGGAGACCCGTGGATACCCTGTCCGCGATCGGCGGCGCCATCATGGCGCCGCTGTACTTCCTCATCTCGCTGGTCCTCTCGGGGTGGCACTACGTCTTCGGCGCGATCTTCGGCGCGGACTCCGGCATCGCCTGGGTGCTCTCGATCATCGGACTGACCCTCGTCGTCCGGGCCTCGTTGATCCCGCTCTTCGTGAAGCAGATCAAGTCCAGCCGCAACATGCAGCTGATCCAGCCCAAGGTGCGTGAGCTGCAGAAGAAGTACGGCCACGACCGGGAGCGTCTCG
>CAZKZQ010000408.1:0-2711 GCA_964557235.1 uncultured Nocardioidaceae bacterium
GGGAAGACACCCGGCGGCTCGGAGTCCGGCACCTCGGTCTCGCGGTCGGCCGCGAAGAGGTCGTGGTCGGACACGAAGCTGCGCGGGGGCACCTTGACCTCGTCCAGCGCCACCGGCCACTCGGGCGCCTCGACGGCGTGGTCCTCGTGGTCCTCGTGGTCCTCGTCGTCGTCCAGGTCGGGGCCGCCGTGGGCCTCGCGGTCCGCGGCGAACAGGTCGTGGTCGGAGACCCCTGAGGCAGGACCGGCGGAGGCGGCTGACCGGGGCGCGTCCCACGACGGCGCCGCGGGATAGGGCTCGGCGGCGAGGGGGAAGGGATCGTCCCCGGGCTCGGGCTCGAAGGAGGCCTCGTAGCGCGCAGCCACGTCGGGCCTCGGCGCAGGGGCGGCTCCGGCGACGCGGCGTCCACCGCCGGGCAGCGGCTCCTCCGGTTCGTCACCCTCGCGTCCGGTGGCCTCGTCGGCCCAGGTGCGCCAGTTGGCGGCCGCGTCGTCCCAGTCGTCGCGTGAGCGCGCAGTGCTCGACGTGCGCACCGGGGTCGCCGGGCGCGACCAGGGCTCCTGCTGCTCCCACGGCGAGGAGTCGCCCTCGAGCCCCGGGAAGACCGGCTCGGCGTCGCGGGCGACGGTCGTCGCCGCGGCCGGAGCCTCCTCGCGGACGGTGTCCTCCTGGACCGGCTCGGCCTCGGGAGCGACCGGGACCTCGACCCAGCGCTCGACGGTCACGCGGACCAGCGAGAGCACGGCTCCGGCCACCACGCCGAGCACGAACGCCAGGACGAGCCAGACCAGCAGCTCCTGGGCCACCCAGGTCATGACGCCTCCCCCGTCGCCACGGCGGGCGCGACGCCGGCCTCGGTCGGCGCGGCGGAGTCGGCGGTGTCGGGTGAGGCGGCCTTGCCGCGCCGCCCACGCTTCTTCTTCTCACCCTCGGCGGCCCCGGCCGGGGACTGCGGCGCCTTCGGCGCCTTGGGTCCGCGTGGGGGCGCGATGCGGCGTACGCCGAGGCGCACCCCCACCAGGCCCACGGCGACCCCGACCGCGAACGCGACGAGGACGAAGAGGTAGGTCTCGACGAACAACAGCCACATGGCGCTCACTCACCTTCCAAGGTGATCGAGCCGCGCTCGTTCTTCGCGCGAGCGGCGGGGCTGTCGCCGGAGTCGATGGGGTACTGCGCGCCGTAGCCACGCGGCAGGAGGCGCTCCTCGGGAGCGCCGGCGGCCCGCATCACCTTGATCATCACGCGCGCGCGGCGCAGCGTGAGCGTCGGGCCGTCGTACGTCGCCTCGTCGGTGTGCCCGCCCACGAGGACCTTGGCCGAGCCGCACGCCGCCACGAGCTTGCCGGCGTCGCGGACCATCGCCACGCCGGGGCCGGTGAGCTTGTCGGTGCGGCCGACGAACGGGATGCGCTGCTGGTTGGTGGCCTTGTTGAGCTTCTTGTCCAGGTTGGAGCAGGCGCGCTCCTCCCGCTTGCTGGCGAAGACGCGCTCGAGGGTCACCGCGGCCACGCCGTCGACCGAGTCGACGACGTCGCGGACGCGGTCGCTGTCCACCGACGTCGGCACCTTGGCGGTCACGAACACCCCGTCGGCCTCGAGGGCGACCCCGGTGATCCCGTCGGCCCGCAGCGCGGCCTGCACCTCGGTCTCGAGGTCCGACTCGACCCCCGGACCGCCGAGGAAGCCCGCGGCGGCGGTGACGAGGGCGGGGACCAGCAGGAAGCTCCACCCCAGCCGGGTGCCACCGGAGCGTCGCGCCAGCTTGCGCTCGGTGACCTTGGACATGGTGTGGCCGTGCGACGCGGCGCGAGGGGTCTCGGCGCCGGCGTCCGCACTGCCGTCAGCGCCACTGTGCGCGCCGGTGTCCATGGGGGGCTCCTGAACAAGACTCGACCCGCCGGCCACGACGACCGGCGGGTCGAAAATACCGTGAAGGTGGGACGAGTGTGGCGAAAGTGGCGAGTCCCGACGACGGTCCTCGGGTGGTCAGTCCGCGGAGCCCGTCTCCTTCACGTCCTGGAAGGTCTTCGTCACCGGCTCCTGGGCCTCACCGAGGAGGCCCTGGTCGACGCCCCCGAGCCGCACGGACACCGCCGAGCCGTTGTCACTGGTGACCGTGACCGGCGGGACGACCTTGACCTGCTTGGCCTCGCCGATGACCAGGTCGCCCTCGAACACGAGGTTCCCGTCGCCGTCGCGGACCTCGACGTGCGCTCCCCCGGTCACCGCGGTGACCGTGGTGCCGACCCGCGCGGGCCCGGAAGGTGCGACGGGGCGGTCGTAGGAGTTGTCGAGCCCGGCCGAGCCGTTGAGCACCGGCGGCGGGTCGGTGAACTCGGGGGCGGAGCCGCCCGCGAGGAGCCGGACCATGGCCCAGACCAGCACCAGCGCGAGGACCGTGACCACGAGGCCGGTCCAGCTCGCCCCGCCGTAGGGACGCCGCATCTGGCCGCCCATGCCGGTGGCGAGCTCGGCCTCGAACACCTTGCGGGCGTTGATCGGCGCCTTGGCGTAGCGCGCGTCGAACACCTCGAGCATCGGGACGGGGTCCTTGCCCAGCACCCGGGCGAGGGTGCGGATGTGGCCGCGGGCATAGAAGTCGCCGCCGCAGGGCGTGAAGTCGTCGACCTCGATCGACTCGATCACGTGAGGGCGGATCCGGGTGCGCTCCGCGAGCTCGTCGACGGAGAGGCCGACGCGCGTGCGGG
>CAZKZQ010000409.1:0-2682 GCA_964557235.1 uncultured Nocardioidaceae bacterium
GCGCCGCCCTGTCACGGCGGAGGCCGCGGGTTCGAGTCCCGTCGGGGTCGCAGAGTCATGAAGAGGGAGAGCCGCCAGGCTCTCCCTCTCCTGCGTTCCGGGGTCGGTGCGCGGCCCTGGTTCGGGGGCGCTCCCTAGGCTGGCGGCATGCCGGTCGACCTCGATGCCGCCTCCTTCGACGCGATGGTCGAGCGTGCGCTCGACGAGCTGCCCGACGAGCTGGCGCGGCTGGTGGAGAACGTCGTGGTGCTGGTCGAGCCCGATGCGCCGGCCGACGACCCGGACCTGCTCGGCCTCTACGACGGGCTCGCCCTCACCGAGCGGCCCGCCAACCACGCGGGGTTCCTGCCCGACCGGATCCTGCTCTTCCGTGCCCCGCTGCTCGACGTCGCCGACTCCGTCGAGGAGCTCGAGGAGGAGGTGCGGATCACGGTGGTGCACGAGGTCGCGCACCACTTCGGCCTCGACGACGCCCGCCTGCACGCCCTCGGCTGGGGATGAGGTCTCAGCCGGTCAGGGCGCTGCCGACGATCCATCCGGCGGAGCACGCGGCGAGGGCGAGCACGGTCGTCGCGACGACGTAGCCGGCGGCCTCCCGCACGGGCCGGTCGACGGCCTGCACCGCGAAGGAGGAGAACGTCGTGAACCCGCCGCAGAACCCGGTGCCGAGGAGGGCCCAGGCCGCGTCACCGAGGGACAGCGCGGCGAACAGCCCGAACAGCCCGGAGCCGACGGTGTTGACCAACAGCGTGCCGCGCGGCCACGCCCGGTCGAGCACGTGGGCGCACGCGTAGCGCAGGGGCGCGCCGACCGCCGCGCCCAGGGCCACCAGCAGGGCCGTCACCGCCTCGCTCATCCGAGGGCCTCCTCGGGCTCGGCCCGGCGCGAGACCCGGCGCCCGAGGTGCGCCGCCGCGAGGCCGGCGCCGAGCGTCAGCGCGAGGTAGAGGCCGGCCGTCGCGCCGTGGCCGGAGGCGGCGAGCTCGCGTGTCTGGCCGGCCCACGCGGACACGGTGGTGAACCCGCCGAGGACGCCCGGGCCGAGCATCGCGGCGAGCCGGGGCGAACGGCGTACGGCTGCGAGCAGCGGCAGCGCCCCGAGGGCGAACGCCCCGACGACGTTGATGGCCAGGGTCGGCCACGGGAACGTGCCGTGGGCCGCTGCGACGTCGACGGCGTGGCGCAGGAGGGCGCCGAGGGCACCGCCGGCCGCGACGAGCAGCAGGAGGTCGGGGCGCGGGCGCTGGCCGCTCACCCGACCTGGCTCGCGGAGTGGTCTGCGGTGGCGGCACCGCCCCAGGGGTGCGCGTCGCCGCCGGCGAGCTGGCCGATCAGCTCGCCGAGCAGCCAGTTGTGGAAGGCCCGCTGGTCCGCGGTGCGGGCGAGCGACAGCAGCCGCTCGGCGCGGCAGAAGGCGTCGGCGACGTCGAACATCTCGGTCATCGTGACGAAGATCGGGGACGCCTCGCGGACCATGGGGAAGGTGAGGTCGACGCGCGGCGCGCCCTGGGCGGCCGCGCCGTTGACCTGGGAGTAGAAGGTGTCGGGGAACTGCCGCTCGAAGCTGGCGAACATCGACGTGAGGTCCCCGGCGAGCGGGTAGTCGCTCTGGTGGGACAGCGAGAGCAGCCGCAGTTCGCGGCGCAGCTCGGCGTACTGGCGGGCGAGGGACTGGTAGAGCGGGATGTCGACCGACAGCAGCCGCACCTCGAGGGCCGCCTCGCTGCGCGGCTCCGGGGCGGTCCGGTCCTGGTGGTCGACGACCCACGCGGCGTCGGCGCTCTCGTGCATCTCCGCGGCCGGCTCGAACCAGACGATCTTGCCGTCGTCCTCGATGGTCGCGCCCCACGCGGCGGCGCACTGCGCCACGATCCCCAGCCCGCGGCCGAAGGTCAGCAGCAGGTCGAGGTCGTCCCCGGTGACCGGCGCGGGCGGCACGGGAGGGCTCGTCGAGCCGTCGGCCACCTCGATGCGCGGATGGCTGGCGGTGCCGCGCACCCGGACCTTGTAGGGCGAGCGGGCGTGGATCAGCGCGTTGGCCACCAGCTCGGAGACGCCCAGCTCGGCGCACTCGACCAGGTCCTCGCGGTCCAGGCGTCGGCAGATGTCCGCCACCCAGCGCCGGGCGTCGGCCGCGGCGCGCGGCGACGACGCCAGGGTCAGCTCGGAGGTCAGCGGCACTGGGACTTCTTTCAGGGGGTGTGGGTAGTCCAGTGGGCATTGGCTACCCGTCCTACGGGTGGTTCAAACCTCGAACACACCATAGTTTCCTTCGCGGATGGGGACAGGGTGTGAGCAAGCAGACGCGTCCACCATTTCGCCACCGGGGGGTCCCCGGGAGGACAATGGTCGTCGTCCTGACCGCACCTACGACCCTAGGAGCACTCGTGACCCAGACACAGGCAACGCGCCACAAGGTCGTGGTGATCGGCTCGGGATTCGGTGGACTCTTCGGCACCAAGGCGTTGCGCCGTGCCGACGTCGACGTCACCGTCGTCGCCAAGACCACCCACCACCTCTTCCAGCCCCTGCTCTACCAGGTGGCGACCGGCATCCTGTCCGAGGGCGAGATCGCCCCGCCGACCCGCGAGGTGCTCAGCAGCCAGGACAACGCCAAGGTGCTCCTCGGCGAGGTCGTCGACATCGACCTCGAGGCCCGGACCGTCACCTCGCGCGTGCTGGG
>CAZKZQ010000410.1:0-2673 GCA_964557235.1 uncultured Nocardioidaceae bacterium
GCGAGATCAACACCGTCATGGGCAACCGCAACTGGATGCGGGCCCGCGAGGCGCTCCTCGCCAGCGACCTGATCCCCGGCGACCTGGAGCGGCTGTTCCCGATCTGCACGCCGGGCGCCAGCGACTCCGCGTCGTTCGACGAGGTGCTCGAGCTGCTCCACCTGGGCGGGCGCAGCCTGCCCCACTCGGTGCTGATGATGATCCCCGAGGCGTGGGAGAACCACACCGAGATGGACGAGAAGCGCCGCGCCTTCTACGGCTTCCACTCCACCGTCATGGAGCCGTGGGACGGCCCCGCCTGCGTCGTCTTCACCGACGGCAAGCAGATCGGCGCCGTGCTCGACCGCAACGGCCTGCGTCCCAGCCGCTACTGGGTGACCGACGACGGCCTGGTCGTCCTCGCCTCCGAGGTCGGCGTGCTCGACCTCGACCCCGCCACGATCGTGCGCAAGGGCCGGCTCCAGCCGGGCCGCATGTTCCTCGTCGACACCGAGGAGCACCGCATCATCGAGGACGAGGAGGTCAAGGACCAGCTCGCCAACGAGCACCCCTACGACGAGTGGCTGCACGCCGGCCTGGTGCGGCTGCCCGACCTCCCCGAGCGCGAGCACATCGTGCACACCCACGCCTCGGTCACCCGTCGCCAGCAGGTGTTCGGCTACACCGAGGAGGAGAAGCGCGTCCTCCTCACGCCCATGGCCAGGACCGGCATGGAGCCGATCGGCTCGATGGGCACCGACACCCCGATCGCAGCGCTCTCGGCCAAGCCGCGCCTGCTTTTTGACTACTTCGCGCAGCTGTTCGCGCAGGTGACCAACCCGCCGCTCGACGCGATCCGCGAGGAGCTGGTGACCTCGCTGGCCGGCTCGATCGGCCCCGAGTCCAACCTGCTCGAGCCGAGCCCGCACTCGTGCCGCCAGGTCGTGCTGCCGTTCCCGGTGATCGACAACGACGAGCTCGCCAAGATCCTCCACATCAACCGCGACGGCGACATGCCGGGCTTCGTCACCCACGTGGCCCGCGGTCTCTACGACGTCGACGGCGGGGGAGCGGCGCTGGCCGCGCGCATCGACGACATCTGCCGTGAGGTGTCCGAGGCCATCGCGGCGGGCGCGCGCATCATCCTGCTCTCGGACCGTCACTCGACGGCCGAGCAGGCGCCGATCCCGTCGCTGCTGCTCACCGCCGCCGTCCACCACCACCTGGTCCGCGAGAAGACCCGCACCCAGGTCGGCCTGGTCGTCGAGGCCGGTGACGTGCGCGAGGTCCACCACGTCGCGCTGCTGGTCGGCTACGGCGCGGCCGCGGTCAACCCCTACCTCGCGATGGAGTCCGTCGAGGACCTCGCCCGCGACGGGTACTTCGTCGACGTCGACACCGACAAGGCGGTCCGCAACCTGGTGAAGGCGCTCGGCAAGGGCGTCCTCAAGGTGATGAGCAAGATGGGCGTCTCGACGGTCGCGTCCTACACCGGCGCGCAGATCTTCGAGGCCGTCGGCCTGTCCCAGGACGTCGTCGACCGCTACTTCACCGGCACCACGAGCAAGCTCGGCGGCGTCGGGCTCGACGTCATCGCCGAGGAGGTCGCCCGGCGCCACGCCCGCGCGTACCCCGCCGACGGCGTGCCGTCCGCGCACCGCAGCCTGGAGGTCGGCGGCGAGTACCAGTGGCGTCGTGAGGGCGAGCCGCACCTGTTCGACCCCGAGACGGTGTTCCGCCTGCAGCACTCCACGCGCACGCAGAGCTACGAGATCTTCAAGCAGTACACCTCCCGCGTGGACACGCAGTCCGAGCGGCTGATGACGCTGCGCGGCCTCTTCGCGTTCAAGGACGCCGAGGGCCTGGGTCGCACGCCCGTGCCGATCGACGAGGTCGAGCCGGTCTCCGCGATCGTCAAGCGCTTCTCGACCGGGGCGATGTCCTACGGCTCGATCAGCCAGGAGGCCCACGAGACCCTCGCGATCGCGATGAACCGCCTCGGCGGCAAGTCCAACACCGGCGAGGGCGGCGAGGACCCCGACCGCCTCTACGACCCGGAGCGGCGCTCCTCGATCAAGCAGGTCGCCTCGGGCCGCTTCGGCGTGACCGCGGAGTACCTCACCAACTCCGACGACATCCAGATCAAGATGGCGCAGGGCGCCAAGCCCGGCGAGGGCGGCCAGCTGCCCGGCCACAAGGTCTACCCCTGGGTGGCCAAGACCCGGCACAGCACGCCGGGCGTCGGCCTGATCTCGCCGCCGCCGCACCACGACATCTACTCGATCGAGGACCTGGCGCAGCTGATCCACGACCTCAAGAACGCCAACCCCTCCGCGCGCGTCCACGTCAAGCTGGTCGCCGAGGTCGGGGTGGGCACGGTCGCGGCCGGCGTCTCCAAGGCCCACGCCGACGTCGTCCTGATCTCCGGCCACGACGGCGGCACGGGTGCCTCCCCGCTGACGTCGCTCAAGCACGCCGGCGGCCCCTGGGAGCTCGGCCTGGCCGAGACCCAGCAGACGCTGCTGCTCAACGGCCTGCGCGACCGCATCGTCGTGCAGTGCGACGGCCAGCTCAAGACGGGTCGCGACGTCGTCATCGCCGCGCTGCTCGGTGCCGAGGAGTTCGGCTTCGCGACCGCGCCGCTGGTGGTCTCGGGCTGCATCATGATGCGGGTCTGCCACCTCGACACCTGCC
>CAZKZQ010000411.1:0-2662 GCA_964557235.1 uncultured Nocardioidaceae bacterium
AGCTGGCGCCAGGCGGGCTTGGGGGTGCCGTCGGCGCGGAGGAGGCCGTAGTGGCCCTGCTTGCCGTAGGCCTCGGGCAGGTCGATGTCGGTGTACCAGACGAGCATCTTGACCCGCGGGGTGACGACGGCGCTGACGACGGAGTCGAAGGCGATCTCGGCCTGGCGGCGCTCGGTGACGTGGTCGATGACGTCGGCCTGGCGCGGGACGGAGCCGTCGGAGGCGCCGCCGACGCCGCCGGTCGGGGCGCCGAACTCGGTCAGCCAGATCGGCACGCGGCGCAGGCCGTAGTGGTTGAGGATGCTGACGAACGAGTCCTCGCCCTCGGCGATCCGGGTCCAGGCGGCGTCCTCGCGCGACGGGTTCGAGGCCAGGTCGGGATAGGTGTAGGGGTGGTAGGCGAAGACGTCCATCACCTCGCACGCCCCCAGGTCGCACACCTCGCGCAGGAACTCCCGCGCCTCGACCACGTTGTCGCTGCCCTTGAGCGCGGCGAGGCCGCCGAAGACGATCTGGGCCTTGGGGTCGGCGTAGCGGATCGCACTGGCCGACTGCCGCAGCATGTCGGCGTACGCCGCCGGGTCGGGCCGGGTCCAGAACATGCGGATGTTGGGCTCGTTCCAGATCTGCCACGTGTCCACGCCGTACGCCGAGTAGCGCTCGGCCGCGCGGCCGGCGAAGTCGGCGTACTCCCCCATGTCGCGCGGCTGGCACGCCCACTCGGTCGCGCAGGAGGACTCCCGTGCCCAGGTGGGGGCGCCGAGGATGATCGGCATCAGCTCGAGCCCGCGCTCCTTGGTCGCAGCGACCACCCGGTCGAAGCCGGACCAGTCATAGACGCCCGGCGACGGCTCGACCGCCGCCCACACCAGGTCGGTGCGCACCCAGCGGGCGCCCAGCCGGACGGCGCGGTCGAGGGACGTGGCGAGCTCGGCGTCGTCCATGTACATCAGCCGCCCGCCGTAGGCGAGCCCGATCTGGAGGTTCTTGCTCGGCGCCAGGCGCTGGGCCCGCGCGAGGTTGTCGCGCCCGCGGGTGTCGGCAGGGTTCGCGTCGCGGGTCAGGCCCACGGTCGCCAGCACGACGGCAGCGACCAGCGCGGCGACCACCCAGAACTGGGACGTCGACCGGTCCTCGGCGGCACTCATCGTGCTCGCCCCGACAACGCGAGCATCTGTCGATTTTAGGAAAAAACGGACATGCGCGCGACGGTTTCGGGCAGTTGTCCGAACCACCTGAGGCGGGCCCCGCGCCCGCGATATACAGGCCCCCATGACCACCGAGCACAACGTCGTCGTGATCCTGGCCGGCGGCGTCGGGCAGCGGATGGGCCTCGAGGTGCCCAAGCAGCTGCTCAAGGTCGCGGGCCGCACGATCCTCGAGCACACCATCGCCGCCTTCGAGGCGCACCCCGCGGTCCACGAGATCGTCCTCGCCATGGCCGAGGGCCACCTCGACTCCGCGCGCCAGATCGTGAAGTCCGGCGGCTACGCCAAGGTCGTCGACATCATCGAGGGCGGCTCCACCCGCACCGAGACCACCTCCAAGGCGCTCGCCGCGATCCCCCACACCGACGGCAACGTGCTCTTCCACGACGCCGTCCGCCCGCTGGTCACCGCCCGGATCATCACCGACTGCTTCGAGGCGCTGGAGACCCACGCCGCCGTCGACGTCGCCATCCCCTCGGCCGACACGATCATCGAGGTCGACGACGACCAGACGATCCGGGACATCCCCCCGCGCGCCCGGCTGCGTCGCGGGCAGACCCCGCAGGGCTTCCGCCTGCCGGTCATCCGGGCGGCGTACGACGTGGCGCTGCGCGACCCCGACCTCGTCGCCACCGACGACTGCACCATCGTCATGCGCTACTCCCCCGGCACGCCCGTCTACGTCGTCCCCGGCGACGAGCGCAACATGAAGGTCACCGAGCCGATCGACCTCGTGCTCGCCGACAAGCTGTTCCAGCTCACCGCCCAGGACCAGCCGTTCATCCTCAGCGACGCCGACTACGCCACCGAGCTCACCGGCAAGGTCATGGTCGTCTTCGGCGGCTCCTACGGCATCGGCCAGACGATCGCCGACCTCGCCTCGTCGTACGGCGCGCACGTGCGGTCCTTCAGCCGCTCCATCACGCGCACCCACGTCGAGCGGCGCGACGAGGTGCGCGCCGCGATCGCCTCGGTCCTCGAGGAGCACGGACGGGTCGACTTCGTGGTCAACGCCGCCGCGGTGCTGCCGCGCGGCAACCTCATCGACGCCACCGACGAGGTCGTGCACAGCTCGACCGACGTCAACTACCTCGGCCCGATCTATGTCGCCCAGGAGTCGTTCGAGGCGCTCGCCGAGACCCAGGGGTCGCTGCTGCTGTTCACCTCGTCGTCGTACACCCGGGGGCGGGCGGGGTACTCGCTCTACTCCTCCGCCAAGGCCGCCGTGGTCAACCTGACCCAGGCGCTCGCCGACGAGTGGGGCCCGGCCGCCGTGCGGGTCAACTGCATCAACCCCGAGCGCACCGCCACCCCGATGCGGCTCAAGGCCTTCGGCCAGGAGGACCCCGGCACGCTCCTCGACGCCTCCGACGTGGCGCGGTCGTCCCTGTCGGTGCTGCTCTCCCGCGACACCGGGCACATCATCGACCTGCGGCGGGAGACGCCGTTCGAGT
>CAZKZQ010000412.1:0-2650 GCA_964557235.1 uncultured Nocardioidaceae bacterium
ACGGCAACCACGTGGTCACCCTCGACCTGCTCGGCCACGGCCGCTCCGACCGTCCGGACGACCCCCGCGACTACTCGATGACGGCCTTCGCGGAGCAGGTCGTCGCCCTGCTCGACCACCTCGGTGCCGAGACCGCCGTGATCGGGGGCACCTCGCTCGGCGCCAACGTCAGCCTCGAGGTGGCGGCCCTCGCCCCCGACCGGGTCCAGGGCCTGCTGCTGGAGATGCCCGTCCTCGACAACGCCGTGGAGGCCGGCATCCTCGCCTTCGCGCCGCTGCTCTTCGTCGCCCGCTTCGCGCCCGTCGTGGTGCGGGCGGTCTCGTTCGGCTCGCGACTCGTGCCCCGTCGGCTGACGACGCACTGGACCCAGGTGCTGCTCGACACGCTCGACCAGCGCCCCGGCCCGATGGCCGCGACCGTCCACGGGCTGTTCTTCGGACGCATCGCGCCGCCCGCCAAGGTGCGTCGCACCCTGCCTCACCCGGCGCTGGTCGTCGGCCACCCGCGCGACCCGATCCACCTGGCCGCCGACGCCCGCATGGTGTCCGAGGAGCTCGCGCGGGCGTCGTACGTCGAGGCCAGCAGCATCCTGGAGTGGCGGCTGCACCCCGAGCGGCTCACCGAGCGCGCGATCGCGTTCCTCGACGAGGCCTGGGGCACGTCGCACGAGGGCGAGTCGCGGAGCGAGGTGGGGCGTGCCGTCCTATCGTGACGAGGCCCTCGTCCTGCGCACGCACAAGCTCGGTGAGGCCGACCGGATCATCACCATGCTGACCCGCGAGCACGGCCGGGTCCGCGCGGTCGCCAAGGGCGTCCGGCGCACGACCTCGCGCTTCGGTGCGCGCCTGGAGCCCGGTGGCCACGTCGACGTGATGTTCGCCCGCGGACGCACGCTCGACATCGTCACGCAGGCCGAGTCGCGAGGGGCGTACGGCGCCCACACCGTCGGCGACTACGGCGCCTACACCGCCGTGAGCGCGATGCTCGAGGCGACCGACAAGCTCGTGGTGGAGGACGGCGAGCCCGCGCTCCAGCAGTTCCTCCTGCTGCTCGGGGGACTCCGGGCGATCTGCGACCAGGGGCGCTCTCCTGTGCAGGTGCTCGACGCCTTCCTGCTCCGCTCGTTGTCGGTCGCCGGCTATGCGCCGTCGTTCGAGGAGTGCGCGCGGTGCGCGGCGCCCGGTCCCCACCAGGCCTTCCACGTCTCGGCCGGCGGCATGCTGTGTCCCGACTGCCGGCTGCCCGGGTCGGCGCGACCGTCCGCGGAGACGGTGCGGGTGCTGGGCGCGCTGCTGTCGGGGGAGTGGCCGGTCGTCGAGGCCGCGGACCAGCGGCACCTGCGTCAGGCCAGCGGCCTGGTGGCGGCCTACCTCTCCTGGCACCTCGAGCGCGGGCTCACCTCACTGTCCGTCCTCGAGCGCTGAGCCGGGCTGGGCGGGCAGCACCGTGCGCCCGACCGCCTCGTTGAAGTCCTCGAGCAGGCGGCCGAAGGTGCGCCGCTCCTCGCTGGACCAGTGCGCCATCGCGTCGCGCAGCCGCTGGATCCGCAGCCGCCGGGTCGAGCCGAGCACCTCGTGCCCGGCCTCGGTGAGCTCGAGCAGGGAGGCGCGACGGTCCTTGGGGTCGCGGTCGCGACGGAGCAGGCCGTTGCCCTCCAGGGCCTGCACCTGACGCGTGATCGTGGACGGGTCCAGCCCGAACGTCTGCGCCAGGGCGCTGAGCCGCTGGGGGCCGCGGTCCGCGATGCGGCTGAGGATGCCGTAGCCGGAGCGGTCGAGGTCCACGCCGTCGGGCGCGCTCAGCAGGTGCATGTGCTGGACCCGACGCAGGAGCAGGGTGAGCTGTCGCTCGATCCGGAGCTCGGTGTCCCCACTCGCCATCCGACCATCCATCCGTTCCGCTGGGCCCAGGTGCACGTGCGGCCCCCCGCGCGGCACTAGATTTGCCCCGGCGGGAAGGAGCCCCACGAGTGCCAGGACGCAAGAGGTCCGCTGAAGGCTACCCACCCCTAGGGGTGACAAAACCGGGACACACCGACGAAGGTGACATGTCATCGGTTCCGCCGCCGATCCCGCGCGAGCTCGTGCCGGCGCACGTCGCGGTGATCATGGACGGCAACGGACGCTGGGCCCAGCAGCGGGGACTGCCCCGCACCGCCGGTCACGAGCAGGGCGAGCACGCGCTCTTCGACGTCGTCGAGGGCGCGATCCAGATCGGCGTCAAGGCGATCTCGGCCTATGCCTTCTCCACCGAGAACTGGTCCCGCTCGCCCGACGAGGTGCGCTTCCTCATGGGCTTCAACCGCGACGTGATCCGTCGCCGGCGCGACGAGATGCACGCGCTCGGCGTGCGGGTGCGCTGGGCCGGGCGCGCCCCGCGGCTGTGGCGCTCGGTGATCAAGGAGCTCCAGGTCGCCGAGGAGCTGACCCGGCACAACACGACGCTCACGCTCACGATGTGCGTCAACTACGGCGGCCGGGCCGAGCTCGCCGACGCCGCCCGCTCCATCGCGCGCGAGGTCGCGGCCGGTCGGCTCAAGCCGGACAAGGTCGACGAGAAGGTCTTCGCGCGCCACCTCTACGTCCCCGAGCTGCCCGACGCCGACCTGGTCTGGCGCACGTCGGGGGAGCAGCGGCTCTCCAACTTCAT
>CAZKZQ010000413.1:0-2645 GCA_964557235.1 uncultured Nocardioidaceae bacterium
GCCCGGTGTTCTCGGCGACCACCGTGATGGACAAGGTGATGTACGCCTTCCTCGCGGTCGTGATCCTGCTGGGGATGTGGAACACGATCGCCGGGTCGATCCTCACCATCGGCGGGGAGTACAACTACCGCGAGGGTGTCTCGGTCTGGTTCCGCTCCTTCCTGGCCTTCAACCCCCAGCCGGAGCTGATGGGCGAGGCTCCGATCGGCTTCCAGCTGCACGCGCTGGTCGCCTTCGCGCTGTTCGCGCTGTGGCCGTTCACCCGGCTCGTGCACGTCTTCAGCGCGCCGGTCGGCTACCTCACCCGCCCCTACGTGGTCTATCGCAGCCGCGACGCGGGTCCGGGGCGCCAGCCCGGTTCGCACAAGCCGCGTCCGGGTTGGGACCGCGTCGGCTGATGTGTGCGCATTCGACGTCCACGTCGAGCGCAAGGACGTGGAGACCTGCTGTCCGGCACCGTCAGGTCCCGGGCACTCCGTGCAGGGCGACCGTCAGCAGGACCACGGAGTCCTCGCGCGCCTCGAGGTCGTGCCGGACCGGCGGGATGGTGACGTGGTCCCCGGCTCGGCCGTCCCAGGACTCGCTGCCGGCGTGCAGCGTGACGCTTCCCCGGACCACCTGCAAGGTGGCCTCGCCCGGGCTCTCGTGCTCGCCCAGGCGCCGCCCGGAGACGAGGGCGATCAGGGTCTGTCGGAGCGCGTGGCCCTGACCGCCGTACAGCGTGCGGGCACTACGTCCGGCGTCATGTCCTCGCGCCTTCGTGAGCAGCTCGTCGGTGAGGGTGGTGAGGGAAGTGCTGTCCATCGTTGAACCTCCGTGCCAGATCGGGTCGCGGTCGACGCCGTCCGCTCCTGTCGGGTACCCAGGCTCGCAGTCCTCGATCAGCCACGCCGGTCCGGGTCGTCGGGTCGACCCGGGCATGATCAGGGTGTGCGCACTCTCGGACCCGCCCTCGTCGCCGCGCTGCTTCTCGCCGGTTGCGGCGGGACCCCGCCGAGGGAGGGCGCACCCGCGACCGCCGGTGACCCGGTGGCGACCGCAGGTGACGTCAGGTTCTCGCTCCCCACGCCCCACCGAGTGGTGGTCGAGCACCGTGAGGACGGCGCGTGGGGCTCGGCCCGGGTGGTCCTCGAGGCGGACGACCGCGAGTGCGGCGCGGTCAGGGCCATTGCGACGGGGACGGCGGTCGCTGCGACCGTGGAGTGCGACGAGCACTACGCCGAGGACCAGGCGCCGACGGCGAGCGTGGCCCTGGTCAGCCGCGACCTGCGCAGCTGGAGCCACCACGACCTGAGCGGCGAGGCCTACGGCACCCCCGGCCTGTCCCCCGACGGCACGCACGCCGTGTGGACCCAGACCGGCGACCTGCTCACCTGGGACGGCGAGGAGTTCGGCACCACGGACGCCCCCGACCAGGACGCGCAGGTCGTCACCGTCGACGACAGCGGCGACCTGGCCCTCCTCACGACCGGCCGCGCCGGCGGGCGCTGCACGGTCGACGTCGAGGGTGAGGGCGGCAGCACCGTCGTCCCGGTCGCGGACGCCGACCTGCTGCAGTGCGACGAGCTCGGGCTGTCGCTCGCCGACCCCTCCGAGGTCCGCGGCGACGTGTCCGGCCAGCCCGGCACCCAGCTCGTCGTACGCCGGGACGGGGCGACGGCGTGGACCCTCGCCTCCCCCGCCGCGATCACGATGCCCGGGCTCGACACCTACCCCGACGACCGCGCCGTCGCGATCTGGAACCAGGTCACGGCCAACACCCGTGGGGACCTCGTCGCGGTCGGCTCGCCCGACCGGCAGCACCTGACCGCGCAGCGCTACGACCCGGCGCGGCAGCGGTGGACGCCCTCGCGCGTCGTGCACGACGCCGGAGCACCCGTGTGCCGCCGGTCCACCCTCGACTCGGGGATCCTGCAGGGCAGGACGTTCGAGCTGCGGATCGTGTGCGGCGGCAAGGCCCTCGTGCTGCGCAGCAGCGACGGCCGGACCTGGACGAGCTGAGCTCAGACCTCGGGGTCGGTGACCTGGCCGAGCATGTCGGCGACCAGGAACGCCAGCTCCAGCGACTGCACGCGGTTGAGCCGCGGGTCGCACACCGACTCGTAGCGGTGGGACAGGTCCGCCTCGAGCAGCGACTCCCCTCCCCCGACGCACTCGGTGACGTTGTCGCCGGTGAGCTCGACGTGCAGCCCGCCGGGCCAGGTGCCGAGCTCGCGGTGCACGTCGAAGAAGCCCTGCACCTCGTCCATGACGTCCTCGAAGCGACGCGTCTTGTAGCCGGTCGAGGTCTCGAAGGTGTTGCCGTGCATCGGGTCGCACACCCACGCCACCTGCACGCCGGCGGCGGTGACCTTCTCGACCAGCTCGGGCAGGACGGTGCGGATGCGGCCCGCGCCCATGCGCGTGATGAAGGTGAGCCGACCGGGCTCGTTGAGCGGGTTGAGCCGCTGCGCGAGCGCGATCGCGTCGTCGGCCGTCGTGGTCGGGCCGAGCTTCACGCCGATCGGGTTCTGGATGCGGCTCATCAGCTCGACGTGGGCGCCGTCGAGCTGACGGGTGCGCTCGCCGATCCAGACGAAGTGCGCGGAGACGTCGTACGGCAGGTCGGTGCGGCTGTCGATGCGGGTGAGGGCGTGCTCGTACTC
>CAZKZQ010000414.1:0-2621 GCA_964557235.1 uncultured Nocardioidaceae bacterium
TCGGACCTCGCCCTCATCCAGGCCGTCCCCGACGTGGACCCCTCCGACCCCGCGCTCGCACGGACCGTCGACCGCCTGCGTGCCGACCTCCCCGACTCCGCCCGGGTCGGCGGGGCCGCCGTCGAGAACCTCGACCTCAAGAGCCAGCTCGACGAGTCCACTCCCCTGGTGATCGGCGTCGTCCTGGTGCTGGGCTTCCTGCTGCTGCTGGTCGCCCTGCAGGCGCCGTTGATCTCGCTGCTCGGCACCCTGGCGAGCCTGCTGTCGACGGCGGCCGCGTTCGGCGTCGCCCGTCTCGTCTTCCAGGAGGGCATCGGCGCGGGCCTGCTCGGCTTCGAGCCGCAGGGCTTCCTCGACGCCTGGGCCCCCGTCTTCTTCTTCGCGATGATCTTCGCGATCGCGATGGACTACACCGTCTTCCTGCTCGCCTCCGCCAAGGAGCACTACGAGAAGTCGGGCGACCCGCACGAAGCCATGGTCGGCGCGCTGGCCCACTCCGGGCGCGTGATCTTCGCAGCCGGCGCGGTGATGGTCGCGGTCTTCTTCACCTTCGCGATCTCGGGACCCCTGCCACCCAAGGAGATGGGCATCGTCCTGGGCGTCGCCGTCCTGCTCGACGCCTTCCTCGTCCGGCTCGTGCTCCTGCCGGTGCTGCTGCGGCTCACCGGCCGAGCGGCCTGGCACGTCCCCGCGTGGCTGCGCCGCGTGCTCCCGGACATCACCTTCTCCCACGGCTGAGACCGTCCACCACCACCACAACAACGAGGAGATCCACCATGTGTCGAGCGACCACGTGCCGCACCTGCGGCAAGACCACCTGGGCCGGCTGCGGCCAGCACGTCGCGACGGTGAAGGCGGGCGTCCCCGCCGCCGACTGGTGCGGCGGGCACCCCGACCAGCAGGGCCAGGGCTGGTTCAGCCGACTGATCGGGCGCTGAGCCTCACCAGCCGGGCGGCAGCGAGGTGAAGTCCGGCTCGCGCCGCTCCAGGAAGGCGGTCAGCGCCTCGGTGTTGGCGGGGCCGCCCATCAGCTCGGCGAAGGCGGCGTTCTCGCGGGCGCGCGCCTCGTCGACCGCTGCCCGCCAGGGCTCGGTCATCGTGCGCTTGACCGCGACCAGCGAGGAGATCGGCCGCGCTGCCAGCAGCTCGGCGTGACGCCGGGTCTCCTCCAGCAGCGAGTCGGGCGGGCAGACGCGCCAGACCAGGCCCATCCGCAACGCCTCGTCGGGGCCGATCCACTCCGCGGACAGCAGCATCCAGGCAGCGTTCTGGCGCCCGACCAGCAGCGGCAGCAGGAGGCTCGAGGCCGCCTCGGGGGCGACGCCCAGGCTGGTGAAGGGGCACTTGAGCTTGGCCGCCGTCGACATGAACGACAGGTCGGCGAAGCCGAGGATGGTCGCGCCGATGCCCAGCCCCAGCCCGTTGACGGCGCAGATCAACGGCTTGGGGAACTCGGCCAGTGCGTCGACGAGGCCGAGGAACCCCGACCCCTCCAGCGAGCCGTCGTTGAGCTGCGCCATCTCGACCAGGTCGGTGCCGGCGCAGAACGCCCGACCGGCGCCGGTGACGACGACGACGGCGACCGAGTCGTCCGAGGCTGCGGAGCGCAGGGCGGCCGCGGTCGCGTCGTACAGCTCGTTGTTGAAGGCGTTGAGCGCGTCGGGCCGGTTGAGCGTGAGCGTGCGGACGCGCGCGTGGTCGTCGATCTCGAGGACGCTCATGCCTGCGCCGCCCGCTCGGCGGCCGCGATGCCGCCCTCGACGACCTGCTCCACGACCCCGTCGAGGAGGTCGTCGCCGGCCGGGAAGAAGCCGGTGACCTCCGCGCAGACATAGCCGTGGATCGCGGCGAAGAGCGCGAGCTGCGTGCGCAGCACGAGCTCCTCGGGCACCCCGAGGGTGCGCACCATCACCGCGATCGCCTCGGCGGCGTCGGTCGCCGCGAGGTAGAAGCCGTCGGGGTCGGTCAGCGCGCGGGTCATCAGCTCGTAGCGGTGCGGGTGCCGACGCGCCCAGGCGACGTAGACCTGCGCGAGGTGGCGTACGCCGTCGGCGCCGGACCTGCCCATCGCGGCGGTCCGCACGTCGCGACCGACCGAGCGGATCGCGCGGCGCTGGAGCTCGGAGCGCAGCTCGTCGAGCCCGTCGACGTGGTTGTAGAGCGAGGACACCTTGGTGCCCACCTCGGCGGCCAGCGACGTCATGGTCAGGGCCGTGACGCCCTCGCGGTCGAGCAGCGCCTCGGCGGCGAGCAGCACGGCTTCACGGTCGAGCCGGCGCTTGCGTGGCGACTCGGGCAGGGCGGTCATGGCCGCAGCGTAGCCGTCACGGACGCGACCTCTCGTGTCCGACCGAAAGTGTTTCGTCGGGACTCAGACGTGGGCTGCCGCCCGCGCCTCCCCCGCCTCGATCTCGGCCATGAGGTCCACGCAGTAGCGGCCGAAGTCGATCTGGATCGTGTGCCGGGGGGCGGAGTAGTACTGCCGCAGGTGGTCGGCCTCGTCGGCCGCCATGATGCGCTCCTGCTCCTCGACGCTCGGCAGGGCGTAGGTGCCGGTGAGCAGCCGGGCGAGCAGCTTGGACTGCTGCTCGGCGAGGTTGACGATCGTCGGCGACGACTGG
>CAZKZQ010000415.1:0-2613 GCA_964557235.1 uncultured Nocardioidaceae bacterium
CCGGGTCGCCCTGGACCGAGCCTCGGATCGCCTCGGCCTTGTCCTCGCCCGCTGCGACGAACCAGACCCGGGAGGCGCGGCAGATGAGGTCCATCGACAGGGAGATCCGCGCGGGCGGGGGCTTGGGGGAGTCGGCCTCGCCGACGACGAGGGCGTCGTCGTGCTCGTGGCCGGGGAACAGCGAGGCGACGTGCCCGTCGGGTCCGATGCCGAGCATGACCAGGTCTAGGGCGGGGTCGTCGCGCTCGGAGAGCAGCCGCTCGACGACTGCGGTGTAGGCCGCCACCCCGCCGTCCAGGTCCACGCCGTCGTCGGGGGAGGGCATGCGGTGGACCGCGCCGACCGGCACGTGGGCCAGCAGGTCCTCGGTCGCCTGGTGGTCGTTGCGCTCCTCGTCGCCCAGCGGCACGAACCGCTCGTCGCCCCACAGCACGGTGACCCCGGCCCAGTCGACCTCGGCCGCACGCGGGTGGCCCGCGATCGCGCGGTGCAGCTCACGGGCGACGGTGCCGCCGGTCAGGACGATGCGGACGCCGCTGCCCGCAGCCAGGAGCAGGTCGACGACGTCGTCGGCCATCGCCTGCGCCACCGCCGACCGGTCGGCGTGACGGCGGACGTCGGCCTCGCTCACCGGGCTGCGGCCTTCGTGGTCTTCCTGGCGGTCTTCTTCGCCCCGGTCTTCTTGGCCGCGGCTTTCTTCGGTGCAGCCTTCTTGGTGGCCGTCTTCTTGGTCGCAGCCGTCGTGGCCGGCGTCTTCTTGGCAGCGGTCTTCTGCGGGCCGTGCATCCGGTGCAGCTTGCGCGCGGTGGCGGCATAGATGTCGTCGGGGTCGAGCCGGCGCAGCTCCTCCGACAGCAGGTCGGGCACGTCGCGACGCGGCAGCGCCACCGGCCGGTCGGGCTGGCCGGGGACCCGCAGCGTCGCGTGGACACCGTCGCCGCGGGAGATGCTGATCTCGCCCGTCTTGGTGCGCAGGGTGACGCAGGTGATGCCCGGTCCGTCGGAGACCTTGCGGTCCACGGGCGCCTTGAGCCGGTCCGAGAGCCAGGCGCCGAGGAGGTCGGCGCTGGGGCTGATCCTCTCGCCGGTGATCTCGATGCGGGTGACCCGGCCCGGAGCCTGGTCCAGCGCCGCGGCGAGCAGCGCCCGCCACCGGGTGATGCGGGTCCAGGCGAGGTCGGTGTTGCCGTCGACGTACGACGAGCACTGCGTCAGCATCGCCTGTCGCTTGAGGCGCGGCACCTGGGCGGCGTCGGTGATGCGGCGCTTGCCGAGGCGTCCGATCGGGTCGGAGGCCGGGTCCTCGGGGGCGTCGGTCGGCCACCAGACGACGACGGGGGAGTCGGGCAGCAGCAGGGGCAGCAGCACCGACTCGGCGTGGCGGGTGACCTCGCCGGAGAGGCGGATGATCGCCAGCTCGCCGGGGGTGCCCGTGCCGGAGCGGATCTCGGCGTCGATGCGCGAGGCACCGCGGCCGCTGCCGACGATGAGCGTGAGGATCCGCGAGGGGTGCTCGCGGGCGGCGGACCCGGCCGCGGTGAGCGCCTCCTCGGCGTCCTCCTCGGGCACGACGACCACGAGGGTCATCACCATGCCCATCGCGGGGGACCCGGCGTTGCGACGGGCACGGACCAGCGCGGAGGCGATCGCGTTGGCGTCGGTCTCCTGGAGCGTGATGGTGTTCATGGGCGCCTCCAGGTCCGGCCCTCGCGGGCGAGCATGTCGTCGGCGGCCGCGGGTCCCCACGTGCCGGCGTCGTACTGCTGCGGCTTGCCGTGCTCGGCCCAGTGGTCCTCGATCGGGTCGAGGATCCGCCAGGAGGCCTCGACCTCCTCGTGCCGCGGGAAGAGCGGCGGGTCCCCGAGCAGGACGTCGAGGATGAGGCGCTCGTAGGCCTCGGGGGACGCCTCGGTGAACGAGCCGCCGTAGGCGAAGTCCATGTTGACGTCGCGGATCTCCATCGCCGTGCCCGGCACCTTGGCGCCGAAGCGCAGGGTGACGCCCTCGTCGGGCTGCACCCGGATCACCAGCGCGTTGTGGGAGAGGTCCTCGACGGCACTGGGCCCGAACGGCAGGTGCGGGGCCTGCTTGAACGACACCGCGACCTCGGTGACCCGTCGGCCCAGGCGCTTGCCGGTGCGGAGGTAGAACGGCACGCCGGACCAGCGACGGTTGTCGATGCCGAGGCGGATCGCGGCATAGGTCTCGGTGCGGGAGTCGGGGGAGATGTCGGCCTCGTCGAGGTAGCCCGGCACCTTGACGCCGCCGGACCAGCCGGCGGAGTACTGCCCCCGCGCGGTGCCCTGGTCGATGCGCTTGGGGATGGTGACCGCCTCGAGCACCTTGAGCTTCTCGATGCGCAGGCTGCGCGACTCGAACGACGTCGGCTCCTCCATCGCGGTCAGCGCGAGCAGCTGGAGCAGGTGGTTCTGGATGACGTCGCGGGCGGCGCCGATGCCGTCGTAGTAGCCGGCCCGGCCGCCGATGCCGCCGTCCTCGGCCATGGTGATCTGCACGTGGTCGACGTAGTTGGAGTTCCAGATCGGCTCGAACATCGCGTTGGCGAAGCGCATCGCCAGGATGTTCTGGACCGTCTCCTTGCCGAGGTAGTGG
>CAZKZQ010000416.1:0-2580 GCA_964557235.1 uncultured Nocardioidaceae bacterium
GGTGGCTCATACTGTGTACGCGTCAGTCCCCTCGGGGGCCGGCCACGCGGACGTGGTGTAGTTGCAGCACGCTTCCCTTCCAGGGAATGAGTCGAGGTTCAAATCCTCGCGTCCGCTCCACAGACCCTCAGGTCAGCCGCTCGAACACGAGCGTCGCCTGGATGCGGTCGCCGCCGCCGATGCCCTTGCTGCCCGAGGCGGCGGTGGTGATCGTGTGGAGCCGATAGCCCAACGAGGCCTGGGCGTTGATCGCCTTCTCCAGCTCGGTGAGGTTGCCCGACCCGGTGCCCCAGAGCTTCTCCTTGAGGATCACCTGGAGGACGACGTAGCTCGCACCCGTCGGTGCCGGACGGGGCTGCGCGCCGGCGACGGCCGCCGCCTCGATCCTCTGGATCGCGCCACCGAGGCCGCCGCTGTCGGGCGCGGGCGGCTGGACGTCGTCGGTCCACTTCTCCCCGTCCCACCAGCGCCTCGTGCCGGTGCCGCTGCCGTCGTCGTACCACCCTGCTTGAGCGTTGCTCACGATGTCCCCTGTCTGCGTGCGGATCAGCACCTGCCCGGCATGCTAGGTCTGGTCCTCAGGACGCACGAGCTCCTTGCGGAAGTGGACGTCGTCGCGGCCGAGCGTCGGGACACCCTCCCAGCGGAAGATCTCCTGGTAGCCGGAGGACTCGTAGAAGCCCGGTGCCTGGAAGGTGAACGACGTGACGAAGACGTGGGTGCAGCCACGTCGGCGCGCCTCGTCCTCGAAGGCCGTCATCGCGCTCGTGCCGACACCGGACCCGCGCACCGACTCCTCCACCCAGACCATCCCGATGCCGGCGGCCTGACCCCAGGTCCAGCCGGAGACGCCCGCCACGACGCGCCCCTCGTGCTCGACGCGGACCGTGAGCTCCTCGGCCGCAGGGACCTCCGGCGTCGCCGCGGCGTTGAACCGGTCGAGCTCGGCGTCGAGCAGCTGGTCGAGCTCGGCGTCGGCACCACCGACGCGGACGACGGGACCCGTCACGACCCGGAGGACGACGGCAGCACGCAGAACACGTTGCCGGACGGGTCGTCGTAGGACCGCCAGGGGAGGTCGCCCCAGTCCGGGTTCAGGGGAGTGCCTCCGCGCTGGATGATCCCCGCCTCGACCTCGTCGGCGTCCTCGCCCGCCTCGAGGCGGAAGTCGAGGTGCAGGCGGTTCTTGACGCCACTCGGCGGGTTCGACTCGTGGCACAGCTCGAGCAACGGCCCGTGTCCTGACGGGTGCTGCAGGCAGTGGGGGACCGAGCCGGGCACCTCGGTCCAGCCGGTCAGCCACGACCACAGCGCGAGGTCGCGGTCGGGGTCCGCGGAGTCCAGCGGCATCGCCGCGACCGGGCCGTTGCCGTCGTACTCCGGCCGGTGCTCCATCACGCAGAACGGGTTGCCCTCCGGGTCGGCGAGCACCACCCACGGCACGTCGCGCTGGCCGATGTCGGCGTGGGACGCACCGAGCCCGAGCAGGCGCTCGACCACTTCGGTCTGGCGGGACCCGCCCGACAGGTCGAGGTGGAGGCGCGGGGGAGCGGACGGTGGCTCGGTCACCTGCTGGAAGCAGAGGTCGAGCCAGAAGTCGCCGTGAACGGTCCAGCGGGTCTCGACGATGTCGGGTGCGTCCGTGATGCGCTCGGTGCCGATCACCGCCTCCCAGAAGCCGCCCAGGACCTGGGGATCGAGTGCGTCGAAGACGAGGTTCTCCAGCTGCATGGCCCCAACCTAGGTGGGCCCCGTCCGGCCGTGCGACCGGGTTCTAGCCTGAGTCGGTGCTCCGAGACCTGCTGCCCGACGACCGACCCGGCACCGCTCTGGTGCGCCGCCCGAGCCGCCGGCTCGAGGACGGTCTGACCACGCACGTCGACCGGGTGCCGGTGGACGTCGAGCTGGCGGCCCGGCAGTGGGAGGACTACGTCGCGGCCTTCGAGGCCAGCGGCTGGCCGACGATCGAGGTCGAGCCGGCCGACGAGCTGCCCGACGCGCCGTACGTCGAGGACACGGTCGTCGTCGTCGACGACCTGGCGGTGATCGCCCGGCCGGGAGCGCCGGAACGGCTCGCGGAGACGGCCGGCACCGAGGCGACGCTGAGCGGCCTCGGCTTCCGGATCGAGCGCATCCTCGCCCCCGGCACGCTCGACGGTGGCGACGTGCTCAAGCTCGGCTCGCGGTTCCTGGTCGGCGTCGGCGGCCGCACCAACGACGAGGGCGCCCGTCAGCTCGCCGCGATCGTCGCGCCGCTCGGCATCGAGGTGGTGCCGGTGCGGACCTCGCGAGCCCTGCACCTCAAGACCACCGTCACCGCCCTGCCCGACGGCACGGTGCTGGGCTACGTCCCGCTGCTCGACCAGCCCGAGCTGATCCCCGGCCTCGAGCCCGTGCCCGAGCGCAACGGGTGGCGCGTGATCCTCCTCGGCGACGACCGGCTGCTCATCTCCACCAGCGCCCCGCAGACCTCGGAGCTGTTGCGCAGCAAGGGATTCGAGCTCGTCGCCGTCGACATCTCCGAGCTGGAGAAGCGCGAGGCGAGCGTGACGTGCCTGTCGGTGCGCCTGCGCGGGCTGC
>CAZKZQ010000417.1:0-2575 GCA_964557235.1 uncultured Nocardioidaceae bacterium
AGGCCCGCAGGTCGGTGATGCGGCCGTCGAGCGGCAGCTGGTCCATCTTGAAGTCACCGGTGTGCAGCACCATGCCGGCAGGCGTGCGGATCGCGACCGCGAGCGCGTCGGGGATGGAGTGGTTGACCGCGACGAACTCGAGGTCGAACGGCCCGAACGAGATCCGGTCGCCCTCGACGACGACGTGCTGCGCGGTCTCCTTGAGGCGGTGCTCCTGCAGCTTGGAGCGCAGCAGCGCCAGGGTTAGCTTGGAGCCGACGAGGGGGATGTCCTGCCGCTCGCGGAGGAGGTACGGCGTCGCACCGATGTGGTCCTCGTGGCCGTGGGTGAGCACGAGCGCCTCGACGTCGTCGAGCCGGTCGCGGATGGAGGACCAGTCGGGGAGGATCAGGTCGACGCCGGGGTGGTTCTCCTCGGGGAAGAGCACGCCGCAGTCGACGATGAGCAGCCGGCCGGCGTGCTCGAAGACGGTCATGTTGCGGCCGACCTCGCCGAGGCCGCCGAGAGGGATCACGCGCAGCGCGTCCTTCGCGAGGGGTCCTGCGGGTGCGAGCTCGGGATGGTGGTGGGACACGTGGTTCCTAGCGTCAGATGAGTCCCGACGCGGAGAGGCCCTCGCGGAGGGCCGAGACCTCCTCGTCGGTGAGGGGCACGAGCGGACCGCGCACGTTGCGGTTGGGCAGCACGCCCAACAGCTCGAGCGCGGCCTTGGCCGTGGTGGCGCCGTAGTTCGGCACTCCCATCACGGCCTCGAAAGCGGGGATCAGGCGGGTGTACGTCGCCAGCGCGGCCGCGTGGTCGCCGCCGATGAAGTCGTCGATCATCGAGGCCAGCTCGCGGCCGGCGGCGTGGCCGACGACCGAGACCAGCCCGCAGGCGCCGTGGGCGAGGAAGCCGAGGGTGAGGGCGTCGTCGCCGGAGTAGACGGAGTAGCCGAGCTCGCGGATCAGCGGCACCTGGGTGACGTCGCCGGTCGCGTCCTTGGTCGAGGTGATGTTGCTGATCCGCGACGCTGCCTCGTAGGTCTCCAGCGAGATGCGGGTCGCGGTGCGGCCCGGGACGTCGTAGAGCATGACCGGCAGGTCGGCGGACTCGGCGACGGTGCGGAAGTGGTGGAGCACGCCGGCCTGGCCGGGCTTGGAGTAGTACGGCGTCACCAGCAGCACGGCGTCGACGCCGATCTTGGCGGCCTGCTGGGTGAGCTCGACGGAGTGCGGCGTGGAGTTGGTGCCCACCCCGGCGATGATCGTGGCCCGGTCACCGACGGCGTCCTTGACGGCCTGCAGGATGAGGCCGTCCTCCTCGGTGGTGGTCGTCGGGGACTCCCCGGTGGTGCCGGAGACGACGACGCCGTCGTTGCCGTTGTCGACCAGGTGGGCGGCGATCGCGGCCGTGCCCTCGAGGTCGACCGAGCCGTCGTCGGCGAAGGCGGTGGCCATCGCGGTGAGCATGCGCCCGTAGGGCGCCTCGACGGAGGTCATGGGGTCAGGTTATCGGCTCCGGGCCCCTCGTCCGCGTCGGCGGCACGGCCCGCGGGCCGCTGGCGCACGGCGGCGCGACGCTTCGCGCCGGGCAGACGCCCCACGATGTCGACCACCGGGCCGAGCAGCTCGACCAGCTCGCGGGCGGACTCGTCGAGCCCGGCGGCGCTCTTGTCGATGCCGCCGACGGACTCGTGGATGCCGCTGGCGGCCTCGTGCACCCCTCCGACCACGGGGGCGAGCCCCTCGAGCACGGGCCCGATCCGCACGATCGTCTCCATCAGCGAGCCGAGGCTGTCGATGATGCCGTCCTCGGCGACGAGCTGCTCGAGCAGGCCCTCGCGGTCGAGGAGCCGGTCGAGGACCCCGCCGGGGGCGATGATCCGCTCGATCGCGCCCTCCTGCTCCAGCAGCCGGTCGAGCACGCCGCCGTCCTCGATCAGGCGGTCCACCAGCCCACCGGGCTCGAGCATCCGGTCCACGGCCCCGTCGCGCTGCAGGACGCGGTCGATCAGGCCGCCCTCGGCGATCAGCCGGTCGAGCACGCCGTTGGGCTCGCTCAGCCGGGCGAGCACGCCGTTGTCGTCGAGGATCCGGTCGACGATGCCGCCGGGCATGACCGCCTTGCCGATCGGCCGGTCCGGTGCGGTGATCGACGACAGCAGGTAGAGCAGCCGCGCCGGCCCCTCGGGCGCGACCAGCTGGGCGACGCCGATGCTGGCCTGCCCGAAGGCGACGGCCACCCGGGCCGGGAAGAACGCGACCTCGACCGCTCGCTCGAGGGTCACCGGGGTGGGGCGCGGGAGCGCGCTGACCAGGCTCATCGGCACACCGTACGGCGGCGACGCCCCTGCGGCGCGTCGTCTTGCGAGTGCTCGCGGGGCAGTCGCAGACTCGAGGCAACGGACGCGCTCGGGACGTCGCCCTCCTCGTCACCAGGAGCTCTCCCATGCGACCCACCCACCACCGCCTCGCAGCCGAGGCCTTCGGCACCTTCTGGCTCGTCCTCGGCGGCTGCGGCACGGCCGTCCTCGCCGGCGAGGCCGTCGGCGTCCTCGGCATCGCCCTCGCCTTCGGCCTGACCGTGCTGACCA
>CAZKZQ010000418.1:0-2526 GCA_964557235.1 uncultured Nocardioidaceae bacterium
CCCGCGAGGCCGACCTCGGCGTCGCCTCCGGCAACGGCAAGGGCCAGATCTTCGTGCGTGGCGAGGTGATCAAGACCGTCCCCGAGTCGCAGATCGTGGAGACCCTGATCGAGGAGGCGATGCGCATCGCCGAGTCGATGGAGGTCCAGCCCGGCGACGGCGGCGCCCAGGTCACCGTCGGCTGACCGTCATTCCTCGCTGAGCTCGTAGCGCCCGATCACCTCGAGCGCGCGCTTCCCCTCGTCGTACGACGGGCTGCTCTCGCCGGCGCGCCTGATCCGCTCGACCAGGTCCCCGACCTCGCCGCGGTCGTCGAGGTCGACGTCCGCGGCGTCCGCCTCGACCTCGGCCACCGCGGCAGCGACCTCGGGTGCGGCGGCCCGGAGCCGGTCGAACGCCCGCACGAGGGGGCGGGGGAGCGGGTCGTAGTCGCGCAGCTCCTCGGCGTGCCGCAGGTCCGCCTCGGCCCGCTTGAGCCGGTCGCCCAGGTCGTAGGTCCGGATCGCCGTGGACAGGTCGACCAGGGCCGAGAAGCGCTCCTCCGCGTCGGCGACGTCGGCCTTGCACGTGTCCGGCTCACCGCCGCCGTCCTCGCCGGCCTGCGCCGCGGCGTACTCCTCCTGCCACCGCCGGTCCGTCGCCGTGCCCTCGGGCGCGAGGCTGCCGTTCTCGCCCTGGGTCTGCCGCAGGTCCTCCCACGCGGCTGCGCAGCCGTCCGCGCTGAGCGACTGGTCCTCGCCGCAGCCGACGACGCCGGAGGCCACGACGGCCAGTGCGGCTGCTGTCTTGTGCCAACCCCTCATGGGCGAACGGTAGGTCCGCATAGGCTGCACCCGTGCTGAAGACGCGCCGCACCGTGAGGGTGCTGGGCCCCGCTGACCTCGACGAGGTCACCGCCCTGCTGGCGCGCGACCCGGTGGTCAACGTGGTCGCCGACTTCCGGGCCCGGCAGACCCGCCTCGAGCCGCGCTGGCTGGGCGGCGAGATGTGGGGCTACTACGAGGACGACGACCTCGTGTCGGTGTGCCACAGCGCGGCCAACCTCATCCCCGCGATGGCCAACCAGGACGCGCTGGAGCGGTTCGCGGCGCGGGCCCTGCGCAAGGGCCCGACGTGTGCGGCGATCGTCGGGCGGTCCGAGGACGTCGCCTTCCTCTGGGACCGGCTCGAGCCCGAGTGGCCCGCACCCCGCGACGTCCGCGAGGGCCAGCCGCACCTGGAGATCAGGTGCGACCCGGCCGTCGCACCCGACCCGGCCGTGCGCCGCAGCACCATGGCCGACCTCGAGGTGCTCTATCCCGCGTGCGTGGCCATGCACACCGAGGAGGTCGGCGTCTCGCCGGAGGCCAACGGCGGCGGTCCGATCTTCCACGCCGGCGTCAGCCAGCTGATCGGGTCGGGGCGGTCGTTCGTGCGCATCGAGGACGGTCGCGTGGTGTTCAAGGCCGAGCTCGCCGCGGTCACGCCGCACGCCTGCCAGGTGCAGGGGGTGTACGTCGCCCCGGACCTGCGCGGCACCGGTCTCGGCACCGCCGGGATGGCCGCCGTCGTGACCCACGCGCTGCGCGAGGTGGCGCCGGTGGTCTCGCTCTACGCCAACAGCTACAACACCCCCGCCCTGCGGACCTACGAGCGGGTCGGCTTCGAGCGCACCGCGACCTTCACGACCATCCTGTTCTGACCCCCGATCCGACCCAGCCGAGGAGACCGATGCCCGAGACCGTCGCCCCGCTGCGCACCGACGCCAAGGTCGTCGTCGGCGCCTTCCTCGCCTCCGGGGTGGTGCACCTGGTCCGGCCGCAGGTGTTCGAGCCGCTCATGCCCGACTGGGTGCCCGCGCACAAGGAGGTCATCTACGCCAGCGGCGTGGCCGAGCTGCTCTGCGCCGCCGGGATGCTCCTGCCGCCCACCCGCCGGGCCGCCGGGCTGGCGAGCGTCGCGGTGCTCCTCGGGGTGTTCCCGGGCAACGTCAAGATGGCGGTCGACGCCTCCCGCACGCCCCACACCGGCTTCAAGGCCGCTGCCTTCGCCCGCCTGCCCCTCCAGCTGCCGATGATCCGCGGCGCGCTCCGCGCCGGCCGCTGACCCCGCCGCCCCGGGCCGCGTGCGGCGGAAACCCCATCGAGCCGGGCGTACGCCGGGAAGTAGCCTTGCGCGCATGATCCTGCGCCTCTCCACGCTGTTCCTCCGCACCCTCCGCGAGGACCCCGCTGACGCCGAGGTGCCGAGCCACAGGCTGCTCGTGCGCGCCGGCTACGTCCGCCGCGCCGCCCCGGGCATCTACTCCTACCTGCCCCTCGGCTGGCGCGTGCTGCGCAACGTCGAGCGGGTGGTGCGCGAGGAGATGGACGCCATGGGCGCGCAGGAGGTGCACTTCCCGGCGCTGCTGCCCCGCGAGCCCTACGACGCGACCAACCGCTGGACGGAGTACGGCGACAACATCTTCCGCCTCAAGGACCGCAAGGGCGGCGACTACCTCCTCGGCCCCACGCACGAGGAGATGTTCACGCTGCTCGTGAAGGACCT
>CAZKZQ010000419.1:0-2521 GCA_964557235.1 uncultured Nocardioidaceae bacterium
GCCGCGGCGAAGCCCGCCGCGGCTGCCGCCACCCCGGTCCCCCAGGTCCCCACCTCCGACCCGACCCCGTGGGGTCGCGTGGACGAGGAGGGCAACGTCTTCGTCAAGCTCGGCGGTGACGGTGGCGAGGAGCGCCTCGTCGGCCAGACGCCCGACATGACGCCCGACGCCGCGCTGGCGTTCTTCGGCCGCAAGTACGACGAGCTGCGCTTCGAGCTCGCCCTCCTGGAGCAGCGGGTCACCTCCGGCACGGCCGCCCCCGACGACGCCGCCGGCGCGCTCAAGCAGCTGCGCACCCAGGTCAAGGACGCCCGTGTGGTCGGCGACCTCGCCGCCCTCGACGCGGTCCTCGCGGCCCTGGAGGAGGAGATCAAGGCCGAGCGCGAGAAGCGCCGCGCCCGCCGCGCCGAGGAGGTGGCCAAGGCGCGCACCGACAAGGAGCGCATCGTCACCGAGGCCGAGAAGATCTCCGCCGGCACCGACTGGCGCCACGGGGCCGACAAGCTCCGCAACCTCTTCGAGGAGTGGAAGGCGCTCCCCCGCCTCGACAAGGCCAGCGACGACGAGCTGTGGAAGCGCTACTCCGCCGCGCGGACGTCCTACACCCGGCGCCGCAAGGCGCACTACGCCGAGCAGTCGGAGAAGCGCGACGCCGCCAAGGTGGTCAAGCTGCGGCTGGTCAAGCAGGCCGAGTCGCTGGCCTCCTCCACCGACTGGGGTCCGACCGCGGGCGCGTTCCGCGACCTCATGCAGCAGTGGAAGGCCGCCGGTCCGGCCCCCCGCGCCGACGACGAGGAGCTGTGGCAGCGCTTCCGCGGCGCCCAGGACACGTTCTTCAACGCCCGCGACGCGGTCAACAAGGCCACGGACGCGGAGTACGCCGGCAACGCCGAGGTGAAGGAGAAGCTCCTGGTCGAGGCCGAGGCGCTGCTGCCGGTCACCGACCTGGACGCCGCCAAGACCGCGTTCCGCGACATCGCCGACCGCTGGGACGCGGCCGGCAAGGTGCCGCGCGACCGGATCAAGGACCTCGAGGGCCGCATGCGCAAGGTCGAGCAGGCGATCCGTTCCGTCGAGGACGACAAGTGGAAGCGGTCCAACCCCGAGGCCCGCGCCCGCGCGGCCGACACGGTCGCCCAGCTCCAGACCTCGATCGCCGACCTGCGCGCCAAGGCCGAGAAGGCCCGGGCTGCCGGCAACGAGAAGAAGGCCGCCGAGCACGAGGCCGCCGCCGAGGCACGCGGCACCTGGCTCGACCAGGCCCAGAAGGCGCTGGAGGAGTTCAGCCCGTGATGCGGTGGGCGTCGAAGACGCCCTCCACGTGACGCACGGCCCGCAGCACGTGGCCGAGGTGCTTGGGGTCGGCCATCTCGAAGGTGAAGCGGGTGCGAGCCACGCGGTCGCGCCCCGTCGTCAGCGACGCCGACAAGATGTTGATGTGCATGTCGGAGAGCACCTTGGTGACGTCCGACAGCAGGCGGGCGCGGTCGAGCGCGTCGACCTGGATGTTGACCAGGAACAGCGACTGCGCGGTCGGCGCCCACTCCACCTCGACCAGGCGCTCGGGGTGGCTGGTCAGCTCCGAGGCGTTGGTGCAGTCGGGCCGGTGCACCGAGACCCCTGAGCCCCGCGTGACGAAGCCGATGATCTCGTCGCCCGGCACCGGGGTGCAGCACTTGGCGAGCTTGACCCACACGTCGCTGAGGCCCTTGACCACGACGCCCGCGTCGCCGGCCGGTCGTCCCACCCGCGGCGGCTGGGTGATCGTGACGCTCTCCGCGAGGTCCTCGGTCGCCCCGATCTCGCCGCCGAACAGCTCCAGCAGGCGGCGTACGACGTGCTGGGCGCCGATGGCGCCCTCCCCCACCGCGGCATAGAGCGCGGACACGTCGGCCAGGCGCAGGTCGGCCGCGACGGCGCTGAGGCTGTCGTGGGTCATCAGCCGCTTGAGGGCGACGCCCTCCTTGCGCATCAGGCGCGCGATCTGCTCCTTGCCACGCTCGGAGGCCTCCTCGCGGCGCTCCTTGAGGAACCACTGGCGGATCTTGCTGCGCGCCCGCGGCGACTTGACGAACCCGAGCCAGTCGCGGCTCGGCCCGGCGCCCTCGGACTTGGAGGTGAACACCTCGACCACGTCGCCGTTGTCCAGCGTGGACTCCAGCGGCACGAGGCGACCGTTGACCCGCGCACCGATCGCGCGGTGCCCGACCTCGGTGTGGATGGCGTAGGCGAAGTCGACCGGCGTCGACCCTGCGGGAAGGGCGATCACGTCGCCGGCCGGGGTGAAGACGTAGACCTCGGTCGAGTTGATCTCGAAGCGCAGCGACTCGAGGAACTCGTCGGGGTCGACGGTGTCCTGCTGCCAGTCGATGAGCTGGCGCACCCACGCCATGTCGCCGTTCTCGCCCGCCCGACGGTCGGTGTCCTGGCCCTGGCGGACGTCCTCCTTGTACTTCCAGTGGGCGGCGACGCCGTACTCCGCGCGGCGGTGCATCGAGTGCGTGCGGATCTGCAGCTCGAC
>CAZKZQ010000420.1:0-2521 GCA_964557235.1 uncultured Nocardioidaceae bacterium
AGGACGTCGATGCCGGGGAGGGGCTTGCCCTCGAGGTACTCCAGGCTGGCGCCACCGCCGGTGGAGATGTGGCCGAACGCCGCCTCGTCGAACCCGAGCGTGCGCACGGCCGCGGCGGAGTCGCCGCCGCCGACGACCGACAGCCCGTCGATCTCGGTGAGCGCCTGCGCCACCGCACGGGTGCCGCCGGCGAACGCGTCGAACTCGAAGACGCCCATCGGGCCGTTCCAGAACACGGTGCGAGCATCGGCGAGCGCGGCGGCGAACGCCTTGCCCGACTCGGGTCCGATGTCGAGGCCCATCTGGTCGGCGGGGATCGCGTCGGCCGCGACCACGGTCGCCGGGGAGTCGGCCTTGAACTCGGGGGCCACCACGACGTCGGTGGGCAGGATGATCTCGACGCCGGAGTCCTGGGCACGCTGGAGGTACTCGCGGCAGATGTCGAGCTGGTCCTCCTCGAGGAGGCTGGTGCCGACCTCGTGGCCCTGGGCCTTGAGGAACGTGAAGACCATGCCGCCACCGATGAGGAGCTTGTCGGCCTTGCCGAGCAGGTTGTCGATCACCCCGAGCTTGTCGGAGACCTTGGAGCCACCGAGCACGACGGCGTAGGGCCGCTCCGGCGACTCGGTCAGCCGTCGCAGGACCTCGATCTCCGTGGCCACCAGGCCGCCCATCGCGTGCGGGAGCAGCTTGGCCACGTCATAGACGCTGGCCTGCTTGCGGTGGACCACACCGAAGCCGTCGGAGACGAACGCGTCGGCGAGGGCTGCGAGCTGCTCGGCGAAGGCGTGCCGCTCGGCCTCGTCCTTGCTGGTCTCGCCCGGGTTGAAGCGGACGTTCTCCAGCAGCGCGAGCTCGCCGTCGCCCAGGCCCTCGACCGTGCTGCGGGCCGAGTCCCCCACCGTGTCGGTGGCGAAGGCGACCGGACCGCCGAGCAGCTCCCCGAGCCGGTCGGCGACCGGCCGCAGGGAGTACTTGTCCTCGGGCGCGCCCTTGGGGCGGCCGAGGTGCGCGACCACGACGACCCGGGCACCCGCGTCGAGCAGCCGCTGCAGGGTCGGCAGGCTCGCGCGGATGCGTCCGTCGTCGGTGATCCTGCTCCCGTCGAGGGGCACGTTGAGGTCCGAGCGGACGAGGACGCGCTTGCCGCGCAGCTCACCCAGGTCGTCGATGGTCGTCACGGGGTCGGTGCCCTCAGAGGGTGGAGCCGACGTGCAGGACGAGGTCCACCAGGCGGTTGGAGTAGCCCCACTCGTTGTCGTACCACCCGACGACCTTGACCTGGTTGCCGATGACCTTGGTCAGGGGCGCGTCGAAGATGCACGACGCCGGGTCGGTGACGATGTCGCTGGAGACGATCGGGTCCTCGTTGTAGCGCAGGATCCGGCCGTCGGCGGCCGCCTTGACCGCGGCGTTGACCTCCTCGACCGAGGTCTCGCGGCCGGCCTCGAAGGTGAGGTCGGTGGCGGAGCCCGTCGGCACCGGGACGCGCAGGGCGTAGCCGTCGAGCTTGCCCTTGAGCTCGGGCAGGACGAGGCCGATGGCCTTCGCCGCGCCGGTCGAGGTCGGGACGATGTTGATCGCGGCCGAGCGCGCACGACGCAGGTCCTTGTGCGGGGCGTCGAGGAGGTTCTGGTCGCCGGTGTAGGCGTGGATGGTCGTCATCAGGCCCTTGACGATGCCGAACTCGTCGTTGAGCGCCTTGGCCATCGGGGCGAGGCAGTTCGTCGTGCACGACGCGTTGGAGATGATCGTGTGCGCCGAGGGGTCGTAGTCGCCCTCGTTGACGCCCATGACGACGGTGACGTCCTCGTTCTTGGCCGGCGCGGAGATGATCACCTTGCGCGCGCCGCCGTCGACGTGGGCCTTGGCCTTCTCGGCGTCGGTGAAGATGCCGGTCGACTCGATGACGATGTCGGCACCGAGGTCGCCCCAGGGCAGGGCCGACGGGTCGCGCTCGGCGAACGCCTTGAAGGTGACGTCGCCCGCGGTGATGTCGGAGTCGGTGAAGGACACGTCGGCGCCCAGACGACCCAGGGTCGAGTCGTACTTCAGGAGCGTGGCGAGGGTCTTGTTGTCGGTGAGGTCGTTGATGCCCACGACCTCGATGTCGGCGCCGGCGGCCTGGGCGGCGCGGAAGAAGTTGCGGCCGATCCGGCCGAAACCGTTGATGCCTACGCGGACGGTCAAGAGAGGACTCCTTCGTCAGGGTCGTCTGGTCTGAGGGCCCCCGTGGTCCGGGGACACCTCGACCCTAGCGCCCTGCACGGGAGGGGTCATGTCGCGGTGGCCTACTGATCCGTACGGCGGACAGAGGGTCCCGCCGCAGGTCGACGACTCAGTCGTCGGCGAGCATCTCCGGGGTGAGGCTGGCCTCGGTGTCGGGGATGCCGAGGTCCTGCGCACGCTTGTCGGCCATCGCCAGCAGGCGACGGATCCGCCCGGCGATCGCGTCCTTGGTGAGGACCGGCTCGTGCAGCTGGCCGAGCTCCTCCAGCGAGGCCTGCTTGTGCTCCAGGCG
>CAZKZQ010000421.1:0-2498 GCA_964557235.1 uncultured Nocardioidaceae bacterium
GTGTAGATGGTCAGCTCGGCGAACCAGTCGAGCAGGTCGATCTCGCCCTCGTCGCCCCAGCCGGCCACCATGCGGTCGATCTCGGCCTCGATGGTCGAGGCGTGGCCGCGCATCATGTCGCCACGCAGGGCCTGGTTCTTCAGCGCCTCGCGCCGCTTCTCGGGCGTGGTGTCGAAGACGACGCCCTTGCCGAAGATCGGCGTCATGAAGGGATAGGCCTCGGCCTGGTCGAGCACCTCGTCGGGCGCACGGAAGAAGACCTCGTTGGCCTCCGCGCCGCTGACCAGCACGACGTCGCGGCCGGCGAGGTGGAAGCGACCCACGTCGCCGCACTCCGAGCGCACGCGCTCGAAGAGACCGATCGGGTCCTCGCGCAGCTCCTGCAGGCAGCCGTATGGGTCGTCCGGGTGCAGCCGCGACACCTCGGGGATCATGTCTCCTCCAGCGGCGCCTCGGGGGACACCTCGATCGCGTGGATGTGGACGCCCCGGGGGGCGGTGACGACGGTGGTGATCGCGTCGGCGATGGCCGAGGCGCGCAGCAGCATCGGGTGACGGGCGAGCCCGTGCTCGATCCACTTGGTGATCACGAGCTCGGCGGCCGGGCCGTCCCAGTCGCTGCCCATCTCGCTCTTCGTCGGACCGGGGCGCACGACCGAGGCACGCACACCGGTGCCCTCGAGCTCGAGCTGCATCGCCGCGGCCATGCCCTCCAGCCCCCACTTGGACGCGGTGTAGGCCGACATCCACGGACGCGAGCGGTGCGCGACGTCGGAGGACAGGAAGACCAGGTCCCCGCGTCGCCGCTCGACCATGCCCGGCACGAACGCCCTGACCAGCCGGTGCACGCCGACCAGGTTCACCTCGATCTCCCGCTGGAAGGTCTCGGTCTCGACCTCGTCGGTGCGGCCGGGCACGAGCACGGCGGCGTTGCTCACCAGCACCTCGATGTCGCCGAGCTCCTTGGCCGCGGCCTCGGCGAACTCCGTGACCGACAGCGGGTCCGCGACGTCGAGCCGGTGGGCCCACGCCTCCCCGCCCGCGTCGCGGATCGTGCGTACGACGTCGTCGAGGCGGTCCGTGCGGCGCGCGCCGAGGGCGACCGGGAAGCCGGCCGCGGCCAGTGCGACCGCGGTCGCGGCGCCGATCCCGGACGAGGCACCCGTGACCACGGCCGGTCGGCGCTCCGGGTGGGGCACCCGGTGGGGAGCAGCCACCATCAGCGCACCACCAGCCGCGCGGGCACGTGCTCGAACCCGCGCACGTTGGCGGAGTAGAACCGCACGCTGCGGTCGTGGTCGACCTCGACGTGGCGCACGCGCCGGACCACGCTGTCGAGCACGACGCGGGCTTCGAGCCGCGCGAGGTTGGCGCCGAGGCAGAAGTGCCGTCCCCCGCCGAAGCTGAGGATCTGGGAGAGCTCCTCCTGCGACCGGTCGAGGTCGAACCGCTCCGGGTCGGTGAAGACGTCCTCGTCGTGGTTCGCACTGCCGAGGGCGAACAGCAGCTGGGAGCCCGCGGGCGCCGTACGCCCATGGAGGGTGAGGTCCTCGAGCAGCAGCCGCGCGAGCAGCTGGGTGGAGGTGTCGAAGCGCAGCGTCTCCTCGATCCAGCGCGGCACGAGGTCGGCGGAGCCGGCGTCGGCGAAGACCCGCTCGACCTGGTCGGGCTGACGGGTGAGGTGGAACAGCCCGTTGCCGAGCAGCTTGGTCGTGGTCTCGTTGCCGGCCACGACCATGAGGAACAGGAAGCCGACCACCTCGTCGTCGCTCATCCGGTCGCCGCCGTCCTCGGCCGCGAGCAGGGCGCTGGTGAGGTCGTCGGTCGGGTTCGCGTGACGCCGCGCGACGTGGTCCTTGTAGTACTCGAACAGCTGCAGCGACGCCTCGATGCCCGCCGCCGGCACGTCGCGCAGCCCGTCCTCGCGCATCACCAGCAGGTCGGCGAGCCGGCGCAGCTCGTCGCGGTCGGACTCGGGCACGCCGAGCATCTCGGAGATGACGTCCATCGGGATCTTGCCGGCGAGGTCGGCGATCCAGTCGAGCTCGACCGCCTTCCCCGGCGCGACGCCGTCGAGGTGGCGGCCGAGGTAGTGGTCGGTGATGCGCTGGATCTGCGGCTCCATCCCGGCGACCCGGCGGGGCGTGAACCCCTTGGACACCAGACGGCGCAGCCTCGTCTGCCGGGGCGGGTCCATGCCGAGGAAGGACATCACCGTGTGGGCGTGCTCGTTCCACGCGCTCGCGTCCAGCGAGACGCCCATCCTGTTGCTGTAGACGCCGTCCGAGCGCACCGCGGCGTTGACGTCCGCGTGCCGCGACAGCACCCAGAAGTCGTGCTCCTCGTTGTGGTGGAGCGGGTCCTCGCGACGCAGGCGCGCATAGACCGGGTAGGGGTCGTCCTGCAGCCGGTGGTCGTACGGGTCGAACACCAGGTCCGGCGCGATGGACGTTTGACTGGACACCTGTCCAGGGTAGGGAGAACAGGTTCTACTGGCAA
>CAZKZQ010000422.1:0-2469 GCA_964557235.1 uncultured Nocardioidaceae bacterium
CTGCTTGATGTCGGGCAGGTGGTCGGCGATCGCGTTGAAGATCAGCTCGACCTCCATGCGGGCCAGGTTGGCGCCGATGCAGTAGTGCGCGCCGTGGCCGCCGAACGACAGGTGCGGGTTGGGCGAGCGCGTGATGTCGAAGCTGAACGGGTCCTCGAACACGTCGGGGTCGTGGTTGGCGGAGGCGTAGAACAGCCCGACGCGCTGGCCCTTGGCGACAGCCTGGCCACCGACCTCGGTGTCACGCAGCGCGGTGCGCTGGAAGACGGTGACCGGGGTGGCCCAGCGGATGATCTCGTCGTACGCCGTCGCGGGCCGCTCGCGCTTGAACAGCTCCCACTGGTCGGGGTGGTCGAAGAACGCCTTCATGCCGTGGGTGATCGCGTTGCGGGTCGTCTCGTTGCCGGCGACGGTGAGCATGATCGTGAAGTAGCCGAACTCGTCGGGGTTGAGCACGCCGTGCCCGTCGAGGTTGGCGGTGATCAGCTTGGTGACGAGGTCGTCCTGCGGGGACGCCTTGCGCTCCTCGGCCATCGCCATGAAGTAGCCCAGGATCTCGATCGAGGCGGACTCGGCGTCGCCCTCCACGTCCGGGTCGTCGTAGCTCATCATCTGGTTGGACCAGTGGAAGAGCTTGTGGCGGTCCTCCTGCGGCACGCCGAGCAGGTCGGCGATCGCCTGCAGCGGCAGCTCGGAGGCGATGTCGTCGACGAAGTTGCCGGTGCCCTTGTCGATGGCCTCGGAGACGATGCGCTGGGTGCGCGCCTCGAGGTCGGCGCGGAGCGCGCCGATGCCGCGCGGGGTGAAGCCGCGGCTGATGATCTGGCGGAAGCGCGTGTGGTCGGGCGCGTCCTGGTTGATCAGCATGACGCTCTGCAGCTCGATCTGGTCACGCGTCATGTCGGGGGCGAAGCGGATGATCGCGCCGTTCTCGCGCGAGCCCCAGTCCTTGCTGTTCTTCGACACCGTCGACACGTCGGCGTGCCGCGTGAGCGCGAAGTAGCCCGGGGAGTTCTCGAAGCCGGCATAGGCCTCCGGCTTCTGCTCGACCCAGAAGACCGGCGACGTCGCGCGCATCGCGGCGAACTGCTCCAGCGGGATGGCGTCCTGGCAGACGTCGGGGTCGGTGGGGTCGAAGCCCTCGGGGACGACGGTCTGGGTCGCGGTGTCGGTCACTCGGTCCTCCGTTGGACGACTGCTTGGGGACGAAGGCGCTTCTCGTGGAAATGAAACACGTTCTACCTCCGACTCTGACACACGATCCGGGGTCGTGGGAAGGGTTCTGGTCCATATCGGTCAGGCGTGTCGGTGGTCACGCGACGACCTGTCTTGTCCAGCAACGAGAACGTGTTCTACTTTGAGGAGTCCGCCGTCACCGGCGATCTCATCAGGGAAGGGGCCTGTCGTGGGCACTCCGGTCATCGTCTCCGCCGTCCGCACGCCGATCGGCAAGCGGCGCGGCCACCTGGCCGGCCTGCACGCCCAGCAGACCCTCGCCGCGGCGTACCTCGCCGTCCTCGAACGCTCCGGTCTCGGCCGCGAGGGCGCCGCCGAGGTCGAGCAGGTGATCGGCGGGTGCGTGACGCAGGCGGGCGAGCAGTCGAGCGCACTGGTACGCCGGGCGTGGCTGCTCGCGGGCCTCCCCCAGTCCACGGCCGGCACGACCATCGACGCGCAGTGCTCGAGCGCGCAGCAGTCGATGCACCTCGTCGCCGGGCTGATCCATGCCGGCGTGATCGACACCGGCATCGCGTGCGGCGTCGAGATGATGTCGCGGGTGCCGCTGGGCGCCAACATTCCCGAGGGCACCGGCACCCCCCGCGCCCCGGGCTGGGACCTCGACATGCCCAACCAGTTCCTCGGCGCCGACCGCATCGCCCGCGACCGCGGCATCAGCCGGGAGGACCTGGACGCGTTCGGCCTCGCCTCGCAGCAGAAGGCGAGGGTCGCCGTCGACGAGGGCCGCTTCAAGCGCGAGATCGCCCCCGTCGAGGCCCCCGTGCTCGACGCGGAGGGTCAGCCCACCGGCGAGACCCGTGTGGTCGACGCCGACCAGGGGCTGCGCGACACGACGGCCGAGGGCCTGGCCGGGCTCAAGCCCGTGCTCGAGGACGGCCTGCACACCGCGGGCACCTCGTCGCAGATCTCCGACGGCGCCTCGGCCGTGATGCTCATGGACGAGGACAAGGCGCGAGCGCTCGGGCTCACCCCGCGCGCGAGGATCGTGAGCCAGTGCCTCGTCGGGTCCGACCCGTACTACCACCTCGACGGGCCGGTCCAGGCGACCGAGCGACTGCTCGCGCGCTCCGGTCGCAGCATCGGCGACCACGACCTCTTCGAGGTCAACGAGGCCTTCGCCTCCGTCGTGCTGTCGTGGGCCAAGGTGCACGGCCCCGACCTCGACAAGGTCAACGTCAACGGAGGCGCGATCGCGATCGGCCACCCGGTCGGGTCGACCGGCACCCGCCT
>CAZKZQ010000423.1:0-2458 GCA_964557235.1 uncultured Nocardioidaceae bacterium
CTAGGCTTGTGGCATGGGTGACCTGGAGACGTTGGTGCTGGAGAGTGCTCGGCGGGCGCGGAGTGCGTCGCACGAGCTGGCTGTGGCGACGCGGGCGACGAAGGATGCGGCGCTGCACGCGATGGCCGACGCGCTCGTGGCGCACCGGGCGGAGATCCTCGAGGCCAACGCCGAGGACGTCGCCCGGGCCCGTGACAACGGCACCAGCGAGGCGCTGGTCGACCGGCTGCGGCTCGACGAGGACCGCGTCGCCGGCATGGCGCAGGGGCTGCGCGACGTCGCCGGCCTGGCCGACCCGGTGGGCGAGGTGCTGCGCGGCTCGACCCTGGCCAACGGCCTCGAGCTGCGGCAGGTGCGGGTGCCGTTCGGCGTCGTCGGCATCATCTACGAGGCCCGCCCCAACGTCACCGCCGACGCGGCCGGCATCTGCCTCAAGAGCGGCAACGCAGCCCTGCTGCGCGGGTCCGGCAGCGCCCTGTCGTCCAACCGGGCGATCGTCGCCGCGCTGCGCGAGGCCGTCGAGTCCGCCGGGCTGCCCGCCGACGCGGTCCAGCTGGTGCCGGGGGAGGGTCACGACGCCGCCAAGGTGCTCATGCGCGCCCGCGGGCTCGTCGACGTGCTGATCCCGCGCGGCGGGGCGGGGCTGATCCGCTCGGTCGTCGAGGAGTCGACCGTGCCCGTGATCGAGACCGGCGTCGGCAACTGCCACGTGTACGTCGACGCCGAGGCCGACCTCGACATGGCGCTGAGCATCGTGCTCAACGCCAAGACCCACCGGCCCTCGGTGTGCAACGCCGCCGAGTCGCTGCTCGTGCACGCCGACGTGGCCGACACGTTCGTCCCTCGCGTCGTGCAGGCCCTCCAGGAGGCCGGTGTGACCGTCCACGGCGACCCGCGCTTCGCGGCCGAGGACGGGGTCGTGCCCGCCACCGACGACGACTACGACGCGGAGTACCTCTCCCTCGACATCTCCGCGGCCGTCGTGGACTCCCTCGACGCCGCCGTCGAGCACATCCGCCGCCACTCCTCGGGCCACACCGAGGCCATCGTCACCGGCTCGCTGGCCGCGGCCCGCCGGTTCGTCGCGGCGGTCGACTCCGCCGCGGTCATGGTCAACGCCAGCACCCGCTTCACCGACGGCGGCGAGTTCGGGTTCGGTGCCGAGATCGGCATCTCCACCCAGAAGCTGCACGCGCGGGGCCCGATGGGGCTGCCCGAGATGACCTCCTCGACCTACGTCGTGACGGGGGACGGGCACGTCCGGTGAGCCTGCGGGGCGCCGCTCGCGATAGGCTCGCCCCATGCCGCTGCAGACCCCCGTCCTCGCCCTGGCCCGCCTCGCGGAGGAGGGCCACTCCGAAGGCGTCAACCCCTGGATCATCGGTGGGGTCGCCCTGGGCATCCTCATCGCGCTCCTGCTCGTCGTCGTCGCCATCGGCGGCGGCCGTGAGCACACCTGAGGGTCGGGACCGCACCCGATGACCCACGCGTGACGCCGTGAGCGACGCCGACGTCGGCCGCCGGCGACGCCTCGGGGTCATGGGTGGCACGTTCGACCCGATCCACCACGGCCACCTCGTGGCCGCGAGCGAGGTCCAGGCGTGGTTCGACCTCGACGAGGTGGTGTTCGTCCCGACCGGCGAGCCCTACCAGAAGTCCGAGCGTGACGTCAGCCCCGCCGAGCACCGCTACCTCATGACGGTGATCGCGACCGCCTCCAACCCGCGCTTCACCGTCTCGCGGGTGGACGTGGACCGCAGCGGGCCGACGTACACCGTCGACACGCTCAACGACCTGCACCGTCAGCACCCCGACGCCGACCTGTACTTCATCACCGGCGCCGACGCGCTCTCCACGATCCTGACCTGGCGCGACTCGGAGGACCTCTTCGCCCTCGCCGAGTTCGTCGGCTGCACGAGGCCCGGCTACAACATGGACGCAGACACGCTCGACGGCATGCCGCACGACCGGGTGACCATCGTGGAGATCCCGGCCCTGGCGATCTCCTCCACCGACTGCCGCGAGCGCACGGCCCGCGGGGAGCCGGTCTGGTACCTCGTGCCCGACGGGGTCGTGCAGTACATCACCAAGCACCGGCTCTACGCCCGCTCCGAGGCGCAGGCCACCGATCAACGGAAGGACAGCGCGTGAGCGCAACCGACCACGCCCTCCAGCTCGCCACCGCCGCAGCCCAGGCCGCAGCCGACAAGCTCGCCTCCGACATCCTCGCCTTCGACGTGAGCGAGCAGCTGGTGATCACCGACGTCTTCGTGCTCTGCTCGGCCAAGAACGACCGCCAGGTGAAGTCGATCGTCGACGAGGTCGAGGACCGCCTGCGCGACATCGGGGCCAAGCCGATCCGTCGCGAGGGCGAGCGCGACGGGCGCTGGGTCCTGATCGACTACGGCGACGTCGTCGTGCACGTGCAGCACGAGGAGGAGCGCCAGTTCTACGCCCT
>CAZKZQ010000424.1:0-2455 GCA_964557235.1 uncultured Nocardioidaceae bacterium
GTGGTCGACCGCTACGAGGACGTCACCGGCGAGCTCGAGATCGACGTCGACGAGGTCGAGGCCTCGGTGTTCTCCCCCGGACGCACTCGCGACTCGCAGCGGATCTACGTCCTCAAGCGTGAGGTGGCCGAGGTGCGCCGTGCCGTCCACCCGCTCAAGCTGCCGCTGCAGCGGTTCGCGACCGCGTCGTACACCTTCCTCAACGACGCCTCCGCGCCGTTCTGGCGCGACATCGCCGACCACGTCGCTCGCGTGGACGAGGTGATCGACTCCCTCGACGCGCTGCTCTCCACGGCGTTCGACGCGCACCTGGCGCGGATCTCGGTCGACCAGAACGAGGACATGCGCAAGATCTCGGCGTGGGTCGCGATCGCCGGTGTGATGACGGTCGTGGCCGGCGTCTACGGCATGAACTTCCAGCACATGCCGGAGCTCGGGTGGCACTACGGCTATGCCTATGCCCTCGGCCTGATGGCGACCCTGTCGGGCATCCTCTACTCGATCTTCAAGAAGTCCGGCTGGCTCTGAGGGTCGGGCTCACCCTCCGGCGGCGAGCACGCCTGCCCAGACGAGCACCAGCGTCATCGTGCCGAGGGCGATGCGATAGACCACGAACGGCGTGTAGGACCGGGTCGTGACGTAGCGCAGCAGCCAGGCGATGACGGAGTAGCCGACGACGAACGACACGATCGTCGCGACGAGGGTCGGCCCGCCGCCGTAGGCGTTGGCGCACGCCTCCGAGCCCGGGTCGCAGCTGATCACGTCGAGCAGCTCGAACAGCCCCGCCCCGATGACGGCTGGGATGGCGAGCAGGAAGGCGAAGCGGGTCGCGGTCTCGCGGTCGTAGCCGAGGAAGCGACCCATGCTGATCGTGGCGCCCGACCGCGAGACCCCCGGCACGAGCGCGAGGGCCTGTGCGGCGCCGTAGAGCACGGCGTGCTTGAGGGAGAGGTCCTCGGTGTGCCGGTCGGTGCTGCCGATGCGGTCGGCGATGCCGAGCACGACGCCCATGACGATCAGCGTGGTGCCGATGACCCACAGGCTGCGGAAGTCCTTCTCGATGACGTCCTTGAGCAGGACGCCCAGGACCACGATCGGTAGGGAGCCGACGATGACGTACCACCCCATGCGGGCGTCCTGGTGGCCGCGCCACGCCGGGTCGTAGAGCGAGCGGATCCAGGCCAGTGCGATGCGGCCGATGTCCTTGGCGAAGAACAGCAGCACCGCGACCTCGGTGCCGATCTGGATGATCGCGGTGAACGCCGCGCCGGGGTCGCCCCAGCCGAAGAGGTCGGGGAAGATCCGGAGGTGGGCGCTGCTGGAGATGGGGAGGAACTCCGTCAGGCCCTGGATCAGGCCGAGGACGATCGCCTCGAGGTAGTCCTGCACAGGCCGACAGCCTACGGGCCGCAACCTGCCACCCACCGCACCGGCGTACGGCGAGCCGCGAGCCCGCCCGGCGCGCGTCGCCGTACCGTGAGCGCATGCAGCAGCGCCACCTCGGCCGCACGGGGCTCAAGGTCTCCCGTCTCGGTCTGGGCACCCTCACGTGGGGGCGCGACACCGACGAGCACGAGGCCCGCGACCAGCTGAAGTCGTTCGTCGAGGCGGGCGGCACCCTGATCGACACCGCCGCGGGCTACGGCGACGGCGCGTCCGAGGAGCTCATCGGCTCGCTGCTGGGCGACGTGGTCGACCGCGACGACGTCGTCCTCGCCACCAAGGCGGGCGTGCAGCGCTCGCGCGGCTCCCGTGAGGTCAACGTCTCGCGCGGGCACCTGCTCCGCGCGCTGGACGCCTCGCTCAAGCGGCTCGGCACCGACCACGTCGACCTCTGGCAGGTCCACGCCTGGTCCGACGAGACCCCGTGGGAGGAGACGCTCGGCGCGATCGACCACGCGGTCTCCACCGGCCGCGCCGCCTATGCCGGCGTCTCCAACTACACCGCCTGGCAGATGGCGCAGGCCGCGACCTGGCAGTCCGCGGTCCCGGGCCGCGCCCCCATCGCCTCCAACCAGGTCGAGGTCTCCCTGCTCAACCGGCACGCGGAGTCCGAGCTCCTGCCCGGCGCCCAGGCGATGGGCCTCGGCGTGCTCGCCTGGTCGCCGCTGGGTCGCGGCGTGCTCACCGGCAAGTACCGCTCCGGCACGCCGGCCGACTCACGCGCGGCGTCGCCGCACTTCGGCAACTACGTCGGGGTCTACCTCGACCCGCGCTGCAGCCGCATCGTCGAGGCCGTCGCCCGTGCGGCCGACGGGCTCCAGTGGTCGCCGCTCGAGGTCGCGCTGGCCTGGGTCCGCGACCTGCCGGGCGTGACGTCGGCGATCGTCGGCGCCCGCACGGCTGCGCAGCTGCGCGGGTCGCTCACCGTCGAGGAGTGCACGCTGCCGGCCGAGATCCGCCGGGCGCTGGACGACGTGTCCTCGGGCCGCGAGACGCCCGAGTCCTGAGCTCA
>CAZKZQ010000425.1:0-2452 GCA_964557235.1 uncultured Nocardioidaceae bacterium
AGCGCCAGGAAGATCACGCCCATCGTCTTCTGGGCGTCCTGGAGGCCGTGGCCCAGCGCCATCGCGGCCGCGCTGACCGTCTGGGCCAGGCGGAAGCCGCGGTTGGTCTTGCTGGGGTTGGCGTTGCGCCAGATCCACATGATCGCGTACATCACGAGCGCCGCCGCGATGAAGCCGAAGATGGGCGAGGCGATCATCGGGATCACGATCTTGTCGAGGATGACCTGCCACCGCACGACCCCGCACTCCGAGCCGTCGACCAGCTTGCCGCCGACCGTGCAGCCGGCGTCGGTCATCTTCGAGCCGTCCACCCCGGTGAAGAACTCCCCCGGCGTGCTGAACGCGAACGCCATGCCGGCGCCCATGAGCCCGCCGATGAGGGCGTGGGAGGACGAGGAGGGCAGGCCGAAGTACCAGGTCAGCAGGTTCCAGGCGATCGCGCCGAGCAATCCGGCCATCACCACGGTGAGGCCATGGGTGTTCTGCGGCAACGTGATCGTCTTGCCGACGGTGTTGGCGACCTCCTGGCCGAGGAAGGCGCCGATGAAGTTCATCACCGCAGCCATCGCGAGAGCCACCCGAGGCGTCAGCGCCCGCGTGGACACCGAGGTGGCGATCGCGTTGGCGGCGTCGTGGAACCCGTTGGTGTAGTCGAAGACCAGGGCCACCGCGACGACCGCGATGATGATGGCGAGCTCCACGCTCAGGACTCCTTGACCGCGATCTGCTCCACGACGTTGGCGACCGACTCGAAGGCGTCGATCGCTGCCTCGAGGGAGTCGACGACGTCCTTGAGCTTCATCACCTCGAGCGCCTCGAGCTCGCCGTTGAACAGCTTGGCGAGGATGCGGCGGTAGGTCTTGTCACCGGCGTTCTCGAGCCGGTTGATCTCGATCCAGAACTCGTCGAGGTTCTTCATGGTCTGCAGCCGCGGCATCGAGTCGGCGGTGACCTCGGCGCAGCGCTGGATGACGCTGACCTGCTCGGCGAGCTCCGGCGGGAGGTTGTCGATCTCGTAGAGGAGGACCATGTCGACGGCCTCCTCCATGAAGTCCATGACGTCGTCGAGGGCCGAGGCGAGGGAGTAGATGTCCTCGCGGTCGAACGGCGTCACGAAGGTCGTGTTGACCCGCCGGATGATGTCGTGGGTCGCCTCGTCGGCGAGGTGCTCCTCCTCCCGCATGCGCTCGGCGAGCGCGGCGCGGTCGGTGCCCTCGGTGAAGACCTCGTTGAGGAGGTTGGCTCCCCCGACGAGCCGGTTGGCGAGGGTGCTGAACATCTCGTAGAAGGACGCGTCGGCCGGACGGAACCGAAGTGCCACAGGAAGCTCCTGACATCGAGAGGTGGGCCGCGGAACATGCTAGGGGCACGCGGCCTCACTCACGCAACGCGCGGCCGCATCAGGTGACGCGCGCCTCACGCGCACGGAGGCGGTTCAGGCGTCGGCGGAGGTCCCCTCGGCCTCGTCCAGACCCAGCAGATCGTCGATGATGTCCTGGTCCAGGGGTCCCTCGGCACGCCCGGCCTCGATCATGAGGGAGCTCAGCAGCTCGACCTCTTCACGCTGCACGGGGTCCTCGAGGGGGACGTCGAGTCCGTCACCCATGGTCATGTCACCCTTCCTCGGCGCGCTTCGTCTGTGGTCGAAGTACTACCCCACCGAAAGGCTGGTACACCACGGGACTGGGTCCTACACGTTGGCGCAACGCACGAAAACGCGGAGGTCCAGGCGGGGCGGAGGCCTGGAAAAGGACGACCCCGGCACCGCGAGGCACCGGGGTCCAGACTGCCGGCGCCGCGCACCGGCTCGTCGTGCGTCAGAGGGGGCGGACGTTCTCCGCCTGGGGGCCCTTGGGGCCCTGGGTCACCTCGAACTCCACGCGCTGGTTCTCGTCGAGGGACTTGTAACCCTGCGTCTGAATCGCCGAGAAGTGGACGAAGACGTCGTCGCCGCCGCCCTCCTGGGCGATGAAGCCGAAGCCCTTCTCCGCGCTGAACCACTTGACCGTGCCCTGAGCCATGCTCTGATACTCCATCCATCGGGGCCAGGACCGCCGCTGCGACAGTCCCTCACGGGTGCTGACCTGGACGTCGGCATCCGGTCCTCCGAGACTACCAACCGTCTCCTTGCGCACCACTGGCCCCATGGGAGTGGCCCGAGCGCGCGTGCGCCGGCCCCGCGGGGGTGCGCGGTAGGTTGTCCGCATGCTCGTGCTCAGTCGTCGCGTCGGCGAGAGCATCGTCATCGGTGACGAGGTCACCATCACGGTGCTCGAGGTCCGTGGCGACGTCGCGCGCATCGGGATCCGGGCGCCGCGCAGCATCGCCGTCCACCGCGCCGAGCTGCTGGCCGAGCTCGAGGAGACCAACCGCGAGGCCGCGTCGCCGAGTGCCGACGCGATCGCCGCGCTCACGCGCCGCCTCGGCGCGAAGCCGCCCGAGAAGAGCTAGA
>CAZKZQ010000426.1:0-2446 GCA_964557235.1 uncultured Nocardioidaceae bacterium
CGGGTCGCCGACGTCGCGGCCGCGATGTCGGTCGAGGCCCAGCTCGCCACCGACCGGGTGTTCGCCGAGGACCTCCAGGCGCTGCGCCCGCACCCGGGCCAGGCCGCCTCGGCCCGCAACCTGCGCACGATCCTCGCCGACTCCGGGGTCGTCGCCTCGCACCGCGGGCCGGACTGCAACCGCGTGCAGGACGCCTACTCGCTGCGCTGCTCGCCGCAGGTGCACGGCGCGGTCCGCGACACCCGTGACCACGCGGCCGCCGTCGCCGGCCGCGAGCTCGCCTCGGCGATCGACAACCCGGTCGTCACCGACGACGGGCGGGTGGAGTCCAACGGCAACTTCCACGGTGCGCCCGTGGGCTACGTCCTCGACTTCCTCGCGATCGCGGTCGCCGACCTGGCCTCCATCAGCGAGCGGCGCACCGACCGCTTCCTCGACAAGGCACGCAGCCACGGGCTCCCGGCGTTCCTCGCCGGCGACCCCGGTGTCGACAGCGGCCACATGATCGCGCAGTACACCGCGGCCGGGATCGTCTCCGAGCTCAAGCGGCTCGCGACGCCCGCCTCCGTCGACTCGATCCCGTCCTCCGCGATGCAGGAGGACCACGTGTCGATGGGGTGGCACGCGGCCCGCAAGCTGCGCCGCTCGGTGGACGGCCTCTCCCGGGTGCTCGCCATCGAGGTGCTGACCGCCGCCCGCGCGCTCGACTTCCGCATCGGTGGTCGAGCAACGAGCGAAGCGAGTGGTGAGTCGAGACCCCTCGAGCCGAGTCCGGCCACGGGCGCGGTGCTGGCGCTGCTGCGGCAGACCGTCGAGGGCCCCGGCCCCGACCGGCACCTCGCCCCCGAGATCGAGTCCGCCGTGCAGCTCGTGCAGAGCGGCGAGCTCTTGTCCGTCGTACAAGAAGTGATTGGAGAGCTGGCATGACCTCCGCCGCCTTCGTGGCCCACCGCTTCGTCAACGCGATCGACTCCCGCGACTGGGACTCCCTGGCCGCGCTGGTCGACGAGTCCTGCTCGGTGCTCTTCGTCCACGACGGCAAGTCGATGACCGGCGCCGAGTGGGTGCGGTTCAACGCCGACTACCCAGGGCGCTGGAGCTTCGTGGCCGAGGACATCGTCGCCACCGAGACCCGCGCCGTCGTGCGCGCCCGCGTCTTCGACGAGGACACCACCTTCCACGTCGCCTCCTTCCTGACCGTCGCCGACGGTCGCATCACCGACCTGACCGAGGTGTGGGCCGACGGCCACCCCGCCCCTATCGAGGAGTGAACCGATGAACGCTGACAACCCGCGCCTGCCCATCCACGCGCCCCACGGCTCCGAGCTCACCGCGCGCTCGTGGCAGACCGAGGCGCCGCTGCGCATGCTGATGAACAACCTCGACCCGGAGAACGCCGAGCGCCCCGAGGACCTCGTCGTCTACGGCGGCACCGGCAAGGCCGCGCGCTCGTGGGAGGCGTACGACGCCCTGGTGCGCACGCTGTCGACGCTCGCCGACGACGAGACGATGCTCGTGCAGTCGGGCAAGCCGGTCGGCGTCTTCCGCACCCACGAGTGGGCGCCGCGCGTGCTCATCGCCAACTCCAACCTGGTCGGCGACTGGGCCAACTGGGAGGAGTTCCGCCGCCTCGAGCACCTCGGGCTGACGATGTACGGCCAGATGACCGCCGGGTCGTGGATCTACATCGGCACGCAGGGGATCCTCCAGGGCACCTACGAGACCTTCGCCGCGGTGGCCGAGAAGCTCACCACCGGCACGATCACCGGCAAGGGCGGCTCGCTCGCCGGCACGATCACCCTGACCGCCGGCCTCGGCGGCATGGGCGGCGCGCAGCCGCTCGCGGTCACGATGAACGGCGGCGTCGCGATCTGCGTCGAGTGCGACCCCTCGCGCATCGCGCGGCGCATCGAGCACCGCTACCTCGACGTGCAGGCCGACTCCCTCGAGCACGCGCTGCAGCTGGCGACCGAGGCGCGCGACGCTCGCCGGGCGCTGTCGATCGGCCTGCTCGGCAACGCGGCGGAGGTCTTCCCCGCGCTGCTGGCGCAGGGTGCGCCGATCGACATCGTCACCGACCAGACCAGCGCGCACGACCCGCTGTCCTACCTGCCGATCGGCATCTCGTTCGAGGAGTGGCACGAGGCCGCCGAGCGCGACCCGGAGGGCTTCACCAAGGAGGCGCAGGCCTCGATGGCCGTCCACGTGCGGGCGATGGTCGAGTTCCAGGACGCCGGGGCCGAGGTCTTCGACTACGGCAACTCGATCCGCGACGAGGCGCGCAAGGGCGGCTACGAGCGGGCCTTCGAGTTCCCGGGCTTCGTGCCGGCGTACATCCGTCCGCTGTTCTGCGAGGGCAAGGGCCCGTTCCGCTGGGCCGCGCTGTCCGGTGACCCCGAGGACATCCGCAAGACCGACGAGGCGATCCTCGAGCTGTTCCCCGACA
>CAZKZQ010000427.1:0-2442 GCA_964557235.1 uncultured Nocardioidaceae bacterium
AGGCAGCGGTGTCCCAGCCACCTTCTGCGAGCCGGAACTGTGGGTGGGCCACCGCTCAGGCGCGGAGGAGCACCTCGCCGTGCAGGACGGAGAACCAGCCGTCGGGGTCCGCGGCCCAGGCGCGCCAGGCGTCGGCGACCTCGGCCAGGTCCGCCTCGGTCGCCCGGCCCTCGGCCACCAGCTGGCGGGCCAGGGCGGTGGAGGTGAGCCGGTCGGCCCACAGGCCGCCCCACCAGGCGCGGTCCTCGGGCGTGGCGAAGCACCAGGTCGAGGAGCCTGCCTCGACCTCGGTGGCGCCGGCGGCGTGCGCCCACGCCAGCAGCATCCGCCCGGCGTCCGGCTCGCCCCCGTTGGCGCGGGCGGCGGCGGCGTAGAGCGCGAGCCAGCGGTCGAGCCCCGCCGACGCGGGGTGCCACGAGAAGTGCCCGTAGTCGCTGTCGCGCACCGCCACGAGGCCGCCGGGACGGGTGGCACGGAGCATCTCGCGCAGGGCGCCGACCGGGTCCGCGACGTGCTGCAGCACCTGGTGGGCGTGGACGACGTCGAACGGACCGCCGAGCGCGTCGAGGTCGAGCGCGTGCACGTCACCCACCACCACCCGCGCGACGATCCCCTGCCGGTCCAGCTCGGCACGGGTCAGGGCGGCGGCCTCCTCGGTGACCTCGAGGGCCACGACCTCACCGGCCTCCCCGACCAGGCGGGCGAGGTCTGCGGTGATCGTGCCCGGCCCCGACCCGACGTCGAGCAGCCGCTGGCCCGCCCGCAGGTGGGGCAGCAGGTGGGCGGCGGAGTTTGCGGCCGTGCGCCAGCGGTGCGAGCGCAGGACGGCCTCGGCGTGACCGTGGGTGTACGTCGTCACGTCGAGGCCGTCCTTGCGATGGGAGTGGGTCAGCGGGCCGAGGAGCCCTCGACGTAGTCGGTGTCGTGGGACTTGACCCACGCCATCAGCTTGCGCAGCTCGCGACCGGTCTGCTCGATGGGGTGCGACTCCGCCTTCTGGCGGAACGCGGTGAACTCCGGGGAGCCGTTGTCCATGTCGGTGATGAAGCGCTCGGCGAACGCGCCGTTCTTGATGTCGGCGAGCACGTCCTCCATGTTCTTCTTCACCTCCGGCGTGATCACGCGGGGGCCGGAGACGTAGTCGCCGAACTCGGCGGTGTCGGAGACCGACCAGCGCTGCTTGGCGATGCCGCCCTCGTACATCAGGTCGACGATCAGCTTGAGCTCGTGGAGGCACTCGAAGTAGGCCACCTCCGGCTGGTAGCCGGCCTCGGTGAGCACCTCGAAGCCGTACTGGACGAGCTGCGAGGCGCCGCCGCAGAGCACGGCCTGCTCGCCGAACAGGTCGGTCTCGGTCTCCTCGGTGAAGGTGGTCTTGATGCCGCCGGCACGCAGGCCGCCGATCGCCTTGGCGTAGGACAGCGCGAGGTCCCAGGCCTTGCCGGACTCGTCCTTCTCCACGGCGACCAGGACGGGGACGCCGCGGCCGTCGACGTACTCGCGGCGCACGAGGTGGCCGGGGCCCTTGGGCGCGACCATGAAGACGTCGACGCCCTCGGGCGGGGTGATGTAGCCGAAGCGGATGTTGAAGCCGTGGCCGAAGACGAGGGTGTCGCCGGGGGTGAGCGCGGGCTCGATCTCCTCGGCGTAGAGCTTCCTCTGGTGCTGGTCCGGGGCGAGGATCACGATCAGGTCGGACTCCTCCGCCGCCTCGCGCGGGGTGAGGACGCGCAGGCCCTCGGCCTCGGCCTTGTCGCGGCTCTTCGAGCCGGGCTGCAGGCCGATGCGGACGTCGACGCCGGAGTCGCGCAGCGACAGCGCGTGGGCGTGGCCCTGGCTGCCGTAGCCGATCACCGCGACGTTCTTGCCCTGGATCAGGCTCAGGTCGGCGTCGTCGTCGTAGAACATCTCAGCCACGGGGGCTCTCCTTCATGGTTGGTGCTGCTGGAAATCGGTGGGGCAGGACGGGTGGTGCGGGTCAGGCGATGGCGGACGCGGGGGCGGGCACGGCGACCGGACGCTGCGAGCGCTCGCTGATCGAGCGCGAGCCGCGACCGATGGCGACCATGCCGGACTGGACGAGCTCGCGGATCCCGAACGGCTCGAGCACGCGCAGCAGGTCGGCCAGCTTGTCGGAGTTGCCGACGGCCTGGACCGTGATCGCGTCGGGGGCCACGTCGACCACCTTGGCGCGGAAGAGCTGGACGGCGTCGAGCACCGCGCCCCGCGTGCCGGCGTCGGCGCGGACCTTGACGAGCAGCAGCTCGCGGTTGACCGAGCCCGGACCGTCGAGCTCGACGATCTTGATCACCTCGACCAGCTTGTTGAGCTGCTTGGTGACCTGCTCGAGCGGGGACTCCTCGACGTTGACCACGATGGTCATCCGGGAGACCTCGGGGTGCTCGGTCGGGCCGACGGCGAGGCTGTCGATGTTGAACCCGC
>CAZKZQ010000428.1:0-2424 GCA_964557235.1 uncultured Nocardioidaceae bacterium
GGTGCCGACCTCGGGCTCGCCTTCGACGGCGACGCCGACCGCTGCTTCGTCGTCGACGAGCGGGGCGAGCCGGTCAGCCCGAGCGTGCTCACCGGGCTCATCGCGGCCCGCGAGCTGGCCAAGGAGCCGGGCGCCACCGTGATCCACAACCTGATCACCAGCCGCTCGGTGCCCGAGCTGATCGCCGAGCACGGCGGGCGGGCCGTGCGCACGCGCGTCGGCCACTCGTTCATCAAGGCCACCATGGCCGAGACCGGCGCCGTCTTCGGCGGGGAGCACTCCGGCCACTTCTACTTCCGCGACTTCTGGCGCGCCGACTCCGGCATGCTCGCGGCGCTGCACACCCTGGCCGCACTGGCCGAGCAGGACCAGCCGCTGAGCGCGCTGCTGGCGGCGTACTCCCGCTACAGCGCGAGCGGCGAGGTGAACTCGACGGTCGAGGACCAGGCCGGGGTGATCGCGCTCCTCGAGGAGGAGTACGCCGCCCGGCCCGGCGTCAGCGTCGACCACCTCGACGGGCTGACCGTGACCCACGACGAGTGGTGGTTCAACGTCCGCCCGTCCAACACCGAGCCCCTGCTGCGGCTCAACGCCGAGGGCCGCGACGAGGCCACGATGACGGCCCTGCGCGACCAGGTCCTCACGACGATCAGGAGTGGACGATGACCGACCCGACGACCGGCCCCACGACCGGGCTCGACCCGACGCTGCTCGAGCTGGTGCGGTGCCCCCGGTGCCACGGCACCCTGCAGGTCGACGCCGCCGCCGGCACCGCCGACGACGGCGGGCTGACCTGCGCGGCCTGCTCGCTGCGCTACCCCGTGCGAGGAGGGGTGCCGGTGCTGCTGGTCGACGACGCCGTCCCGTGGGGAGGCCCGGCGTGATCGAGGAGTTCGACGAGACGCGCCTCGACGACGAGGCGGCGCTCGAGCAGGCCGACCAGGTGCTGCGCCCGCTCGCCGAGGCCGGTGCGCGGGTGCGTCGCGAGTCGGTGGAGGCCGCCGACGCGCTCGCCGCCGCGGTCCACCAGATCAAGGACGACCAGCCGCGTGCGGTCGTCGCCGCCGGCCCGGACTCCCGGCTGCTCCGGGCCGTCCTCGAGCCGCACTGCCCCGTGCCGTTCGTCGCCTGGCCCGGCCCCGGCCTGCCCGGGTGGGCCGGCTCGCTCGACCTCGTCGTCATGCTCGCGCCCGGCGGCGAGGACCCCGGCAGCGCGGCCACCGTCGCCGAGGCCGTGCGCCGCGGCGCCCAGGTCGTCGTCGGCTGCCCGCCCGACTCGCTGGTGGCCCGCCACGCGGTCGGTCGGCACGCGACGGTGCTGCCCGCACGCAGCCACGACCAGCTCGCCACCGCCGTCGTCCTGCTCGACCTGCTCTCGCGCGTGGGCCTCGGTCCCGCGACCGACCCCGACGAGGTCGCCGAGGCGCTCGACGAGGTCGCGGTCGCGTGCTCGCCCCACCGCGACCAGACCGTCAACCCCGCCAAGCTGCTGGCCGTCGCCTTCGCCGACTGCATCCCGGTGGTGTGGGGCGGCTCCGTCCTCGCCGCCCGTGCCGCCCGGAGGGTCGCTGAGTCGATGCGCCGCGCCAGCGGCCGGTCGGCGCTCGCCGGCGACGCCGAGCACCTGTTCCCCGTGATCGCGGCCGCGACCGCGCGCGACGTCTTCGACGACCCCTTCGCCGACCCGCACGACGGCGTGGTGCGCGAGCCCCGCCCCGCGCTGCTCGTGCTCGACGACGGCTCGCAGGAGCCGGGCGTGCACGAGAGCCGCACCAAGCTGCTCGAGGTGGCCGACGAGCGCGAGGTGCGGGTCGAGGTGCTCACCGCCGCGACGGGCACCGACCTCGCCCGCTACGCCTCGCTGCTGGGGCAGGGGCGCTACACCGCGGCGTACCTCGGCATCGGGCTGGGCCGGCGGCTGTTCTGAGGCTCTGCCCTGGAGTGAGGCCCGGTGTGAGGCACGCCCTCCCGTCCGCGCAGAGGCGGGCAGCGAACCCGTGGAAGGCCGGCGGTGCGGGCGCGCCGGTAGCATTGACCTGTTACGTCACCCAATGAGGAGAAGCATGGACTTCAAGGTCGCCGACCTGTCCCTGGCCGACTTCGGACGCACCGAGATCGAGCTCGCCCAGCACGAGATGCCTGGCCTGATGGCGATGCGCGAGCGCTACGGCGACTCCAAGCCGCTGGCGGGGGCCCGCATCGCAGGCTCGCTCCACATGACGATCCAGACCGCGGTGCTCATCGAGACGCTGACCGCGCTGGGCGCGGAGGTCCGCTGGGCCTCCTGCAACATCTTCTCCACGCAGGACCACGCGGCCGCGGCCGTGGCGGTCGGCCCGGAGGGCACCGTGGACCAGCCTGCCGGCGTGCCGGTGTTCGCCTGGAAGGGCGAGACGCTGGAGGAGTACTGGTGGTGCACCCAGC
>CAZKZQ010000429.1:0-2422 GCA_964557235.1 uncultured Nocardioidaceae bacterium
CCTCGGCTACACCTACCTCGTCACCGCCACCGGCACCTACCCCCGAGACTGACCCACCCGCACGGCCCGAAGAGCACCGCGCTTCGACGCGGCTTCAGGCAGCATTGGTCCATGTCCTCCGGGGATGCTGACGTGCGGTTCCTCGACCCAGTTCGACTGGTGCAGCTTGCCGAGCGTGACGTGACAGTGGGCGGGGCAGAGTCGCCGGTGGAGGCCATCAAGGCGCACGGCAGGCGCGACCCATCAGGTCAGATGCAAGCCAGCGAACCCATCCGCGGGCTGTCCGACCTGGCAGCGGTGCAGCCTCCGCCTGACGCACCGGCCGACCGAGTTCTGGGCCGGGACGACTTCGCGCGAGCCATCACAGCCCTGGCAGCACCTGCGCGCCTCGTGTCTGCGCAGGGAACGCGGACGCACTATCTCTTCCTGATGGAGGCGGACTTGAGCCGCATCCTGGCGACGATCGCCATCGACATGCCGTGATGGCGCCGGACGCAACCACCTGAGACCGGCTCGAGGCGTGGCAGCATGGCCACCATGACGCGGACCGCCGTCGCCACGGATGACCACGGCCGAGGCCCCGTCGTCCGAACCGTCGTCGTGGCCGAGGAGGACGTGGATATCCGCGACCTGCTGCTCATCTACCTCGAAGGCATGGACATCGAGTGCCACGCAGCTGAGGACGGGGACCACGCCGTCGCTCTGTGTCGTGAGCACAAGCCGCAGGCGCTCTTCCTCGCCACAGACGTGCACGGCATGACCGCGCCCGCTGTCTGCCGGACCATCCGAGAGGATCCGTCGCTCGCGGGCGTGCGGATCATCCTGCGCCGTGGAACGGCACTCCCAAGCGTCCTCGACGAGGCGCTCGCCGCTGGCGCAGACACCTGCTTCAGCGCGCCTATGGACCCGACCGAGCTCCGAAAGCTGCTCAGCGGTCGCCAGAACGGCGCCTGACAGGCCCGGCGAACCGCCGCCGGTGCAGCTCCCTGACCTGGGACGCGAACGGCTCGACGGGACCCGCGGTGGGCACACCGGGAGCGACGTCTGCGACCCGCAGCGGTCGCACCGGTGAGGGGCTGGCGCCGAGCTCGGCGTACCAACGGCTGGTCTGCTCGGCCGAGGAGGCGAAGACGATCCGTCCGAGGCCGACCCAGGCGTGCGCGGCCGAGCACATCGGGCAGTGCTCACCTGAGGTGTAGACCGTCGCCGCTTCGCGCTCCTCGGGCGGGAGGTGGTGGGCCGCCCACTGGGCGAGCTCCAGCTCGGGGTGCCGCGTCGCGTCCCCCGAGCCTTCGTGGTTGCGGGCCTCGTGCAGCGTCGTGCCGTCGCCGCCGACCAGGACCGAGCCGAACGGCTGGTCGCCGGCGTCCAGCGCCTCGGCGGCGAGCTCGACGCACCTCGCCAGGTGCGCCAGGTCGGCGTCGGTGAGGTCGCTCATCGGGTCATCTGCTCGCTGGTGTCGCCGGAGAGCCGCTGGGCCAGCCAGATCGGGACGATCGACAGCATCACGAGCACGGCGGCGACCACGTTGACGATCGGCGCCTGGTTGGGCCGGAACAGGTTGTTGAAGATCCACAGCGGCAGCGTCTGGAAGTCGCCGCTGGTGGTGAAGGTGGTCACCACGATCTCGTCGAAGGACAGCCCGAACGACAGCAGACCGCCGGCCAGCAGCGCCGAGCGCATCATCGGGAAGGTCACCAGCCGGAAGGTCGTGAACGTGCCGGCGCCCAGGTCCATCGACGCCTCCTCGAGCGAGCCGCCCGTGCGGCGCAGCCGCGCCTGCACGTTGTTGAACACAGTGACGATGCAGAACGTCGCGTGCGCGACGACCACCGTGAGCAGTCCCAGCTCGATGCCGAAGATCGACCTGAAGGCGTTGTTGAGGGCCAGACCCGTGACGATGCCGGGCAAGGCGATCGGCAGGATGATCAACAGGGACACGGCATTGCGCCCGAAGAACCGCGTGTGCTGCAGCGCCATCGCGGCCATCGTGCCCAGCACGAGCGCGACCACGGTCGCCAGCGCGGCCACCTCCAGACTGACCACCAGGGCGTCGCGTGCCCCGCTGGACTGGGCGGCGAGCGACCACCACTTCGTGGTCAGCCCCTCCGGTGGCCAGCCGAAGGTGTTGGACGTGTTGAACGAGTTGAGCACCACGAGCCCGAGCGGGACGTAGATCACCGCCAGCACCAGGACGGTGAAGGCGAGCAGGAAGCGGCGCAGCGCGGGAGACGTGGTCACAGGTTCTCCAGCGCTCCGGTGCGGCGCACGGCGGTGAGGTAGACGAGCATCACGACGACCGGCACCGTCGCCATCGCCGCGGCGAACGGCAGGTTGTTGGCCGCGCCGACCGAGTCGTAGACCACGTTGCCGAGCATCTGGTTGGTGCCGCCCACGATCTTCACCGCGATGTAGTCGCCCA
>CAZKZQ010000430.1:0-2420 GCA_964557235.1 uncultured Nocardioidaceae bacterium
CCGGTGCACCTTCTGCGGCTTCTCCAAGGGCCCGCTGTCGCTCAACCTGCGCGGCAAGCCGTACCTGCTGACCCTCGAGGAGGTCGCCGAGCGCAGCGCGGAGGCGGCGGCGCTCGGCGCGACGGAGGTCTGCCTGCAAGGCGGCATCCACCCGAGCTTCGACGGCAACTTCTACGTCGACGTGGCGCGCGCCGTGCACGAGCGGGTGCCGGGGATGCACATCCACGGCTTCACCGCGCTCGAGGTGCTCGAGGGCTCGCGCCGGCTCGGCGAGCCGCTGGCCGACTACCTGCGCCGGCTCCAGGACGCCGGCCTGCGCTCGCTGCCCGGCACCGCCGCGGAGATCCTCGACGACGAGGTGCGCGCGGTGCTGTGCCCCGACAAGGTGACCACCGAGGAGTGGCTCGAGGTGCACCGGCAGGCGCACGCCGTCGGGTTGCGCAGCAACGTCACGATGATGTTCGGCTCCGTCGAGCACCCGCGGCACTGGGTCACCCACCTGCTGCGCACCCGCGCCCTGCAGCGCGAGACCGGCGGCTTCACCGAGTTCGTCGGGCTGCCGTTCGTGCACATGGCCGCGCCGGTCTACCTCAAGCGCGCCGCCCGCCGCGGGCCGACCTGGCGCGAGACCGTGCTGGTCCACGCCGTCGCCCGGATCGCGTACGCCTCCGACATCCGCAACGTGCAGGCGTCCTGGGTCAAGCTCGGCCCCGTCGGCGCCCGACAGCTGCTCGCCGCGGGCGTCAACGACCTCGGCGGGACGCTGATGGACGAGAACATCAGCCGCGCCGCCGGCGCCAGCCACGGCCAGGGACTCACCCCCGCCGACCTCGCCGACATCGCCCGGGACGCCGGACGTCCGCTGCGCCAGCGCACGACGCTCTACGGCGAGGTGCCGGCGGCGGCGCCCGTGGCCTGACGTCGCGCGGGGGTCCACCCCGTCCCCGACCGGGGGTAGTCCAGTGACGGATGGCTACCCGGAGGCCGTCTTGGCAGCCAGCCCTCACTGGACTACCCCGAGGGGGTCTGCGGGATCGCCCTCGACGGGCCGGCCTCAGCCGGCGTACCGGTCGGCGACCGCCTCGAACCGCTCGCGCGACATGGCGACGATGGTGGAGAAGTCGTCCTCCTCGTCGAGGTGCAGGATCCGCATCAGGGGTGCGATGTCGCCGTGCTGGGCGGCGTGCGCCCCGCGCTCGACGCTGCCCTCGGGGGAGGTGATCTCGTACGACATCACGCACGCCAGGCCCACGGCTGCGCTCACGACGGACAACTCGTCGTGCACCTCGTGGTGGTCGCGGATGCCGGCGACGATCGTGCGGGGCAGGCCCCACGCCTCGGCCACGGTGCTCCCGATGTCGGCGTGGGTGAGGCCGAACACCACGCGCTCGGTCTCGAGCTGGTCGACGCCATCGGTCTCCGAGGCCAGGGCCAGCATCTGGACGATCTGCTTCCCGAAGTGGCTGGCCAGCACGACCATGCCGAAGTCGTGCAGCAGGGCCGCGGTCGCGACCTCCGCCGGGACCGGCGTGTGCGCACGCGAGCGGATCACCTCCGCGGCGATGGACGCGGCCACCGAGCGCCGCCACAACGCACCGGGCTGCAGCCCGTAGGCCGGCAGCGCCTGCCCCATCCGACCGCCGACGCGCGAGGCCAGGACCAGGGACAGCAGCGTGCTCGGGCCCAGCCGGACGACGGCGGACCGCACCGACGTGACCTTGATCCGGCCGCCGAGGGCGGCGGAGTTGGCCCGGCGCAGCAGGTCGGCGGTCAGCACCACGTCGAGCGACACCGTCTCGGCGATCTCGCGGACGTCGCAGTCGGGGTCGGCGACCAGGGTGGCGAGGCGCGCGACCGTGTGCGGGAGCGGCTCGACGGACTCGGCGGCCGCCAGCAGGTCGGCGCGGTCGACCAGCGGGGGGGTGGTCATGTCCGTGACATCGGCCGGACCGGCCGTGACCTGAGGGCATTGCGGCACACCGGCCGGCGCTCCCGGGTCGAGCGCGCGGAGCACCGCGCCCCGGACGTCGCTCAGCCGGCCGCCATGTCCACGAAACGGGAGTAGTGACCCTGGAAGGCGACGGTGAGGTCGCGGGTCGGGCCGTTGCGGTGCTTGACCACGAGCAGGTCGGCCTCGCCGGGGCGGGTCGACTCCTTCTCGTAGACGTCGTCGCGGTGGAGCAGGATCACCATGTCGGCGTCCTGCTCGAGCGAGCCGGACTCACGCAGGTCGCTCATCATCGGGCGCTTGTCGCCACGCTGCTCGGGACCACGGTTGAGCTGGGACAGCGCGATGATCGGGCACTCGAGCTCCTTGGCGAGGAGCTTGATGTTGCGGGAGAACTCCGAGACCTCGAGCTGGCGGGACTCGACCTTCTTGCCCGAGCTCATCAGCTGCATGTAGTCGATGACGATGAGCT
>CAZKZQ010000431.1:0-2406 GCA_964557235.1 uncultured Nocardioidaceae bacterium
GAGGCCAGGCCCCAGACGAGGGGGCGGCGCCAGAGGCGCTCGCCCCACGCGGCGAACCGGGGCGACCGGTGCTCGCCGGTGTGGACCCAGGGCAGCGCGAGCTTGTTGATCCGCAGGTCGAGCCGGGACAGAACGACGGGCAGCAGGGTCAGTGTGGCGGCGAGCACGAAGACGACCGAGAGCATGATCCCGCCCGCCATCGAGCGGAACGACGGCGACGGCACGAGCATCACCGCGGTCAGGGAGACCAGCACGGTCAGCCCGGAGAGCAGGACGGCCTTGCCGGCGGTGTCCATCGTCTCCGCGATGGCCTGGCGCTGCGACTCGTGGGACCCGAGACGGGCTGCGCGATAGCGGACGACGAGGAACAGGGCGTAGTCGATGCCGAGCGCGAGGGCGAACATCATGGCGAAGTTCATCGCCCAGATCGACACCGGGACGAGCTCGTTGATGAGCACGAGGGAGCCGGCCGAGGCGACGAGCCCCGCGATGGTGAGGACCAGCGGCAGCCCCGCTGCGACCAGGGCGCCGAACGCCAGCACGAGGATCGCCATGGTGACGGGCCACGACATCATCTCCGAGGTCATCATCGCCTCGAGGTTGGCCTCGTTGAAGTCCGACCACAGCAGGGACGCGCCCGTCGGGTTCACCGCGACGCCGCCGCCGGAGAGGTCCTGCAGGGGGCCCTTGAGGTCGGTCGCGACCCGGACCATCTCGTTGGTGTCGGCGCCTGCTCCGGCGAGCACGACCGCGGTCCGCCCGTCCCGGCTCAGCGTGGCGCCCGGCACGGGGTCGAGGACCTGGGCGATCCGCGGCTCGTCGCCGAGCAGCTCGCTGACGCGGGCGAGGACCTCACGACCCCGGCCCTCGGTCACCGGGGCGTCCTCGGAGTGGACGACGACCTGGATCGCCGAGCTGGCGTTGCCGCCGAAGTGCTCCCGGGCGAGCTCGCGGACGGCCACGGACTCCGAGCCGTCGGCCTGCCAGCCCGCCCCCGACAGAGCGTGCTCGACCTGGGGTGCGAACGCGCCGAGGCCGACGACGAGCAGGAGCCAGATCCCGGTGGTGGCACGGGCGTGGTCGCTGACCCACACGCCCAGGCGGCCGAGGAGGCCGGGGGTGAAGCCGGGGGCGAACCCGGGGTCGGACCCGGGGTCGCTCTGGTCGGGACCGGGAGTGGGGCGGCGCGCGGCCGTCGACGTCATGAGCGTTCCGTTCGACGAGGGGCAGACGACTGATACCCCCTGGGGTATCATGGTGATCAACGGTAGACACCCCTGGGGGTATTCCGCAAATGCATCGCGGAAATACCTAGGGGGGTATATGCGTTGACACGGATGTCCCCGCACGGGGACCCGAACGACAAGGAGGGCCACCATGGCCACCGTCAACCTGGGCGCCGACACCTTCGAGGGCGCCATCACCGGCCACGAGATCGTCCTGGTGGACTTCTGGGCGTCGTGGTGTGGCCCGTGCCGGATGTTCGCCCCCGTCTTCGAGAAGGCCTCGGCCGCCCATCCCGACATCCTGTTCGGCAAGGTCGACACCGAGGCCGAGCAGGCGCTGGCCGCGGCTGCGCGCATCACGTCGATCCCGACGCTCATGGCCTTCAAGGACGGGGTCCTGGTGTTCTCGCAGGCCGGCGCCCTGCCCGCGGCGAGCCTCGAGCAGCTCATCGCCTCCGTCCGGGCCCTCGACGTCAAGGCGGCCCTGGCCGAGGAGCGGAGCGCCTGATGGAGGGCTTCACGCTGAGTGTCACGGTCCGCCGCCCCTACGACGCCACGGTCACGTCGGTGCGGGAACGGCTCGCCGAGCAGGGCTTCGGCATCCTCACCGAGGTCGACCTCGCTGCCACCTTCAAGGCCAAGCTCGACGTGGACATGGCGCCGCAGGTCATCCTCGGCGCGTGTCGTCCGGCCCTGGCCCACCGGGCGCTCGAGCTCGAGCCCTCCCTCGCGGCCGTGCTCCCCTGCAACGTGGTGGTCCGGTCGCTCGACGCGACCACGACGGTCGTGGAGGCCTTCGACCCCGACGTGATGCTGAGCATCGCGGACAGCGACGCGTTGCGCGACGTGGCCGAGGACGCCCGGGAGCGCCTGTCGCGGGCACTGGCCGCCGTGGCCGCGGCCGAGGTCGCGTGATGGACGTGGACCGGGCCGACATGACCTCGGCCATCAACCGGATCAAGCGGGCGCGCGGCCAGCTCGACGGGGTGCTGCGGATGCTCGAGGAGGGTCGCGACTGCGAGGACGTCGTGACCCAGCTCGCAGCGGTGTCGCGTGCCCTCGACCGTGCCGGCTTCGCGATCGTCGCCTCCGGCCTGCAGGAGTGCCTCGCCGGCGGGCAGGGGCTCGACAGCGTCGACGCCAAGAAGCTGGAGCGTCTGTTCCTCTCGTTGGCCTGACC
>CAZKZQ010000432.1:0-2380 GCA_964557235.1 uncultured Nocardioidaceae bacterium
CGGTGAAGAACTACGTCACCAGCATCCTGACCAAGCTCGGCCTCGAGCGCCGCACCCAGGCAGCGGTGCTCGCCTCCAAGCTGCTCAACTAGACGCCACCGGCGTCCCGCTCACGGCCCTGTCGAGATCTTCTCGATCAGGGCCGTCGTGCTGATGGCGGGCGTGCGGGTGAGGTACTCCACCCGGCAGATGTCGCCGAACTCGTCGAACTTGCCGGCCCAGTCGTCGCCCATCACGAGCACGTCGGCCTCGAACTGCAGGATGTAGTCGCGCTTCTGCTCCAGGCTCTCCTCGACGAACACCTCGTCGACGCACTTGAGCGCGGAGACGATCTCGATCCGCTCGGCCTCGCTGAACACCGGCAGCCGGTCCTTCTTGCGCAGGTTGAGCGCGTCCGCGGAGACGCCGACCACGAGGCGATCACCCAGGGCCGCCGCCCGCTCGAGCACCCGCAGGTGCCCCACGTGGAAGACGTCGAAGGTGCCGAAGGTGATCACGGTCGTCATGACCGGGGAGTCTAGGGGGCGGTGCGCTGCCTCCCTGCCGATAGGTTGTCCGCGATGTCCGCGCCCGCCCTGAGCACCACCCCCGACCTCGACGCCGAGCGACGTCGGGCGCTGCGCCGCATGCGGTCGGTGGCCGTCGGGCTCCTCGTCTTCGCCGCCGTCGTCTTCCTCCTCACCCGCGGCCAGGACGGCTTCCTCGGGTTCGTCAACGCCGGCGCCGAGGCCTCGATGGTGGGTGCGATCGCCGACTGGTTCGCGGTCGTCGCGCTCTTCAAGCACCCGCTCGGGCTCCCGATCCCGCACACCGCGCTCATCCCCGAGCGCAAGGCGATGCTGGGCCGCAGCCTCGAGGAGTTCGTCGGGGAGAACTTCCTCTCCGAGGAGATCGTGTCCTCGCGCGTGCTCGGCGCGGAGCCGGCGGCCAAGGCCGGCGACTGGCTCGCGGTCGAGGCCAACGCCCGACGCGTCGTCCTCGAGGCCACCGACCTGCTCGGCCTCGCGCTGCGGCGGGTCAAGGACCAGGACGTCGCCGACCTGGTCGAGTCCGCGCTCGTGCCCCGCTTCAAGGAGGAGCCGATCAGCCCGCTCGCGGGCCGGCTGATCGAGGAGGTCGTCGAGGACGGCGCCCACCACGGCCTGGTCGACCTGCTCCTGGAGGAGGCGACCCGCTGGCTGGAGGGCAACGAGCAGACCTTCCACGAGGTCGTCGTCGAGCGGGCCCCCTGGTGGGCGCCGGACTCGGTCAACGAGCGGGTGATCCGCCGACTCCACGCCGAGATCCTCGCCTGGCTGGAGGACATCCGCCGCGAGCCCTACCACCGCTCCCGCCTCGCGCTGGACCGCGCGCTGCGCCAGGTCGCCCAGGACCTGCTCACCGACGAGGCGACGATCGAGCGCATGGAGCGGTTCAAGATCCGCATGCTCGAGCACCCGCAGGTCTCCACGACGTACATCTCGCTGTGGAACGCGCTGCGCCGCGCCCTGGTCGAGGCGCTCGACGACGCCGACGGCGAGCTCGTGCGCCGTGGCGTGCGCGAGCTCCAGGCCTTCGGCGTGCGCCTGCAGACCGACTCCGCGCTGCGCGCCCGGCTCGACGAGCGGGGTGCGGGTCTCGCGGTGTTCCTGGTCGAGCGCTACGGCCGGGAGCTGACCTCGGTGATCACCCACACCATCGACGAGTGGGACGGCCGCGAGGCGTCGGCCAAGATCGAGCTGCACGTCGGCAAGGACCTGCAGTTCATCCGGATCAACGGCACGATCGTCGGCGGCCTCGTCGGCGTGGTCATCCACGCGGTGACGGTGGTGCTGGGATGAGGTTCCGCAAGCGCTCGTCGCGCGTCTCCGAGCCCGAGCCCCGCGTGGTGTCCATCGACGGCGAGGTGATCCGGCTCGGTCAGTTCCTCAAGCTCGCCGGGCTGGTCGACAGCGGTGCGGAGGCCAAGGAGGTCGTCGCCGACGGGCTGGTGTCGGTGGACGGCCAGGTCGACACCCGCCGCGGGGCCCAGCTCCGGGCAGGAGCCGTCGTGACGCTGCGCGGGGAGTCGGTCCGGGTCGGGGCGCCGGGCGAGGAGCCCGACGTCCCCTGGTGAGGCTCGGCGGGTTGCCGAATCCCGCTGACGTGGCGATGACAGCGCGGGCGCGGGTCGCCAGGAAATCGGTGGCGGATCGCGCCCCCGGTCGTGAGATCGGTGCGATGTGCCACCGGTCACGCGTTGATACCGCGCACGGACATGCCGCGAATCTGCCGCGGAGCGTGCACCTCATCACGGGCCGGAGGGCATGATCGTCGCGTGTCCGGGTCCGTGCCACGAGGGGAGCCCATGAGCGTCGTACGCGTGTTCCTCCTGGACGACCACGAGGTCGTCCGTCGTGGG
>CAZKZQ010000433.1:0-2376 GCA_964557235.1 uncultured Nocardioidaceae bacterium
GTGCTGCTCGACCTGCCCGACCACGACTCCACCGAGGTCGCCCACCACCTCGAGGTGGACCGGCTGGTCCGCGTCGTCGACGTCATGATCTGGGTGCTCGACCCGCAGAAGTACGCCGACAACGCGGTGCACGAGCGCTACCTGCGGCGGCTCTCGACCCACGCCGACGTGGTCGTCGTGACGCTCAACCACGCCGACGAGCTGCCCGCCGACCGCCGCGCCGACGTGCTCGGGGACCTGCGCCGGCGGCTGGCCGACGACGGCCTGCCGTCCGTGCCCGTGGTCGCCACCTCGGCCCGGACCGGTGAGGGCATGGCCGACCTCAGGTCGCTGGTCGCCACGCGGGTGCGGGACAAGAAGGCGGTGGCGCAGCGGCTGCGGGCCGACCTGGTGTCCACGGGCACGGCCCTGCTCGACGTCCACGGCTCTGCCGACCCGGGCTCGCTGCGGCGCCCGCAGCGCGAGGAGCTGGTCGACTCGTTCGCCGACGCGGCCGGGGTGGAGACGGTGGTGCGCGCGGTCGAGCGGTCCGTCGTACGCCGCGGCGGGCAGCACACCGGCTGGCCGGTGACGTCGTGGCTCTCGCGGCTCAAGCCGGACCCGCTGCGCCGGCTGCACCTCGACCTCGGCGACCAGGGCAAGCAGCTCACCTCGATCGGCCGGGCGTCCGTGCCGGAGCCGACCCGCGTGCAGCGCGCCCGCGTCGACACCGCCGTGCGCGCTGCCGCCGACGCCGTCGGCGGCCAGCTGTCACCGCCGTGGGCGACCGCCGTGCGCCGGGCGTCGACCTCGCGCCTGGAGGACCTCAACGACGCCCTCGACCGTGCCGTCGCCGGCACCGACCTCGGCGTCGCGCGCACGCCGCTGTTCTGGCGGCTGACCCGGCTGCTGCAGGTGCTGTTCGCGTTCGCCCTCGTGGCCGGCGCGCTCTGGCTGCTCGTGCTCGTGGTGCTCGGCTACCTCCAGCTGCCCGACCCCTCGACGCCGTCGCGCTACGGGTTGCCCCTGCCGACCTGGCTGCTCGTGCTCGGCGCCGGGGGTGGCATCGCACTCGGGGTGGTGGGGCGGTTCGTCAACGGACTGGTGGCCCGCTCCCGCGCCAGGCGTGCGCGGCGACGGCTGCACGACGCGATCGGCACGGTCGTCGACGACCTCGTCGTGGCACCGGTCGACCGCGAGCTCGCGGCGCACCGCGCCGTCGGCGAGGCGCTCGGCGTGGTCACCGGCCGCTGAGCCGGATCCGGCCAGCAGGCCACCCGACCGGCCCGCCGTCCACAGGTCGCGGTCAGGCGCGCCCACCCGACCGTGCGCCCCGGTTGGCTCGGCACGTCCACTCCCGAGCGAAGGAGCACTCCATGAACGACACCCACATCACCCTCCACGGCTGGGTCGGCGCCGACGTCCGCCACCGCGACGTGCGTGGCACCAGCGTGGCGACGCTGCGCGTCGGCCAGACCCCGCGCATCCGGCGCAATGGCGAGTGGGCGGACGGCGAGACCACGTGGTTCACCGTGACCGCCTGGCGCACGCTCGCCGACCGCGTCGCCGACTCGGTCAACAAGGGCGACGCCGTGATCGTGCACGGCCGGCTGTCCACCCGCACCTGGACCGACGAGAAGGGCCAGCTGGTCACCACCCTCGAGGTGGAGGCGAGCTACATGGGCCACGACCTGACCCGCGGCACGAGCACCTTCACCAAGGCGGCCCCGGGGCGCGCCGACACCGACCTCGACCAGGAGGTCGCGGCCATGGTCGCCGAGACCGCCGCCGAGGCACCCGCGATGACGAGCTGGGGTGTGCGCACCGACACCGACGTGTCCCAGCCGGCCGCCTGAGGCGGCTCCTCGGGCTGGGTCCGGGCTGGGTCCGGGCTCGGTTCGGCGGGGCCCGGCCCGACCCGTAGGCTGGGCCCCACCATGGCTGAGTACGTCTTCACACTGCGCAATGTCCGCAAGGCCCACGGTGACAAGGTCGTCCTCGACAACGTCACCCTCTCGTTCCTCCACGGCGCCAAGATCGGCGTCGTCGGACCCAACGGCACCGGCAAGTCGTCGCTGCTGAAGATCATGGCGGGGCTCGACCACGCCAACAACGGCGACGCGATCCTCGACCCCGACGCCACCGTCGGGATGCTCCAGCAGGAGCCGCCGCTGAGCGAGGGCCGCACCGTCCTGGAGAACATCGAGGAGGCGGTCGGCGACATCAAGGCCAAGCTCGACCGCTTCAACGCGATCTCCGAGGAGATGTCGAGCCCGGACGCCGACTTCGACAAGCTGCTGGCCGAGATGGGCGACCTGCAGACCGACCTCGACCACGCCGGCGCGTGGGACCTCGACAGCCGCCTCGACCAGGCGATGGACGCGCTGCGCTGCCCGC
>CAZKZQ010000434.1:0-2351 GCA_964557235.1 uncultured Nocardioidaceae bacterium
CCGGCGGCCAGCATCATGTAGCCGATCTGGCTCATCGTCGAACCGGCGAGCGCCTTCTTGATGTCGTCCTTGGCACAACCGATGACCGCACCGGCCAGGAGCGTCACGCAGCCGACGATCATCACCGCGGTGCGGCCGACCTCGGTCCGCTCGTAGAGGAAGTTGGAGCGGACGACGAGGTAGACGCCCGCGGTCACCATCGTCGCCGCGTGGATCAGCGCCGACACCGGGGTCGGGCCCTCCATCGCGTCGAGGAGCCAGGACTGCAGCGGCACCTGCGCGGACTTGCCGCAGGCGGCCAGCAGGAAGAGCAGGCCGAGGACGTTGAGCGTGGTCTGCGACGCCCCGCCGGCGAGCTCGGAGACCTCGGCGAAGGACACCGTGCCGAAGGTGGCGAACAGCAGCATCGTGCCGAGCGCCAGGCCGATGTCACCGACGCGGTTCACCACGAAGGCCTTCTTGGCCGCGACCGCCGCGGAGTTCTTGTGCTGCCAGAACCCGATCAGGAGGTACGACGCCAGGCCGACGCCCTCCCAGCCGAGGAAGACCCCGAGGTAGCCGTCGGACAGGACGAGCACGAGCATCGCCGCGACGAAGAGGTTGAGGTAGGCGAAGAACCGCGCCCGCCGCTCGTCGTGGGCCATGTAGCCGATCGAGTAGACGTGGATCAGGAAGCCCACACCGGTGATCAGCAGCAGGAACAGCGCCGACAGCGGGTCGTAGAGGGTCCCGAACTCGGCCTTGAAGGAGCCGGCCTCGAACCAGGTCCACAGGTGCTGCCCGAGCTGCCGGTCGCCCTCGTCGCGGCCGAGCAGCCCGAAGAAGGCGACCAGGCTGATCACGAACGACAGACCGACCGTCGCGGTGCCGAGCAGGTGCGCCCACGCCGACGTGCGCCGGTTGCCGAGCAGCAGGATCACGGCGGCGCCGAGCGCCGGGAGCGCGATCACCAGCCACAGCAGGTCGAAGACACCCCCGCCGGAGGACGGTTGGACGACGGGCACCGCGTGCTCGCCGCCCTCGAGGAAGAGGTTCGCCGTCAGAGGCATGTCTGTGTCGCTCCTCAGTACTTCAGCAGGCTCGCGTCGTCGACCGAGGCCGAGCGGCGGGTGCGGAAGATGGTCATGATGATCGCCAGCCCGACGACCACCTCGGCCGCGGCCACCACCATCACGAAGAAGGCGGTCACCTGCCCGTCGAGGTTGCCGTTGACCCGGGAGAAGGTGACCAGGGCCAGGTTGCTGGCGTTGAGCATCAGCTCGACGCACATGAACACCACGATCGCGTTGCGCCGGGTCAGCACCCCGATGCAGCCGATGGTGAACAGGATCGCCGAGAGGGTCAGGAACGGGGTCGCGCTCATCGGCGGGCCTCCTCGTCGTCTCCGGTGGTCAGCTCGGTGACGTCGTCGGCCAGGTCGGCGCTGGACTGCACGTTGCCGCGCGCGGCCAGGACCCGCGAGACCGACAGCTCCGAGGCGGTGCCGTCGGGCAGCAGCGCCGGGGTGTCGACCGCGTTGTGGCGGGCGAAGACACCGGGGCTGGGCAGCGGGCCGACGTGCTTGCCGTGGTCGGCGTAGTCACGCATGCGCCGCAGCGCCATGTCGCCCTGGCTGAGCTTGGGCGTGAGGCGCTCGCGGTGCGCCAGCACCATCGCGCCCAGCGCGGCGGTGATGAGCAGGGCCGAGGTCACCTCGAAGGCGAAGACGTACTTGCTGAACAGCAGCTGGGCCAGGCCCGGGACGTTGCCCTGGGCGTTGGCCTCGTCGAGCCCGGTGATCACGCCGACCGAGGTCTGCGCGACGCCGAACACGACCAGCGCCCCGAACGCGAGCCCGACGACGGTGGCCATCAGCCGCTGGGCCTTGATCGTCTCGACGACCGAGTCCGACGCGTCGACCCCGACGAGCATGAGCACGAAGAGGAAGAGCATGAGGATCGCGCCGGTGTAGACGATGATCTGCACCGCGAAGAGGAAGGGGGCGTCCTGCACGAGGTAGAGGATGGCCAGCCCGATCATCACGACCGCGAGCAGGAGCGCGGCGTGCACGGCCTTGCGCACGAAGAGGATGCCGAGCGCGGCCAGCACCATGAACGGCGACAGGATCCAGAACGCGATCATGCCTCGCCCCCTCGGGTCTCGGTCGGTGCTGCCACCGACTTGAACTCGCCGCGGTAGTAGTCGCCGTCGTCCTCGCCGAGCAGCATCGGGTGCGGCGGCAGCTCCATGCCCGGCAGGAGCGGGGCGAGCAGGTCCTGCTTCTCGTAGATGAGGTCGGCGCGGTTGTTGTCGGCCAGCTCGTACTCGTTGGTCATCGTCAGCGCGCGCGTCGGGCACGCCTCGATGCACAG
>CAZKZQ010000435.1:0-2334 GCA_964557235.1 uncultured Nocardioidaceae bacterium
CGGGCGTGGGCCAGGGCGGCCCGGGCGGCGTTCATCCCGCAGGCGCCGTGCACCCCGCCGCCGGGGTGGGCCGACATCGAGGCGAGGTAGAGCCCGCTGATCCCGGTCTCGGCGCGGCCGAGCCCCGGCACCGGGCGGAAGACGAGCTGCTGCTGCAGCTGGGACGTGCCGCCGTTGATCGAGCCGCCGACGAGGTTGGCGTTGCGTGCCTCGAGCTCGCGCGGGCCGAGCACCCGCCGGGCGATCACGCGCGAGCCGAAGCCCGGGGCGAGCCGCTCGACCCGCTCCTGCATCCGGTCCGCGAACCGCTCGCACGCATCGGGACCCCAGTCGCCTCCGCCCGAGTCGTGAGGCGGCACGTGCGTGTAGGCCCACGCCGACTCGGTGCCGGCCGGCGACCGGGTGAAGTCGCTGGTGGTCATCTGCCCCATGAGGAGGAACGGGTCGTCGGGCACGTGCCCGGTCGCGACCTGGGTGAGCGTGCGGTCGAGCTCGTCCATCGAGTCGGTCACGTGGACGCACCCAGGCGCGTGCCGCGGCGTCACCTCCCAAGGGACCGGTCCGCTCAGCGCCCAGTCGACCTTGACCGTGCCGGGGTCGAGCCGGAAGCGGCGCATGCCCTTCACGACGCGGGACGGGAGGTGCTCGGGGGCGACCAGGTCGCCGTACAGCAGCGGCGCGACGACGTCGGCGAGCACCGCGCGGCGTGCGCGCACCGGCGTCCCGTCGGCCGTGCGCACGCCGACCGCGCGACCGCCCTCGATCTCGATCGACGTCACCCGCGCGTTGGTCCGGATCTCGCCGCCCAGGGCGGTGAACCGCCGGGCCAGCGCGCCGGTCAGCTCGCCGGCCCCGCCGACGGGCACGGGGAACCCGAGGTCCTGGCCGGTCATCGCGAGGATCAGCCCCATCACCAGCGACCCGTTGGCGCTCAGCGGCACGTCCGTGTGACCTGCGTTGCCGGCGATCAGCAGCTGCGCCGCCTCGCCCTGGAAGCGCGTGTCCAGCGACAGCGCAGGGCTGAGCATCTCCTGCACGAACCCCAGGCCGCCCGCCTTGCGCAGCCGGGCCGCGGCGAGCAGCCCGTGCTTCACGGGAGGGAAGGGGGAGAGGACCGCGCCGACGACGTCGTTGCCGATGGCGTCCCAGGAGGCCGACAGGTCCAGCCACGCCTCGCCGTCCCCGGGGGCGTCCTGGTCGAACATGCGCGCGTTCTCCTCGCGGTCGCGCATCAGCAGCGCCCACTCCTGGTCCTTGCGGGCGTGGCCCAGTACGGCGGGCGCGTGCGCCCAGCGCAGGCCGTGCTCCTCCAGTCCGAGCGAGCGCAGCGCGGGGGAGGCGACGGCGAGGGGGTAGAACGCCGAGAACGTGTCCAGCACGAAGTCCGGGTGGAGCTCGCGGTCGCTGGCGGCCGCGCCTCCGACGGTCGGCTGGGCCTCGAGGACGACGACCGACCAGCCGGCGTCGGCGAGGCGGTTCGCCGCCACGAGGCCGTTGGGCCCCGCGCCGACGACGACGGCGTCGTAGGAGTTCCGGGTCACGCGGACCCGCCGGCGCGTCCCTCGACCACGTCGGCCAGGCGCTGGAGCGTCTCGCGGTTGCGCACCTTCATCAGCGGCGCCTCGATCACCTGGGGCATGAGGCTGCCCGGGCCCGAGACCGCCTTCTCGTGGATGCTGACGCGGGTCTGCTCGCCGTGGGCCTCGAGGGTGATGAGCACCTCGGCCTCGCCCCCGGGCCAGGCCTTGGCGCGGAGACGGATGCTGCGACCGGGCCGGCTCTCCAGCACCCGTGTCTCGTCGTCGACCACGAGGGGCCAGACGCCGACAGAGTGGTGCAGCGCGGAACCTTCGGCAGGCCAGGTGTCGTCCACGCTCCGCATTCTTGTCGCTCCGACAACCCACAGGGGATAGAGCCAGCCGTCGGACAGGACGTCCCAGACCTGGTCCGGGGTTGCGGCGATGTCGCGGGTGTTGGTTGCCATGGTGGACACGTACCCCGGGCAGCCCGGGGCAACCGGGGTCACCCGTCGTTGGTCGGCCGGTCGTGGATCGGCTCCGCGGGCAGCTTCTTGACCCGCTTGGGCCGCTTGCGGCGGCTCGGGATCATCGAGCGCATCTCCTCCAGCCGGCCGAAGCACAGCAGGCGGTCGCCGTCCTCGAGCAGGCGGCGCCCGCTGGGGTTGGGGAAGACCGCGGTGCCGCGCTGCAGGGTCAGCACGCTGATGTCGCGGTCGCGCAGCCCGGAGTCCTTGAGGGTCTGGCCGACCATCTCCGAGCCGGCCTGCACGAGGATCTCGGCGACGCCGTAGCCCGTCGAGACGGTGAGCCGCTG
>CAZKZQ010000436.1:0-2317 GCA_964557235.1 uncultured Nocardioidaceae bacterium
ACCCGCACGAGCGGGACGAGCGGTCCGGCAGGATCCGCACGCGCGTCGTACCTCTGGCCGGGCAACGCGGTGGGGGACGGCTTCAAGACCATCGCCGACCAGCTGCAGCTGCCGCCCGAGGTGGGGGAGAAGGGCTACCCGTTCCAGGTCAACGCCGCGCACCCCAGCGGCGAGGCCAAGCAGAAGGACGAGCCGTTCCCCGGTCTCGTGATGCGCGTGGCGTCCGACGGCAAGGGCTCGATCGCCAAGGCGGGCTTCTCCTCGACCGGTGACGCCATGGACGACGAGAGCGAGTCGGAGGCGCCGTCGCCCGGCGGGCTCCCCGGCCTGCCCGGTGTGCCTGGCGCGCCCGCCTCGCTCGGCAAGGTGACCGCCACCAAGTCCGCCAAGGCCGCGGAGGACCCGCCGAACGACGGCGGCCTCGGGGCGCTCTCGGCGCTCGTCACCGTCGGCGGCGCGACCAGCGTGAGCCGCTCGTCGTACGACACCAGCACGATCACCTCGGCCGGCAAGGCGACCATCACCGACCTGTCGGTCCTCGGTGGCGTGATCACCGCCGACCAGCTCCAGCTGACCGGCAAGACTGCGAGCTCGCTGGAGAAGTCGCAGAGCACCCGCTCGATCGCGATAACCGGCCTGGAGATCGGCGGCACCCCGGTGACGCTGACCAAGGACGGCATCGAGGCGGCCGGTCAGAGCGGCGCGATCCCGGCCCCGCCGGAGGACTTCGACAAGGCGCTCGCCGAGATCGGCCTCAAGATCTCGCTGCCGACCGTCACGACGTCGAAGTCGGGCAACGCCCAGGAGGTCCGCGGCGTCCAGGTGGAGATCGACCTGGCCAAGCTGCGCAACCGCATCGACACCGCGCCGCTCGACGGTCCGCTCGGTGAGATCGTTGCGCAGCTGCCCGACGACCTCGGCCCCCTCAAGGGCCTGCTCGGCGCCCCGACGCAGGCGCGTCCGCGCATCGTCGTCGTGCTCGGCGACGTCGTCACCGACGCCACCGCCTCCCCGGCGGTCGAGTTCGACGTGCCCGAGGTCGCCGGGCCCGTCAAGGGCGGCGGTGGCGCCCCGACGCTCAGCGGCGGCTCGTCCGGCGCGACCGGTGGCGCTGCTCCCGCGGCGTCCGCCCCGCTCGCCGGCGGCGAGACCCAGGAGGTCGTCCCGACCACCCAGACCCCCGTCCAGAACACCGCCGCCGGACTGCCACCGCTCGGCAGCGTGCCCGGCATGCTGCTGCTGCTCGGCCTCGCGATCGCGTCCGGTGCCGGCTGGTGGCTGCAGAAGGTGGGCGGCGTCGTGCTCGGTGCCGGCGGCGCCTGCTCCCACGGACTCGACTCCGGCGTACCCGACCTCCGAAAGGCCTGATCCCGATGACCCAGTCGACACTGACCTCCCCCTCGCCCGACGCCCGGCTCTCCCTGCCCAAGGTCGGTCAGCGCGGTGGTTCGGGCATCGCGCCGCTGCGCGGCAACGGCGCGGCCAACCTCCAGCTGGTGCTGTTCATCGGCGGCGCGGTGATGCTGCCGCTCGGCCTCGTGGTGATCATCCTGGGCTGGTACGGCGCGTCCAACACGCCCTACCAGTACGACCAGCTGTCCTACCTCGTCTCCGGCGGCCTCTTCGGCCTCGGCCTGACGTTCTGCGGCGGCTTCCTGTACTTCGGCGCGTGGCTCGCCCGCATCGCCGCGGACCAGAAGGAGTCGGCCAAACGGCTCTCCGAGACGCTGCTGATCCTCGCCGACGTGGTTTCCGCGTCGGGGGCCTCGACCGGTGCGCACGCGGCCCGCGCCGCCACCCGCGACCCGGGCTCGGTGCTCGTCGTCGCCGCGGCCGGCACGACCGTCCACCGCGCCGACTGCGCGCTCATCGCCGGCCGTGACGACGTCACCGCCGCCGGCCCCGACGGCGCCGAGCTCAACCCCTGCCGGGTCTGCCGCCCCGGCGCCTGAGCTGGGCGCCCCGTCGGTCGAGGTACGAGGGCGAAGCCCGAGCCTCGAGACCCACGACCTGTGGACGATAACCGGCCCGGATAACTGCAGGTCAGAGGCGGTTTTCTCCGTCGAGAACTGTCGGTGCCCGGTGGTGTGATGGACCCATGGCAGCACCGACCGCGACCAGCGACCGCACCCAGCGGGTGCACTGGTTCGCAGGCCGCCTGGGCGAGGTCCTCGACGACCTCGTCGGGGTCGAGGGCGACCAACCCCTCGCACTCGGCGTCCTGGACCCGGACGAGACCACCGAGACCGTGGTCGAGCTGTCCCGCGGCATCGACCGCCTCACCGGACTGCTGTCCTCGGTCCTCGCCCACGCCGAC
>CAZKZQ010000437.1:0-2310 GCA_964557235.1 uncultured Nocardioidaceae bacterium
TCCGCACCGCCGTCCAGCACCTGCGCGAGCGCGGCACCGACGACCTGACCCGCGTGACGCTGATGAGCGACGGCGCGAGCGTCTACGAGTGCACCTCCGACCACGAGGTGATCGACCTGCTCAGCGGTGGCCAGGGTGTCTTCGGCATCGCCATCGGCGGCGTGTGGCGCGAGATCGAGGGCTCGCTGTCCGAGCTGCCCTCGGAGCGCGCCGGCGAGGAGCCGGGCGAGGGGCCCGACGAGCTCTCCAGCCGCCGCCGCGCCAAGCTCGCCTGAGGCGCAGCACCCCGACAGACCTCGAGGGCCGGGTCGACCAGGTGGTCGACCCGGCCCTCGTACGTCGTGCGACGTCGCGGACCTGAGGGGTCCGGATCAGGCGTCGGTGCTCCCTGCGGAGTCGGCACCGTGGGTGGCCGCCTCGAGCAGCGAGGAGATGAACGCGGGCAGGTCGTCGGGGTTGCGGCTGGTGATCAGGTTTCCGTCCACCACCGCGCGCTCGTCGACCCACTCGCCGCCGGCGTTGCGGATGTCGGTCTGCAGGCTCGGCCACGAGGTGAGCCGGCGCCCGCGGACGACGTCGGCCTCGATGAGCGTCCACGGCGCGTGGCAGATCGCGGCGACGGGCTTGCCGGAGCGGACGAAGTCGCCGATGAAGCCGACCGCCGTCTCGTCCATGCGCAGGGCGTCGGGGTTGGCGACCCCGCCGGGCAGGACGAGGGCGTCGAAGTCCTCGTGCGAGACGTCCGAGACGAGCTTGTCGACCGGCCGGGTCTCGGCCTTGTCGAGGTGGTCGAAGGTCTGGACCTCGCCGTCGCTCGTGCTGAGGAGCACCGCCTCGTGGCCGGCGTCGCGCACGGCGTCCCACGGCTCGGTGAGCTCGACCCGCTCGATGCCCTCGGGGGCGACGAGGAACGCGACCCGCTTGGAGGTCTGCTGGCTGGGGCTGGGCTGGTTCTGGGTCTCGGTCATGTCGAGACCGTTCCCGATGGATGACGTGTCATGCCCGCCCGAGAGGGTGATCCCGCCGACGCGGCGGGCGGGCGCGCGACCGTCCGGCTGATAGCCTGACCGTGCTGACGAGCTGTGCGCGAGAGTCCCTCCGCGTCTCGCGGCGGGCGCCGAAGGGGCAACTTCTCCCCGGAACCTCTCAGGCACCAGGAGCGCACAGTCAGGCACCTCTGGAGCGCGGCCCCCGGGCCGGTGACAGAGGGGGAGGCTGTTCGACCGAACCCGTCGTAGGAGCCAGCCCCGTGTCCCAGCACCCCACCGCCTCCGGCCGCCTGCCGTTCACCGAGCGCCACATCGGCCCGTCCGAGGCCGAGCAGCAGGCGATGCTCAGCGTCCTCGGCTACGACTCCCTCGACGCGCTCATGGAGGCCGCGGTGCCCGGCGGCATCCGAGCCGCGGCCGACCTGGACCTCCCCGAGGCGGTCGACGAGGAGGTCGCCGCCGCCGAGCTGCGCCGGCTCGCGGGCACCAACCGCCCGCTGGAGCCGATGATCGGGCTCGGCTACCACGGCACGGTCACCCCCGCGGTGATCCGGCGCAACGTGCTCGAGGACCCCGCGTGGTACACCGCCTACACGCCGTACCAGCCCGAGATCTCCCAGGGCCGGCTCGAGGCGCTGCTCAACTTCCAGACGCTCATCGGCGACCTCACCGGCCTGCCGACGGCCAACGCCTCGCTGCTCGACGAGGGCACCGCCGCCGCGGAGGCGATGACCCTGGTGCGGCGCGCCGTGCGCGGGGCCACCGGCCCCTTCGTCGTCGACGCCGACGCCCTGCCCCAGACGATCGCCGTCGTGCGCACCCGCGCCGAGGCGATGGGCATCGAGGTCGTGGTGGCCGACGTGTCCGCGGGCCTGCCGGACGGGCTCGACGCGGTCAGCGGCGTGCTCGTGCAGTACCCCGGCGCCTCCGGTGCCGTCCGTGACCCGCGCCCGGCGATCGAGGCCGTCCACGCCGCCGGCGGTCTCGCGGTCGTCGCGGCCGACCTGCTCGGGCTGACGCTGCTGGAGTCGCCCGGCGCGCTGGGTGCCGACGTCGTCGTCGGGTCCAGCCAGCGCTTCGGCGTGCCGCTGTTCCACGGCGGTCCGCACGCCGGCTACATGTCCGTCCGCTCGGGCCTCGAGCGCCACCTGCCCGGCCGCCTCGTCGGCGTCTCGGTCGACGCCGAGGGCCGCCCGGCCTATCGCCTGGCCCTGCAGACGCGTGAGCAGCACATCCGTCGCGACAAGGCGACCTCCAACATCTGCACCGCGCAGGTCCTCCTGGCCGTCGTCGCCGGGATGTACGCCGTCTACCACGGCCC
>CAZKZQ010000438.1:0-2271 GCA_964557235.1 uncultured Nocardioidaceae bacterium
GCACCTTCGAGGGCTGGCTGCACCGCATCACCACCAACCTCTTCCTCGACCAGGCACGCCGGCGCAGCCGCATCCGCTTCGACCACCTGCCGCACGACCCCGGCACGGAGTCGGTCTACGCCGGCCACGCCACCGTGGCCGACGCGTCCTCGGACCGCGTGCTCCTCGACGGGCTGTTCGAGGCCGACGTCGAGAGCGCGCTCGCCTCGCTCCCGCCGGACTTCCGCGCCGCCGTCGTGCTCTGCGACATCGAGGGCCTGTCCTACGACGAGATCGCGCGCGTGCTCGACCTCAAGCTCGGCACGGTCCGCTCCCGCATCCACCGCGGCCGCGCCCTCCTCCGTGAGGCCCTGGCCCACCGCGCTCCCGCACCCGGACGCCAGCGCGTGGCCGGCCCGTCGGAGCGGCCCGGCGGCACCACGACCACGAGCCGGGGTGGTGCCTCGTGACGCGTGGCGCCTCCGCCCTCACCACCTATGCCGGCGGGCACCTCGGCCCGCTCGTCGCGCCCCTGGTCGACGGGCAGCTGCGGCCCTCGACGTCGGAGCGTGCCTGGTCCCACGTGCTGCGCTGCCACGTCTGCACCGAGTCGGTGCGCCGCCAGACCTGGGTCAAGAACCAGCTGCTCCTCACCCGGGCGGCCTCCCCGTCGGACTCGCTCGCGGCGCGCCTGTGCGCCCTGCCGGACAGCCTGGGCGGTGAGCCGGCGGGTGACCCCGCCGGCCCGGTCGGACAGGTCTGGCCGGGCAGCCCGCGCTCGCGCGTCGTCGCCGCGGCCGGCGTCGGCGGCCTGTCGGCCGCTGCCCTCGTGGTCGCGTCGTGGGTCGGTCTGCCCGCGGTCGGCGGACCCGTGCCCGTCGAGGCCTCGCTCACCCAGCCGTCGGCGAGCCCCGGTGGCCCCGGCGCGGACCTCGTCGACGCGGTGCTCTTCGACCGCACGGCCGAGCGCAACCGCCGCATCGGCCTCCCCTGACCCACCGCCCCCGCGGTTGCCGGCGGTGGGGGAGAATCTCAGCGTGAGCGAGCGCAGCGGAGCGAACCGAGGATCACGCCTGGCTCCGCCGCCGAGCGGAGCGAAGGCGGTGGAAGCGTGACGACCCCCGGGGACCCGCCCCCTCCGCACCCGACGCCGTACGCCGGTGGAGGAGCGCCCCAGCCCCCGGAGAACCTCTGGGCCCCTCCGCCCGGCCCCTCGTCCTATCCGCCTCCCGGCCCTCAGGCCGCTCCGACGTCACGCACGCCGGGCTGGGTCTGGCCCGTCGTCGCGGTGACCGCCCTCGTCGTCGGGCTCCTCGGCGGCGTGCTCGGCGGTGCCCTGGTCCTGGGCACCTCGTCGGACTCCGGGTCCGGCCTCGGTCCCCTGGAGACCGGTGGCCGTGGCCCGGCCGCCGACGGCTCGATCGCCGCGGTCGCCCAGCGCCTGCTGCCCAGCACCGTCCAGGTGCGCGTGCGCGGCGGCTCGGGCAAGACCGCGACCGGCGGCACCGGCTCCGGGTTCGTGATCGACCGCCGGGGCCACGTCGTCACCAACAACCACGTCACCGAGCTGGCCGAGGACGGCGGCACCATCGTCGTGGTCGACAACGCCGGCAGGCCGCACGACGCGAAGCTCGTCGGTGCCAGCGAGGTCTACGACATCGCCGTCGTCGAGATCGAGTCGCCCGGCGACCTGCGCCCGGTCACGTTCGGCTCCTCGCGCCGGATGTACGTCGGCGACACGGTCGTCGCGATCGGGTCCCCGCTCGGCCTCGACCACACCGTCACCGCCGGGATCGTCAGTGCGCTCGACCGGCCGGTCACGACGGGCGACAGCGGCTCGGCGTCGTACATCAACGCGGTGCAGACCGACGCCGCGATCAACCCCGGCAACTCCGGCGGCCCGCTGGTCAACCTCGACGGTCAGGTGATCGGGGTGAACTCCGCGATCGCGACCACCGGGGGCGGACTGGTCGGGGGCGGCGAGAGCGGCAGCATCGGCGTGGGGTTCGCGATCCCGATGGAGCAGGTGCGCATCACCGCCAGGCAGATCGTCTCGACGGGCAAGGCGGAGTACCCCGTCATCGGCGCCAACGTCGACACCGGCACCAGCCGCAACGGTGCCGAGGTCGTGGACGTGCCCGAGGGGACGCCGGCGGCCGACGCGGGGCTGCGCAAGGGCGACCGCATCGTCGCGGTCGCCGACAAGCGCGTGCTCGACGGGATCTCGCTCATCGTGGCGATCCGCACCCACCGGCCGGGCGAGAGGCTCGAGCTGACGGTGGTCCGCAAGGG
>CAZKZQ010000439.1:0-2270 GCA_964557235.1 uncultured Nocardioidaceae bacterium
AGCTCCTTGGCGCGCTCGGGGGTCGGGGCGCTGCCGCCGTGGCGGGCCGGGAGCCACCACGACCCCGGGGGCTGCTCCTCGGCGGGGTACTCCGCGATCGCCTTGTCGAGCATCGCGGACATCGCCGCGCGCAGCTCGGCGGTCTTCTCCACCGCGGTGGCGCCCTGCGGGTCGATCGGCTCGCCGATGGTGACCGTGATCGTCTTGTGGCGACCGAAGTCGCGCGGGTGGTCCTTGGTCATCAGGCGCTGGGTGCCCCACAGGATGAGCGGCACCAGGGGTACGTCGGCGTCGGCGGCCATGCGCACGGCGCCGGTCTTGAGCTCCTTGATCTCGAAGCTGCGCGAGATCGTCGCCTCGGGGAAGACCCCCACCACCTCACCGCGACGGAGGTAGCGCACCGCCTCGTCGTACGACGCCTGGCCGTCGGCGCGGTCGACGGCGATGTGCTTGCAGTTGCGCATGATCGGGCCGGTGACCTTGTGGTCGAAGGTCTCCTTCTTGGCCATGAAGCGCGTCAGCCGGCCCGACGGGAGGGCGCCGTAGCCGGCCATGAGGAAGTCGACGTAGGAGATGTGGTTGATCGCCAGGACGGCGCCGCCCTCGCTGGGGATGTTCTCCGACCCGGTGAACCGCCACTGGAAGTCCATCAGCTTGAACCACGTCTTGCCCAGGCCGATGATCGTGCCGTACGTCAGGTCCGTCATGGGCCGATCCTAGGGGCACCTCGGCGGGTGTCCGCCCGGTGCGTCAGTGGGCGACCGCGGCGCGGACCAGCCGGCCGAACAGCTCGCCGAGGTCGACGTCGGAGGCCTCGACGGCCAGCGGGACGATCGAGGTCTCGGTCATGCCCGGCGCCACGTTGACCTCGAGGAACCACACCGTGCCCTCGGCGTCGACGATGAGGTCGGTGCGCGAGAGGTCGCGCAGGCCGAGCGCCCGGTGGGCGCGCAGGGCGACGTCCGCGCAGGCGGCGGTGGTCTCCTCGGACAGCCGTGCCGGCACGGTGAACTCGGTCGAGCCGGCGGTGTAGCGGGCGGTGTAGTCGTAGACGCCCCCGTCGGGGACGATGCCGACGACCGGCAGCGTGCGCGGGCCCTCGCCGTCGTCGTACACCCCGACGGCGACCTCGACGCCCTCCACGAACCGCTCGACCAGGGCGGTGTCGCCGTAGGCGAAGGCGTCGACCATCGCCGAGGGCAGGTCGGCGGCCGCGTGGACGACCGTGCAGCCCAGCGCGGAGCCGCCGCGGGCCGGCTTGACGATCAGCGGCAGCCCGAGGCGCTCGGCCATCGCGGTCATCACCGCGGCGGCACCGAGCTCGCGGAAGGTCTCGTGGGGCAGCACGACCGAGGGCGGCGTGGTGATGCCGGCCGCGGTCACGATCGTCTTGGCGACCGGCTTGTCGAAGGCGACCCGGCACGCGGCCGGCCCGGAGCCGACGTAGGGGATGCCGGCGAGCTCGAGCACCTCACGGATGGCGCCGTCCTCGCCCGTGGCGCCGTGCAGCAGCGGCAGCACGCACGCGGGCGGGTCGTCGCGCAGCGAGGCCAGGAGCGTCGAGTCGACGTCGCGGACCTCGACCTCGAAGCCGCGGTCGCGCAGCGCCTCGGCCACGCGACGGCCCGAGCGCAGCGACACGTCGCGCTCGTGGGACAGCCCCCCGGCCAGGACCAGCACTCGCTCGCTCACGTCGGGTCTCCTCAGCAGGTCGGTCAGGGCAGGATCAGGGCAGGGTCAGGACAGGTCGGTGTTGGGGCCCTCGTAGCCACGCGCGAGCGCGGTGCTGCCGGGCAGGCCGCCGGCGCCGAAGGTCTCGCGCAGCTCGAGCTCCTCCTCGATCACGCCGACCAGGCGGCGCACGCCCTCGCGGATGCGCTCGGGCGTCGGGTAGCAGAACGACAGGCGCATCGACTGGGCACCGAACCCGTCGGCGAAGAACGCGGTGCCGGGGACGTAGGCCACGCGCGCGGTCACCGCCCGCGGCAGCATCGCCTTGGCGTCGAGTCCCTGCGGGAGCGTCACCCAGACGTAGAAGCCGCCCTGCGGGACGTTCCACCGGGCGCTCGCGGGCATCATGTCGTCGAGCGCCTCGATCATCGCGTCGCGCCGCTCGCGGTACATCTCGCGGAACTGCTTGATCTGGCCCTGCCAGTCGTGGGCGCGGAGGTAGGCCGAGATCGCCATCTGGCTGAACGCGGGCGGGCAGAGCGTCGCCGACTCCTGGGCGAGCACGAGCTTCTCGCGCACGGCGTGCGGCGCGAGCGCCC
>CAZKZQ010000440.1:0-2213 GCA_964557235.1 uncultured Nocardioidaceae bacterium
GACCCGCTTGACCTTGCCGAGCTCGTCCATGAGGCCGGCCTTGTTCTGCAGGCGGCCGGCGGTGTCGACGATGACGGTGTCGACCTCCTGCTCCATGCCGGTGCGGACGGCCTCGAAGGCGACGCTGGCCGGGTCGGAGCCCTCCGCGCCGGTGACGGTGTGCACCCCGACGCGCTCGCCCCAGGTGGTGAGCTGGGCGGCCGCGGCGGCGCGGAAGGTGTCGGCGGCGCCGAGCACGACCGAGCGGTCCTCGGCGACGAGGATGCGGGCGAGCTTGCCGACGGTCGTGGTCTTGCCGGTGCCGTTGACGCCGACCATGAGGACGACGGCGGGGCGGCCGTCGTGGCGGCTCACCGCGAGGCGGCGGTCCATCGTCGGGTCGACCAGGGCGAGCAGCTCCTCGCGCAGCACCTCGCGGACGGACGCGGACTCCGCACCCTCCACGCGCAGTCGCGTGCGCAGGCGCTCGACGAGCTCCTGGGTGGGGCGAACGCCGATGTCGGCGGTGATGAGGAGGTCCTCGATCTCCTCCCACGTGTCCTCGTCGATCCGGTCGCGGGACAGCAGGGCGAGGAGGCCACGGCCCAGGACGCCCTGGGACCGGGCGAGACGCTGGCGGAGCCGGACGAGGCGGCCCGCGGCCGACTCGGGCCGCTCGATCGTCGGAGCGGCGGGCTCCGGGAGGGTCTCGACCGGGGCCTCGGGCGCCTCGGGCGCGGCCGTCTCCGGCGCGGGGGCCGGGGGCGCGAGGACGTCGGTGCCGCCGCGGCGCTCGTCGAGCCGGACGCGCCCGCGGCGCGCCCCGGTCGTGACGAGGCCGACGACGAGGGCGATCGCCACGACGGCGATCGCGATGATCAGGGTGAGGAGGTCCACGGCCGCCATCCAACCACCCGGCGGGTGGGCCGACCCAACCGGTCAGTCGCGGGAGTGACGACCGCCGGAGCCGACCGGCTCGACGGTCGGGAGGTGCTCGACCAGGCGGGCCAGCGCGTCGCCGGCCCTGGGCGCCACCGGGAGGTCGACGCCACGACGCGGGAACGCGACGTAGGCCGCCACGACGGCGGAGGCGAGCAGGCAGAAGACCATGAACAGGACGATGGACAGCATCAGACGGATCCCCCGATCGGTGCGCGAACGGACTTCTCCACCCTGCCACAGCGGCGGGCGGGCCCTGCACCACCTACCCACCAGCCCCACGGGTCACACCCGCGGGCGCCGGCTCAGCGGCAGCCCGCTCCCGTGAGGTCGGGGTCGGCGTAGCGCTGCCCCGCCTGACGGAAGGAGTACGCCGAGCAGAACTGGTAGCTCATCAGGTCGCGCGTGCGCAGGGTCACCGGCGACCAGGTCCCGCCCCCGGTGGGCTCGAGGTAGCGCAGGCGCTGGGCGAGCAGCACCGACCGGGTGTCGCGGTGCTTGAGGTAGTGGTCGAGCCAGCCCTGGACGTACTTGCTGGTCAGGGCCTGCCCCCACCGGCTGGCCGGGAGCGCGAGCGGGATGTCGGTGTAGTCGAGGTGGGTCGAGGCCCGCGGCACCACGAGCATGGTGTCGACGCCGGCGGCGCGCCACGGCTCGAAGCCCGTGCGGCGCTCGCGGCGCGGGTCCGGGCCGTCGGGCGTCGGCTGCGGGGACAGCGACGAGCCTCCGCTGAGGAACCACGGGGCGACGGTGAAGCCGTACTCCGACTGGACCGCCAGACCCGGCACGACCGGCTTCGCCCCGGTCGCGAGCTCCCCGGCGCCGCGTCCGCCGCTGAGCTTGTCCAGCCCGACGACGGCCGCCACGCGCCGGTCGTCCTCCTGCACGATCGAGACCGCGGCAGCGCCGAGCGAGTGGCCGATGATCGCGATCCGGCTGGTCCGGCCCGCGGTGAACGGTCGCGGGTCCGGGCTGCGGTCGAAGGAGCGCCAGAAGGGGTTGACGTCGTCGACCTGCGCGTCGCCCTTGCCCGGGTTGGCGTAGGGACGGCTCGGGGTGCTGGTGAAGAACGACAGCGCGTTGCGCGTGCCGACGGTGAAGTTGGACAGCTGCTGGGCCGGGACCCCCGGGCAGCCCGACATCTCGCCGTCCTCGGGGTCGGCGAACGGGTTGCAGAACGGCAGCGCGTTGGTCGGGCCGCCGTCCTGGTGCGGGAACGTCTCCCCCGCGCCCTGACCCTGGACGTCGTAGGTCAGGACGACGTAGCCGCGCTCGGCGAGGTCCTGCGCGAGCCA
>CAZKZQ010000441.1:0-2212 GCA_964557235.1 uncultured Nocardioidaceae bacterium
GACGTGCTGCGGTCCAACAACGCCCGCAACGACCACCACCCGATGATCGTGGGCCTCGGCAAGGACGTCGAGGGCGGCTTCGTCGTCGCCAACCTCGCCAAGATGCCGCACCTGCTGGTCGCCGGCGCGACGGGCTCCGGCAAGTCGAGCTTCATCAACTCGATGATCAGCTCGATCCTCATGCGCTCCACGCCCGACGAGGTGCGGATGATCATGGTCGACCCCAAGCGGGTCGAGCTCAACGCCTATGAAGGCATCCCGCACCTGATCACGCCGATCATCACCAGCCCCAAGAAGGCCGCCGAGGCCCTCGCCTGGGTGGTCCGCGAGATGGACCTGAGGTACGACGACCTGGCGCACTTCGGCTTCCGCCACGTCGACGACTTCAACAAGGCGGTGCGCGCCGGCAAGGTGCAGGTGCCCGCGGGCAGCGAGCGCGTGCTGGCGCCGTACCCCTACCTGCTCGTGGTCGTCGACGAGCTCGCCGACCTGATGATGGTCGCGCCGCGCGACGTCGAGGACGCGGTCGTCCGCATCACGCAGCTCGCCCGCGCCGCCGGCATCCACCTGGTGCTCGCCACGCAGCGGCCCAGCGTCGACGTGGTGACCGGACTGATCAAGGCCAACGTGCCGTCGCGCCTGGCGTTCGCCACCTCCAGCCTCGCCGACAGCCGGGTCATCCTCGACCAGCCCGGCGCGGAGAAGCTGGTCGGCCAGGGTGACGGCCTCTTCCTCCCCATGGGCGCCTCCAAGCCGGTGCGCGTGCAGGGGTCGTGGGTGACCGAGGCCGAGGTCCACGCCCTGGTCAAGCACTGCAAGGACCAGCTCTCGCCGACGTACCGCGAAGACGTCACCGCACCCGCCGCGTCGAAGCGCGATCTGGACGACGACATCGGCGATGATCTGGAACTGGTGGTCCAGGCCATCGAGCTGGTCGTGTCCACCCAGTTCGGGTCGACGTCGATGCTGCAGCGCAAGCTGCGGGTCGGCTTCGCCAAGGCAGGACGACTGATGGACATCCTCGAGAGCCGCGGCGTGGTCGGCCCGAGCGAAGGCAGCAAGGCACGCGACGTCCTGATCAAGCCGGACGACCTCGACGAGGTCATCGCAACGTTGCAGGGAGAGGCATGAGCGCTCAGCCGGTGGAGACCGACGAGGTCGTTCACGACGAGGGGCCGGGTCAGCCCGAGACCGCCCAGGTGCCGCAGCAGGTCGAGGTACGCCGCAACGCCGCGGTCTCCGCGGTGCTCGGTGCCGCCTCCTCGGCGGTCGCGATCGCCTATCTCTGGCGCGCCGGTGCCGGCGGCAACGCCGTCGACTGGCTCCTCTGCGTGGTCATGGCCGGGTTCGCCGTGGTCTTCCTCCACAGCCTGCTGGACTCCCGCACCCCGCTGCTGGTCGCCGACGAGCTCGGCGTGCGCCTGCGCCTGGGCTCGCAGTGGCGCGGCCTGCCGTGGGAGGCCATCGACCGCGTCCTGGTCCACCCCCGCAAGGGCTTCCTGCGCGACGGTCGCGTCCTGATCAGCCTGGTCCACGTGACCCGCACCATCGAGGGCCTGGAGGGTCGTGCCCGGCGTCACGCCGAGCTCAACCGCAAGCTCTACGGCGCCGCCCTGGCGGTCCCGCTCGGTCTGGCCACCCGGCTCGAGGGCAGCGACCAGCGGTCCCTGCCCGACCGGATCGCCTCCCTGGCGCAGGACCGCGCCGAGGTCCTGACCGTCACGTCCACGCCGGAGACCCCGGTCGTGCCCGTCGAGGACGTCGTCGAGGCGCCGGTCCAGGAGCCGGTGCTCCCGACCGACGAGCCGGCTCCCGTCGCCACCCGCGGCCGTTGGCTGCGCCGGCGCGCCACGGAGCCCGTCGAGGAGCCCTCCGAGGACGAGACCGAGGACGAGCTGGCCTTCGGCGAGCCGGTCGCCCTCAGCGAGACCGACCTGTTCGACCGCGTGCCCGACCGCGCCGAGCCCGTGCCGCTGCGGCACACCCGCACCTCCGAGGCCGTCCGCAGCGTGATCGAGGCGGTCACCCCGGTCGAGCGCGGCGACTCCCGCGTGCGCGCGATCGCCAAGCTCGGCGACCCCGTCGGCCCGCTGGTGATCGACGACTACGTCCCCGAGCCGGCGTACGACCCTGTGATCGGGCCGGAGCTCGCCGCCTCCCGCACGCGCGTCGGCCTCTCCGTCGACGAGCTCGCGGAGCGCACCCGGATCCG
>CAZKZQ010000442.1:0-2210 GCA_964557235.1 uncultured Nocardioidaceae bacterium
CCCACAAACGCTTTCGAGGCGTTCTCCTTAGGCCGCTCGGACACGCCACCGCGGACGAGGGTACAGGAGCCGAGCCGGGCTCACGCAGGCAGGTCCGGAGCCCGCTGCGCCTCGAAGAACGCCCGCAGCACCTCGCCGCACTCCTCGCCCAGGACGCCGGCGACGACCTCGGGCCGGTGGTTGAGCCGACGGTCGCGCAGCACGTCCCACAGCGACCCGACGGCACCGGCCTTGGGGTCGTAGGCGCCGAAGACCACACGGTCGACGCGCGCCAGCCCCGCGGCCCCGGCGCACATGGTGCAGGGCTCGAGGGTGACCACGAGGGTGCACCCCTCGAGCCGCCACTCCCCCTGGGTCAGGGCGGCCTCGCGCAGGGCGACCACCTCGGCATGGGCGGTCGGGTCGGCCCGGTCCTCGCGGTGGTTGCGCCCCCGCCCGACGACCGCACCGTGGGAGTCGAGCACGACGGCGCCGACGGGCACGTCGTCCCCGTGGTCGGTCGCCTCGGCCAGGGCCAGACGCATCGCGGGCTCCCAGCGCGCGATCACGGACGGCGGCAGGTCCATGCGGTCGGGGATCAGGCGTTGACGCCGACGGCGTCGTCGTACAGCGTCCCGAAGCCGAGCTTGTGGGCGATGTCGCCCAGGATCTCGTCGGGGTAGAGGTCCTCGTCGTCGAGCAGGGCCCCCATGTCCATCGCGGGGAGCCCGAGGTCGGCGACGATGCCGAGGTCGCCGGCGGGCTCCTGGTCGTCCTCCTCGTCGGGCATCTCCAGGTCGAGGGTCTCCAGCACCGAGCGCGCGAGCGGCCACTCGGTCGCCGCGGTCACGTCGGAGAGCAGCAGGCGGACGTGGGAGCCGGCCACGCGGGCGAGCACGAAGAAGTCCTCGTCGATGGACACCAGCCCCAGGGAGCCGAAGTCCCCCGGCCAGCGACGGAGCTCGGCAGCCAGGGCGTCGACGTCGTGGAGCTTGTCGTCGGAGATCTCCTCGACGCGCCAGACGTTCTCCTCGCGGTACACCACGAGGGCGAAGTCCACGGCCTCGTCGTCGTCGTACCCGGACACCTCAGGCTCCTCTCGGCCGCTGGGTCTCGATCATGACACCGGTGCGGGAGCGGAAGCCAGGACAAATGGGGCCGGTCTGCCCTTGTTCGCCCCGGGGTCGGCGCTGTGTCGGAGTGTCGTCGGCGATTCGTTACGGTGTCGCCCATGCGCGTCCACGTCGTCGACCACCCCCTCGTCTCCCACAAGCTCACCGCGCTGCGCGACGAGTCGACGGACTCGCCCACCTTCCGACGACTGGTCGACGAGCTCGTCACGCTGCTGGCCTACGAGGCCACGCGCGACGTCCGGGTCGAGCCCACCGAGGTGCAGACCCCGGTCGCCCCGGCCCAGGGCGTGCGACTGGCGACCCCGACCCCGCTGGTCGTCCCGATCCTCCGCGCCGGGCTCGGCATGCTCGACGGCATGGTGCGCCTGCTGCCCACCGCCGAGGTCGGCTTCCTCGGCATGGCGCGCAACGAGGAGACCCTCGAGGCGATGACGTACGCCGAGCGCCTGCCGGCCGACCTGTCCGGGCGCCAGTGCTACGTCCTCGACCCGATGCTCGCCACGGGCGGCACCCTCGCAGCGGCGATCCACTTCCTCGTCGACCGGGGCGCCGACCACATCACCGCGATCTGCCTGCTCTCGGCCCCCGAGGGCTGCCAGCGCGTCGAGGACGAGCTCGCAGACCTCGAGGTGCCGGTCACGCTCGTGACCGCGGCGATGGACGAGCGGCTCAACGACAAGGGCTACATCGTGCCCGGGCTCGGCGACGCGGGCGACCGGCTCTACGGCCTGGCCCACTGACCGTCGGCCGGGCCGACGGTCACTCGGGCGAGGTCAGAGCGCCTGGACGGCCTTGAGCACCTTGCCCAGCATGTCCTTGGCGTCGCCGAACAGCAGGGTGGTGCGCTCCTCGAAGAGCAGCTCGTTCTCGATGCCGGCGAACCCCGGGCGCATCGAGCGCTTCATGAACACGACCTGCTTGGCCTCGTCGGCGTTGAGGATCGGCATGCCGTAGATCGGCGCACCCGGCGTCGTCTTCGCGGCCGGGTTGACCACGTCGTTGGCACCGACGACCAGGACCACGTCGGCGTCCTTGAACTCGGCGTTGATGTCGTCCATCTCGACCAGCTGCTCGTAGGGCACCTGGGCCTCGGCGAGC
>CAZKZQ010000443.1:0-2179 GCA_964557235.1 uncultured Nocardioidaceae bacterium
CAGCCGGTCGTCGTCGTGCCCCGCGAGCACGTCGTCGCCGAGCTCGAGGACGTGTCGGTGGAGGACCTGCAGGGCTTCGGCCTGGTGGGCGACCCGGCGGAGTTCGGCTGGACCGACGTCGACGTCGACCCCGTGCCCGGCCTGCCCGCGCTGACGGTCGCGCAGCGGGTCGAGACCGTCGCCGCGGGCACGGGCGTGACCCTGCTCCCCCAGTCGCTCGCGCGACTGCACCACCGCAAGGACGTCGTCGCCCGCCCCGTGCGCGACCTGCCCCCGACCGCGGTCGGCCTGGCCTGGGACGAGCAGCACGACCACCCCAGCATCGAGCGCTTCATCGGCATCGTGCGCGGCCGCACCGAACGCAGCTCGCGCTCCGAGCCGACGCCCCCGACTCCTCGCGCAGCTCGGGCGCCGAAGCCGCGCACCACGGCGAAGCCTCGACGGACCGGCACCGGGCGAGGCGGTCCGCGCTCAGGAGCGGCTCGCGGCAAGGGTCGCCGCCGCTAGCTGCCGACCTGGCAGACACCTGAGATCAAATTAATTGTCGAAATGACAGGATAAGCCCGCACCTAAGGGCGGTCCTCGGCTAGACCGGGCCGTCCCAGGACCCTGCCGCCCCCGTCGGTCAGCGCTAGCGTCCCGTGCAACATCCACCGCCGGTCGATCGGCGAGAAGCCTCGGGGGTCGAGGCGCCTGCACGGGGGATCGTCCGAGGACCGGGCTCACGCAAGGGGTCTGCGCATGAATCGCTCGTCCTTCCGCGCCCGCACGCTGGCGACTCTCGTCGCCGTCGCCGGAGCGGCACTGCTCGTCCCGACCGCCTCCACCGCGGCACCACCGGGCAACAACGGCACCGTCAAGATCGACGGCGTTCCCTTCGACTCTGTGCCCGACAACCAGCCGCACCCGAGCTGCGTCTTCCAGGTCGACTTCTACGGCTTCGACCTGGGGTCCGCGCTCGACGCGGAGGTGACGTTCGCGGCCCAGCCGCCGTCGGGGAAGAAGTACCAGACGCTGTTCACCGAGACCGGCATCTTCATCGGTGAGGACGCCAACGGCGGCGGCACCGATCTAGACGCGTCACGGACCTACGACCTGTCCACAGCGCTCGTCGACCTGTTCCAGCACCCGCAGCAGGGCTACCACGTGAAGCTGACCGTCCACGCCGACGGAGCGGCCGGGGCCGACACGAAGTACAAGACCTTCTGGATCCCGAGCTGCTCGACGTCCTGAGCGCTGCAGACAAGGCGGAGCGGGTCCCTCCGAGGTGGAGGGACCCGCTCTGACCTGCGATTTCTGCGTCGGGCTGACAGGATTTGAACCTGCGACCCCTTGACCCCCAGTCAAGTGCGCTACCAAGCTGCGCCACAGCCCGTGGCCTCCCGCGGGAGGACCGGAGAGCACCTTATCGCAGCCCCGGCAGGGGATCCGAACCGGCCGTCAGGGCTGCTTCTTCGTCCGCATGATCAGCCAGTCCCGACCGGTGTCGACCAGCGCGTAGCGCACGATCGAGGTCCGTCCGTGCAGCACGAACACCAGGCGCCGATCGTCGCTGCCGTCGTCCTCCCACCACCCGATGTCGGCGATCGACTTGTGCTCGTCGGTGTAGGTGAGGTGGTCGAGGTCGTGGTCGTCCACGGCGACCGCGAGCCGCTGGTCACCGGTCGTGTCCGGCAGGCCGCGCGGCACCGCCCAGGAGCGCAGGACCCCGTCGGCCTCCAGCCTCAGGTCGAAGTGCGGCCGGGGCTTGCGGTGGTCGTGCAGGACGAACGCCGGACGGTCGGTCATCTGTTGAGCGCGGGGTGCGCCCTCCGCAGGATCGCCAGGAGCGCTCGCTTGGGCGCGACCTGGGAGAAGCGGGCGGCGACCTGGTTGGCGAGGCCGGGGATGGCGTAGAGCCGGCCCTTGTCGAGCGCGTCGACCCCGCAGCGGGCGACGTCGGCGGCCGAGACCCACATGAACGGCGGCAGCGAGTTGTCGAACTCCCCCGGCTCGAACCCGGCCCGCTGGCCGAAGCCGGTGTCGACCGGCCCGGGACACAGGCAGGTCGCACTGACCCCGGTGCCGTGCAGCTCGCCCGCCAGCGACTGCGTGTAGGACAGCACGAACGCCTTGGCCCCGCCGTACGACGCCTGGCCGGGCAGGGGCTGGAAGGCGGCGGTCGACGCGACGTTGAGGA
>CAZKZQ010000444.1:0-2170 GCA_964557235.1 uncultured Nocardioidaceae bacterium
CCGTGCACGTTGGGGCCGATGCGGTGCTGCATGCGCGCCACCACGCGGCGCTCCCACCAGATGTTGAACAGGGTGAGGAGCACCAGGACCACGAAGATCATCAGCGCCTTGAGCAGGACCACCCAGAGGGGGTCCTTGCCGAAGGGGCCGTTGAGGTCGGCCTCGTCGGCGAGCCGGGCCAGGCCGGTCGCCGCACCGCTCGTCAGCAGGCTCATCACTGCACTCCCTCCAGCTCGGCCCCGGCCGGGGCGAGCGTGATGCTCCCGCCGGCCGCGACACCGAGGTCGCGTCGCAGGTGCACGCCGCGCGACGCGCTGGGCGCCCAGACGACGTGGTCGTGGACGTCGGCCACCGCGACGGGCAGGACGACCGAGCCGGCCGGACCGGACAGCCGGACCGAACCGCCCTCGGCGACCCCGAGCGCGTCGGCGGTCGCCTGGCTCACCAGGGCGGAGACCGGCGGGCCGCTGGCCTTGTAGGCCTCGTCGCCGTCCTGCATCGGGCCGTCGCCGATCATCGTCTTCCAGGTGTCGAGCACGTGGTCGCCGTTGGTGGCGGACGGCGTGGCGGCATCCACCGACGGGGCCGAGGCGCGGTCGCCGTCCCAGGCGCCGAGCTCGGCGAGCTCCGCGGCCGCACCCTCGGGGGTGCGGAACCCGAGGTGGGCACCGAGCTCCTCGGCGATGCCGGCCAGGGCGCGCACGTCGGGGATCGCGTTGCTGGTCGAGAGGACCTTGCCGAACGGGCGCACCCGGCCCTCCCAGCTCACGAAGCTGCCGGACTTCTCGGCCACGGGGGCGACCGGCAGGACCACGTCGGCCAGCGAGGTGACCGCGCTCTCGCGCAGCTCCAGGCTGACCACGAAGCCCGCGGCCGCCACGGCGGCGCGTGCGGCGACCGGGTCGGCCAGGTCGTCGAGGTCGACGCCGCCGACGAGCAGCGCGTCGAGGTCACCGGCCGCGGCCGCGGCGAGGATCGCGTCGCCGTCACGGCCGGGGGTCGAGGGCATCGAGGTGCCCCAGACCGCGCCGACGTCGACGCGCGCGGAGGCGTCGGCGACGGGACGGCCACCGGGCAGCAGGGTCGGGAAGGCGCCGACGTCCAGCGCACCGCGGTCGCCGGCGCGACGCGGCACCCACGCGAGGCGGGCACCGGTCTGGGCGGCGAGGACGCTGACCGCGCTGAGCGCGCCGGGGACGGTCGCGAGACGCTCCCCCACCAGGATGATGCCGCCGGCGTCGAGGGCGAGCTGGCCGTCGTGGCCGAGCTGCTCGATCGCGGCGGGCTCCTCACCCGGGGCCGTGCGTACGACGGTCGCGGACAGCTTGGCCAGGCCGCGCGAGGTGTGCGAGGCGACCGCGAAGACGCGCGGGCCGCCGGCCCGGGTGGCCTTGCGGAGGCGGAGGAACAGCGAGCCGGCCTCCTCCTCGGGCTCGAGGCCCAGCAGGACGACGGCGGTGGCGCGCTCGAGGTCGGAGAACGTCACGCCGAGGCCGGTGCCGGCGACGTGCGCGGCGAGGAACTGCGTCTCCTCCGGCGAGTGCGGGCGGCTGCGGAAGTCGATGTCGTTGGTCTCCAGCGCGACCCGGGCGAACTTGGCGTAGGCGTAGGCGTCCTCGCGGGTGAGCCGGCCACCGGTGAGGACACCGACGCCGCGGCCGCGACGGGCGTTGGCCAGCCCCTGCGCGGCGACGGCGAAGGCCTCGGGCCACGACGCGGCCCGCAGCTCACCGGTCTCCTCGTCGCGCACCTGCGGGAGCGTGATGCGGTCGGTGGCGTTGGCGTAGCCGAAGGCGAAGCGGTCCTTGTCGGAGATCCACTCCTCGTTGACCTCCGGGTCGTTGCCCGAGAGGCGGCGGACGACCTTGCCGCGACGGTGGTCGACGCGGATCGCCGAGCCGCACGAGTCGTGCTCGGCGACCGAGGGCGTCGAGACGAGGTCGAACGGACGGGCGCGGAAGCGGTACTGCGCGGAGGTGAGCGCACCGACCGGGCAGATCTGGATGACGTTGCCCGAGAAGTTGGAGCGGTAGGGCTCCTGCTCGTAGATGCCGACCTGCTGCAGCGCACCGCGCTCGATCAGCGCGATGAACGGGTCACCGGCGATCTGCTCGGAGAAGCGGGTGCAGCGGGCGCAGAGCACGCAGCGCTCGCGGTCGAGCAGCACCTG
>CAZKZQ010000445.1:0-2159 GCA_964557235.1 uncultured Nocardioidaceae bacterium
TCGGGATCAGCGCCGGCGGCGTTGAAGTAGCGCAGGGCGCGGGAGGCGAGGCCATAGCTGGCGGCGCGCTCGGCCAGTGCTTCTTCGATCGCCCACTTGGTCTCGCCATAGGGATTGATCGGGCGCTTGGGCGCGCTTTCGGGGATCGGCACCGCGTCGGGCGTGCCGTAGACGGCAGCCGTACTGGAAAAGACAAAGCGGCGAATGCCGTGCTCCTCCATCGCGTCGAGCAGGCTGAGCGTGCCGTCGCGATTGTTGCGCCAATACTTGTCGGGGTCGGCGACGGATTCGCCGACCGACGTGAAGGCAGCGAAATGCATCACCGCGATCGGCTTGTGCGCGGCCAGCACTGCGTCGAGACGGTCGCGGTCGAGCGTATCGCCGATTTCAAGCGGACCCCATTGCACGGCTGCTTCGTGTCCGTGAACCAGGTTGTCATAGGTGATCGGGTTCCAGCCGGCAGTGGCCAGCGCCTTGCAGGCGTGGGCGCCGATGTAGCCGGCACCGCCGGAAACGAGGATTGGACGAAGGGTCATAGATCCGCGCTAGCAGTGCTATCTACGATCGACCAGTAGTGCTCTCGGCTGATTACCCTACGCAGCCCAAACATTCTCCATCCCAACATCTGCAGCCACGGCCCACCGTCGAAATCTTCGCTCATTAGGACGCAGAAGTGGCGATACGGAGGATAGAGTCGACGATTTGCCTCCATTTTGGATCGTTTGGATTCAGACCGTTTAGGCAGATGGTGTCATTGCCCGCAAATGCCTTTTGGAAGTCTTTCTAGCGATCAATGCGAGGTGAGATCGGTCCCGAGAACCGGATTGTTCCTGGCCGCTGTCCTGCATTCCTCTGCGGGGGCCCAACCAGTCAGAATACGCAATCTTTCGGCATCCGGCGCTCTTATCGAAGGCTTGTCGCCGCTCGCTCTTGGCGAAGCGGTTCGCCTTGAGCGTGCGTCAAACTCATCTTCCGCAGTTGTGAGATGGTCGAACGCGGAACGTGCAGGGCTGGAATTCGACGATCCGATTCTGATGGATGCGTGGGTTCCAAGTGCGCTTGCACAACAGCAATCGGCATTCGAACGGAGGGTTCACGCTGTACGCAATGGATTGCGGATCCCTGATGATTTTGCAGACCAGAAGCCGGTTCTCAATGCGCGCATTTCTTGCGAAATCGAACTGGCGAAGCGCACTCTCGCGGCTTGCCTCGATGAACTCTCGAATTCATCCTTGCTGATCACCCGTCATCCGAGGGCATTTCAAGATATAGAGATTACCTGCCAGGTGCTTGGGCATCTCGCCCAGATCCTATCATCCGACGATCCTGCATCTGCGATCGCGGGTATTGGCATGGACGAATTGAAACGGCGCCTGACACGCTCTTGAGAGCAGATTTTTCGATACCCGACTTTAAAATGGACAGCCTTAAGGCTGTCCCTTTTGAAATATTGGCGGGGACTACGTGACTAATTCGCGACCTTCCGCTGTGTGCCCACGATCGCATAGAGCCGCTCGATCGCCAGATCGAGATGCGCGCCGATGTCAGCCGGAACATCGCAAGAGTCCAGAATTTCGAGGGCACTCTCCATGAGTTCTAGAGCGTCTTCAGGCGAGACGATGGTGCGATCCATGGGGTCCTCAAGAAATTGATGCGCCCGCCGATAAATCAAACCGGTAAACAAAAGGGAAGCCTTGCGACGGAATTGGCGACATCAATTTTCGGCTGCCTCCAACGTGAACGATATAGTCGTTCCACTCGGACCTGTCTTATCGATCCAGATCCGCCCGCCGTGTCCTTCTACGATTGTTCGAGCAAGTGACAGGCCCAAGCCGAGTCCCGTCGCCTTGCTCGTTGTCATCGCAGCGAACGGATCCTCCGAAAATTCGGCAAACCCTTCGCCATTATCTTCAACTTCGATCCGAACAGCCTGTTGGTCTCGAAACGCCCTGAACGCGATCATCGGCCGCCGTGAAGGTGGAACAGATTCAATTGCGTTGCGTCCCAAATTGAAAAGGACCTGTTTGATTTGAGCGCTATTGGCCATGACAGGGGGCAAACCTGCTGCGACATCGCTTGCGAACTTGATCCTGCTCTTGACGTCTCCACCTCGAATTAGCTCTTGCGTCGACGAAAATAGCTGCATGAAATCGACTACT
>CAZKZQ010000446.1:0-2144 GCA_964557235.1 uncultured Nocardioidaceae bacterium
CACGAGGTCGTGACCGGCTTCGGGGACCGCGTGGTCCGGGTCGCGCGCGGCGGTGTCCGGTGAGCCGCGTGGGCGTCGTCGGGGGCGGCCGCAGCTGTGAGCACGACGTGTCGCTGCGCTCCGCCGCATCGGTCGCGGCCGGCCTGCGGGAGGCCGGGCACGAGGTCCTGGGGCTGACCATCTCCCGCGAGGGCCGCTGGTCCGTCGACGGTCTGCCCTGCGACCTCGCGACCGCGGTCGACGTGCTCCAGGCGTGCGACGTCGTGTTCCCGGCGGTGCACGGCCCGCACGGCGAGGACGGCACGCTCGCCGCGCTGCTCGACCTCGCCGGGACGGCGTACGTCGGTTCCGGGGTCACCGCAGGAGCCGTCGCGATGGACAAGTGGCTGACCAAGCTCGTCGCGCGCAGCGTCGGCGTGGCCGTGGCCCCGGGCCTGCTCGCGCGTCCCGGGGACGTGGTCGAGTGGCCCGGGCGGCCGGTCGTGGTCAAGCCGGTGGCCGCGGGGTCGAGCCACGGCGTGGCCCTCGCCCGCTCCTCGCGCGCGCTCCGCTCGGCCCTCGCCGCGGCGTACCTCCTCGACGAGCGCGCCCTGGTCGAGGACGTGCTGGTGGGTCGCGAGATCGACGTCGCCGTCGTCGTGCGCCCGTCCGGTGAGCTCCTCCTCTCGCCCCCGCTCGAGATCGCGGTCGACTCGGTGTTCAGCCACGACGACAAGTACGCCGGTCCCGCGCCCTTCGTGGTGCCGGCGCCGCTCACGACCCGCGACCTCGCGTCGCTGCAGGACGACGCCCGACGCGTGGTGCGGGCGCTGGGGTGCCGCGGGGTCGTGCGGGTCGACTTCTTCCTCGCCGACGACGGCTGGGTGCTCAACGAGGTCAACACGATTCCCGGCTTCACCGAGACCTCCCAGGTCCCGCTGATGTTCGCCGCGGACGGCCTCGCCTATCCCGAGCTGCTCGACCTCCTCGTGCGCGACGCGCAGGCCGCGGCACTCGGGCGCGAGAGCGTGGCTCGATGAGCAACCTGTGCTTCGATGACCACCGGCGACGCGGGGAGGTGGCGGCGGCGTGAACGCCGTGATGGAGAAGCTCGACCCTCGCGACCTCGCGCTCGGCCTCACCGTGCTCGTCCTCGGGCTGGTGGAGACGGGCACGGGCACGGGGTTCGCCTCCCTGCGCTACGGCTTCGGGCTCCCGCCCGTGGCGTGGTGGGCCTACCTCTTCCCGATCGCGGTCGCGGCGGCGGTGACCTTCGCGCGCCGGTTCCCCGGCGAGACGTTGGCCGGGTGCTGGGCGCTCGCGGTCGTGCAGCTCGCCGTCCAGACGGACGTGACCCTGGTCGAGCTGTCGCTGGCCTGGGTGGCCTTCTGCTGCGCGCGCTGGGGCAACACCGCGGTCATGGCGCTCGCCGGCCTGTCGGCTCCGTTCGCAGCCCTGCTGATCGTCGTCGCCGGGGTGGGCTCGCCCCTGACCGGCAACGACACGCTCGTCCGGCTGCTGGTGAGCGGTGTCGGCTACAGCGACGTCCTCGTCCTGCTCGTGGGGGCGGTCGTCGGCAGCATCGTGGCGCTCGTGCCGTGGCTGGTCGGCCTCGCCTTCAGGTACGGCGACCGCGCGCGCGTCTCCGCCGCAGGTGAGGAGCGGGCGACGGCCACCGCGGCCGAGTCTCTCGAGGTGGCGCGCCTGCAGGAGCAGCAGGCACGGCTGGCGCGCGACGTGCACGACGTGGTCGGTCACTCGCTGACGGTGATCCTGTCCCAGGCCGAGGCGGCGCAGTACCTCCCCGACGACCCGGTCCAGCTCAAGCAGACCCTCGCCACCATCGCCGGGTCGGCGCGGACGTCCCTGGTCGACGTGCGCCAGGTGCTCGCGGCGACCACCCAGCCTGCGCCGGCCGACGTCGACGTGCTCACCCAGGTGATCGAGTCGGCGCGGGGGAGCGGTGTGCACGTCGCGGACTCGGTCGAGGGTGCGCCCCAGCCGCTGCCGCCCGAGCTGGCCGAGGTCGCGCGCCGGGTGCTCCAGGAGATGCTGACCAACGCGATCCGGCACGGCGACCGCTCCGAACCGGTCGTGGTCGAGCGGCACTGGGAGGGGGACCTGCGCGTGGAGGTCACCAACGTCTGCGCCCCGGACGAGGCGAC
>CAZKZQ010000447.1:0-2131 GCA_964557235.1 uncultured Nocardioidaceae bacterium
TGCCGACGAACTCCCCCGGCATCCGCATCGAGTCGCGCAGCCGGAAGCCGAGCACCTCGGTGTAGAAGCGCAGCGCCTCCACGTCGTCGGTGACGGGTACGACGATGTGGCCCATGCCCTGCTCGCCGGTCACGAAGGTCTGGGCGTACGGCGGCACGACGGGCCGGGACTCGTAGGTCGCGCCGTGGTAGAGCTCGAACACGTTGTCCCACGCGTCGGTGAAGCGGATCATGCCCTCCACGCGACGCTCGGCGAGCTCCTCGGCGGTGGCCGACTCGACCTCGACGCCGTGGTGCTTGAGGTGGTCGACCGCGTCGGACAGCGCCCGGTGGTCGGCGACCTCCCAGCCCATGCACGACAGGAGATCGCGGTCCGACGGCACGACGACCACACGCGCCGACAGCTCGTCGATGCGGTAGTAGAGGTTCTCCGGCGACGGGCCGCGCCCCTCGGCGAGGCCGAGCACCTTGCCGGCGAAGAGCCGCCACTGGTCGAGGTCGGTGCTCTCGACGCGGACGTAGCCCAGCGAACGGATGTCGATGCTCATGCTCGGGGCCTCTCCACGTGGCGGGCGAGGAAGCCGGTCGCGATCTCTCGGAACTCGTCGGCTGCCTCGATCTGTGCCCAGTGCCCACAGTTGGGGAAGACATGCAGCTGCGCCTTGGGGATCAGCTTGAGCCCGGCGATCGCGCCGTCGAGCGGGTTGACCCGGTCCTCGCGGCCCCAGGTGAGCAGCGTGTGCTTGCGCAGGTGGTGCGCCTCGCGCCAGAGCATGCCGTCCTCGGCGGTCTCGGGGTTCCAGAAGCTCATGCCCATGCTGGCCATCGCCTCGCGAGCACCCGGCGCGGTCGCGTCGGCGTACCTCTCCTCGACGAGCTCGTCGGTGACGAGCTTCTGGTTGACCACCATCGCGGAGATGAAGGCGCGCAGTGCCTCGCGCGACGGGCTGCCGGCGAAGTCCATCAGGCGCTGGACGCCCTCGGTCGGGTCGGCGTGGAACAGGTTGAGCGACAGCCCGCCCGGGCCCATCAGCACCAGGCGCCCGACGCGGTCGGGCTCCATCAGCGCCAGGCGCATCGCGGTGCCGCCGCCGAGGCTGTTGCCCAGCAGGTGGCAGCGCTCGATGCCGAGCTCGTCGAGCAGCCCGAGCACGTGCTGCGCGGCGAAGCGGTAGTAGTTGCCCTCGACGGCCGGCTTGTCGGACCAGCCGAAGCCCGGCTGGTCGACCAGCAGGGTGCGGAAGTCCTCGGCGAAGCCGGGCAGGGCGCGACCGAAGTTGCTCCACGCCGAGGCTCCCGGACCGCCGCCGTGCAGCATGACGAGCGGCAGGCCGCCGCCGACCGGGTCTCGACTGGGCTCGACCACCGAAGGCCCGGCCTCGTGATAGCTGATCGTGATGCCGCGGACCTCCGCCTTGTGGCGGGTGCCCTCGCGCGTGAGCTCAGCGGTCACGGTCAGTACATCCCCGGGTCGATCTTGTGGCCGAACTCCAGCGAGCCGAACATCGCCAGCGCGCGCTCGGGGTCGTTGGCGGCGTGGACGCGGCCGGCGTGGGCGTCGCGCCACATCCGCTGGAGGTAGGTGCCCTCGGCCAGGGCACGACCGCCGGAGGCCTCGAACATCATGTCGATCGCGCGGATCGCCCGCTCGCTGGCGATCACCTGGTCGCGACGGACCTTGAGGCGCAGCTGCAGCGGGATCTTCTCGCCCTTCTCGACGCTGGCCTGGAGCTCGCGCAGGTTGTGCATCTGCAGCACCCACGCGGAGTCGATCTCGTTGGCCGCACGCGCGATGCGGACGGTGGCGTAGGGGTCCTGGGAGGTCTTCTCCGCGAGGTACGCCGCCCGCACGCGCTTCTGCTGCATCTCGACGTGCTCGGCGTAGGCGCCGTAGGCCATGCCGATGATCGGCGTCGAGATGGTCATGGTGAAGACCGAGTGGAACGGCAGCTTGTAGAGGTCGGAGGTGTTCTGCTCCTGGCCCGGGCCGAAGCAGCGGCCGGTGTCGGACATCGAGAGCGTGAACGCCTCGGGGATGAACACGTCGTCCACGACGATGTCGTTGGAGCCCGTGCCCCGCAGGCCGACGACGTTCCAGACGTCCTCGATCGTGTAGTCCTTGCGCGGCACCA
>CAZKZQ010000448.1:0-2117 GCA_964557235.1 uncultured Nocardioidaceae bacterium
TCCGGCTGGGCTCGGGGATGACGCCCTTGGGCTCGGTCTCGCCCGGGGCGACGTCCTTGCCCTGCCCCTCGCGGACGGCCTCCTCGATGCGCTTGCCGGTGTCGGCGTCGACGCTCTTCCAGTACTCGAGGACCGCCGGCAGCAGCTTGTCGCTGACGCCTCCGAGGATGTGGCCCGCGACGTTGCCGACGAAGCGCTCGCGCTGGTCGTCGTCCCAGACGTCACGCACCAGCGCACCCGCCTGGCTGAAGTCGTCGTCGTCCTCGCGGAGCGTGTAGGCCTGGCGCACCATGGCGCCGTCGGACTCCCACGACTCCTCGGCCTCGCCGACCTCGTCGGCGTAGCCGCGACCGTAGGAGTTGGGGGCGTAGACCGGCTCGTCGCCGCGGTGGTCGTAGGCCATCGGCCCGTCCTGCTCGTAGGTGTTGTGGCCCTCGACGTTCTTGGGCCGGTTCACCGGGAGCTGCAGGTAGTTGGGCCCGATGCGGTAGCGGTGGGTGTCGGAGTAGGCGAACACCCGGCCCAGCAGCATCTTGTCGGGGCTGAGGCCGATGCCCGGCACGAGCGCGCTCGGCTCGAACGCCGCCTGCTCGATCTCGGCGAAGAAGTTCGCCGGGTTGCGGTCGAGCGTCATCGTGCCGACCTTCACCAGCGGGTAGTCGCTGTGCGGCCAGATCTTGGTCAGGTCGAACGGGTTGATGCGATAGGTGCGCGCGTCGTCGTACGGCATGAGCTGGACGCTGAGCGTCCACGACGGGTGGTCGCCGTTCTCGATCGCCTCGTGCAGGTCGCGGCGGTGGAAGTCGGAGTCCTCGCCGGCGATCTGGTTGGCGGCCTCCTGGGTGAGGTTCTTGACGCCCTGGTCGGAGTGGAAGTGGTACTTCACCCAGTGCTTCTCGCCGGCGGCGTTGACCCACATGTAGGTGTGCGAGCCGTAGCCGTTCATGTGGCGGTAGGACGCCGGGATGCCGCGGTCGCCCATGAGGTAGGTGACCTGGTGGGCCGACTCCGGGTTGAGGCTCCAGAAGTCCCACTGCATGTTGTTGTCGCGCAGGCCGGTGCCGCCGCGCCGCTTCTGGCTGCGGATGAAGTGGGGGAACTTCATCGTGTCGCGGATGAAGAAGACGGGGGTGTTGTTGCCGACCAGGTCGTAGTTGCCCTCGGTCGTGTAGAACTTCAGCGCGAAGCCGCGGGGGTCGCGCCACGTGTCGGGCGAGCCCTGCTCCCCCGCGACCGTCGAGAAGCGCGCGAGCATCTCCGTCGTCACGCCCGGCTGGAACAGCGCCGCCTTGGTGTACGCCGACACGTCCTCGGTCGTCTCGAACCGGCCGAAGGCGCCCGATCCCTTGGCGTGCACGTTGCGCTCCGGGATGCGCTCGCGGTTGAAGTGCGCCATCTGCTCGAGGAAGTGGCGGTCGTGCAGCAGGATCGGGCCGTCGGCGCCGACGGTGAGCGAGTTGCGGTCGCTGGGCGCCGGGGCGCCGGTCGCGGTGGTCGAGCCGCCCTGCGGGCGGGGGTCGTTCGTCATCGGGGGAAACCTCCGAGAAGGGCTGGGGGACTGACTCCTTCCTCCTACCCCGTGGGCTTGGCCCGAAGCGGGTTCCGGGCGCAGGATGGCCCGATGCGCACCCGCTCCCTCGTCGCGACCCTGCTCGCGGCCGCCTCCCTCCCCGCGTCCGCCCTCGTCGCCACCCCCGCCAGCGGTGCCGGATCCACCGCGTCCGGCACGGTCTTCTGGCCCAACCCGGTGCAGTCGACCGGCAACCAGTCGCTCGTCGACGCCAAGGACGCCGACCTGCCGGCGTTCGCGTCGGCGTACCGCACCGCGACGCTGACCGACCTCGACGGCACCGGCCGGCTGTCCGGCGCCTACGCCGTCGTGAAGAGCAGCACCGGCAAGGCCGCCGTGGCGACCGACGGCGCGTTCCCGGCGTACCACCGCGACCAGGACCAGTTCGAGCAGGTGATGGCGTACTACTGGGTGACCAAGGCCCAGCGCTACCTGCAGCACCTCGGGTTCGGCTCGACGCTGCGTCCGGTCAACCAGCGCCGCATCGAGGTCCGCATCGACCAGTACGGCGGCGACAACTCGTTCTTCCGCGACGACAAGGCCAACA
>CAZKZQ010000449.1:0-2098 GCA_964557235.1 uncultured Nocardioidaceae bacterium
TCAGCCCGGGTTGGCGACGAGCAGCACCGCGATGTCGTCCTCGGCGGCCTGGCCGACCATCCGGTCGATCACGGCCTCGATGAGGTGGTCCGGGCCGACGCCCTCGCCCAGGCTGCGCTCGACGACGTCCACCAGGTGCGCGATGCCGTCGTCGACGGAGTTGTCGCGGCGCTCGACCAGGCCGTCGGTGTACATCAGCACCGATGCGCCCGGCTCCAGCACCACCGAGGTGTCGCTCCGGTCGACCCGGTGGTCGACCCCGAGGAGCAGGTCGGACTCGATGGAGAGCGGGACCACGGCGCCGTCCGGTCGCAGCAGCAGCGGCGGCGTGTGCCCCGCGCTCGACCACGTCATCGTGAGCGACCCCGACTGCTCCGTCGACCTCGTCACGCTGGCCACGAGGGCGCTCGCGACCACGTCGAGCCGGAGCCCGACGAGCGCCAGGTCGAGCCGGCCGAGCATGTCGGCCGGGCTGGTCCCGTCGATCCAGGTGAGGACGCGCAGCATGCTCTTGAGCTGACCCATGGCAGCTGCCGCCTGGGTGTCGTGGCCGACGACGTCGCCGATCACGATCGTGGTCGCGTCGGGCAGCCCGATCACGTCGTACCAGTCGCCGCCGACCTGGTCGGCCGCCGGCCGGTAGGACGCCCGCAGCACCAGGTGGTCCAGGTCGGGGAGGGCGCTCAGCAGGGCGGCCTGGAGGGTCTCGGCGATCGAGCGGTCGTGGTCGAGGGCGTCGGCGAGCTGGCGGTTGACCCGCTCGAGCTCGGCCGCGCGGGCGCGCAGCGCCTCCTGCTGCTCGTCGACCTGCTCCCGCAGGCCCTCGGAGATCGTGTCCGCGAGCGCCAGGGCCGACCGGGCGTCCACCATGTCGGTGACGTCCTCGGTGTAGTGGACGACGAGCTCGGTGCGACCGTCCGGCCCGATGATCGGCACCTCGGTGACGTTCCACAGGCGCCGGTCGAAGCCGCCGTTGGCGTTGGGGATGTCGTAGGGGTACTCCGTCAGCCGCTGGGTCCGGCCGTGCTCGATGGCCCCGAGCATGACGTTGCGGAGCGCGCGCGCCTGGCCCGGGTTGGACGGGTCGTCGGGGAAGACGTCGAAGATCCGCTGCCCCGCGATCTCCTCGAGGGGGCGACCCACCGCCTCGAGGTACGCCGGGTTGGCGTGGATCATCACCAGGTCGCGGTCGAAGACGAGCAGTGCGACGGGAGTCGCGTCGAACACCGCCGCGAGCCGCTCCGCTCCCAAAGCAGACGTCGTCACAAGCACCCTCCGTTCCCCCGCTAGGTCTGTGCCCGACCCCGTTCCCGATGCGAATCATGCCTGGTGGCGGGGCTCCTGTCTCGCTCCCACTCTCTGACAGGGTGGTGAGCATGATGATCCGTCCTGCCGAGCTGGCCGCGATCAAGCGCGGCGAGATCGACCTCGCGTTCCGCCGTTGGGACCGCCCACGGGTCAAGGTGGGCACCCGCCTGCGCACCGGCGTCGGCCTGGTCGAGGTCACGTCGGTGGAGCGGGTCGCCGTGTCCGCCCTGCGTGCCGAGGACGCCCGTCGGGCCGGGATGGACGGGCTGGCGGCCCTCAAGCAGGCGGTGACCTATCGCGACGACCGACCGTTGTGGCGGGTCGGCCTGCGCCACGCCGGCGCCGACCCGCGCGAGACGCTGCGCGACCAGGTGCCCGACGCCGACGAGATCGCCGAGCTGCGTGCCTGGATGGACCGTCTGGACCAGTCCTCCGCGGTGGGGCCCTGGACACGGGCGACGCTGGAGATCATCGACCGCTCCCCCGGCGTCCGCGCCCCGGAGCTGGCCGAGGAGCTGGGCCGCGAGACCCAGGAGTGGAAGCGCGACGTGCGCAAGCTCAAGGAGAAGGGGCTGACCGAGTCTCTGGCGATCGGCTACCGCCTGTCGCCGCGGGGCGAGGCCGTGCTCGACCACGGCGGCCCGCCCCGCGTCCGTGCCCCTCGCGAGGACGGAACTCCCCTGCCCCGCAACATCGGCGCTCCCGCCACGCGAGCCCTCCGGGCCGAGGAGGTCACCACCCTCGAGCAGGTCGCGTCGTGGACCGAGACGGACCTGCGCGCGCTGCACGG
>CAZKZQ010000450.1:0-2093 GCA_964557235.1 uncultured Nocardioidaceae bacterium
GCGTCGCGGGTGCCGGACTCGAGCGTGCCGTTGACCTGGGCGGCGCGGCCGTAGGCGTAGATCAGGCCGAAGATCAGCAGCAGCGACGGGATGATGATCGCCATCTCGACCGCCATCGACCCGCGCTCCTCGCGCGTCGACCGACCCCGGAGCACGCGCATCACGGCGCCCCCTGGTCGGGCGAGAAGCGCTCGACGGCGCCCTCGGCGTGGGCGGTCGCGGTGAGCTGGAGCCAGGGCACGAGGGTGATCACGTCGCCGGTGACGTCCATGGTCACGCGGCCCTCGTTGTCGAAGTACTCCGGCTCGGCCCGCGGTGCGAGCAGCGCCTCACGACCCACCGACAGGGCGTAGCTCTCGGTGTTGCGCACGACGTCGCCCTTGATGTCGAGGTAGACGTCCTCGGTCTGCGCGAGCCGCAGCTGGGACACGCCCTCGCGAGCGGCCTGGATCGCCACGGTCTTGCCGTAGAAGAACAGGCCCGCCTGGATCACCAGGAAGATCAGGAAGATCAGCCCGGGCGCCAGGAACGACAGCTCCAGCGCACTCGCACCGGACTCGGTGCGGGCGCGCCGGCTACGGCGTCGTACCTGGCTCATGCGGGCGGGTGTCCCTGCGTCAGGTCAGCGGTTGCACTCGACGTTGGCGGGCTGGTTGGCGCACGCCTCGAGGTCACCGCTCTTGGTGTCGATGATCCGGAAGATCACCGCGGCGATGACCGACGCGGCGACCACCACGGCGGCCGCGATGAGCGCCCACTCCAGGACGGTCGCGCCGCGCTGGTCGGATCGACGGGCGCGGAGCCGGGTGAGGAGGGTGTGGAGGTTCATCTTGCTTCCCTTCGGGTGCTGCTGGGTCTCGGTGGTGCGATCGGTCAGGCGGACAGGAGCTGGGACACGGCCGGATAGGCCAGGAAGATCAGGAACGCGGTGCTGATGAGCATCTGCGCGACGAGCATCGACTGGGACTTCTCCCCCTCCGCGCCCTCGGCCGCGGTGAGCTCCTTGCGCCGCATCGTCGCGGCGCGGGCGCTCAGCGAGGAGCGGATCTTGGCGCCGTCGTCGGCGGCCAGCGACAGGGCGCCGGCGAGGTCCTGGAGCTCCTCCAGCCCGATGTCGCGGCCGAGGTCGCCCAGCGCCACCCACGGCGTCGTGCCGTAGAGCCGGGCGTTGGCCAGCGCCTGCCGGATGCGCACCAGCGTCCAGTGGTCGCTGACGGTCGCGGCCGCGAGCAGCGCCTCGGGCAGGCCCCGGCCGCCGGCGAGGTTCATCGCGACGAGGTCGAGGAAGACGCCGACCGTGCGACGGAAGTCGTTGCGGCGCACGGCCGCCTCGCTCTTGAGCGCCAGGTCGGGCATGAAGAACCCGAACGCCGCGAGCCCGAGCGCGAGCAGGGCCGGCACGGCCGTCGGCAGGCTCATCCCGCTGATCCGCAGCACGGACCACACGACCGGCGCGAGCAGGAACAGCAGGCCGCCGACGGCGACCTTGGACGCGAGGTGGGCACCACGCGTGCGCCCCATGAGCGCGAGGTCGGTCTTCATGCCGCCGAGCTCCCACCCGCGGTCGACCGCCATCACCTCGAGCCGGTCGGCCAGGCGGTTCATCGCGCCCTGCACGGCACCCGAGAGCCCCTCGGCCTCCGCGGCCGTCACCGTGTGCGTGCTCATCGAGCGCTGGCCGCCCTCGATGCGCGCGATCATCGTGGCCACACCCGGCCGGGGGCGCAGGAAGACGCGGATGAGGGCATAGACGCCCAGTCCCGTGAGGGCTCCGGTGAGCAGCGCCGCGATCATGCCCCGAGCTCCGTCCGCTGCTCGCGGATCGACTCCGCCTCGCCGACGATCTGGTCGGCCGCGACGGTGTCGACCACGAGGAACCGGTCGACCTTGGTCGGGCTGGCCAGCTTGCGCAGCCACAGCAGGCCGCCCAGGAAGAGCAGCGCGACGATCGCGAGGGTGACCTGGCCGCCGAAGGAGTCGTAGGGCTCGACGTACTTGCGGTTGAAGACGGTCAGCCCGCCCATCATGCCCAGCACGATGAGCAGCACGATCCGCACGCTGCGGCGGATGCTGCGCCGGCTCGCCTCGATGCG
>CAZKZQ010000451.1:0-2091 GCA_964557235.1 uncultured Nocardioidaceae bacterium
GACAGTGTGGCCCACGTCACGCCGATCCGTCCGGCCGTTCCTCTCGCTGGTCGAGGAGCCCGAGCCCCTGGGCGATCTGTCGTGAGGGACGAGCGAAGATGTATCGAGACCACCCTCCGCGGTCTCGATACGCCGCTGCGCTCGTTCCTCGCTTCGCGGCTACTCGACCAGCGTGGACCTGCCGTTGATCGAGGAGCCCGAGCCGCTGACCGTTTCGCTGGTCGAGTAGCCCGAGCCCCTGGGCGAGGGCGTATCGAGACCCCGAGGCTGCCAAAACCATCGCGAATTGCTCCGATCCGCGAGCCACGGAAGCCAGTGGCGGATTATGCGGATCACCGGCCCGTTCCGCAGGCGAACCATCGGATCCGATAGGTGCTGGGCGGACCCTAGTGGCGGTACAAGCAGAACAAAAGTAAAGAAAACTGAAATGTCATGACGCGGCGTCGCGAGTGGACGTTTGATTCAACGCAGTGGCTCGGGCCCACTTCCTCTCCCGTTCAACTCTCTCTCCGAAGAGGTATTGGCATGCGCCGAACCATCGACCGCCTCCAGGCGGCCCGCCGCGAGGACCGCGGCTTCACGCTCATCGAGCTCCTGATCGTCATCATCATCCTCGGCATCCTCGCCGCGATCGTCGTCTTCTCGGTCCGGGGCATCACCGACCGCGGTGACGAGTCCGCGTGCAAGACCGAGATCCGCACCGTCGAGACCGCCTACGAGGCGGCAGTGGCCCAGAACGGCGGCACGCCGACCATCGCCACGCTCGTCGCTGACGGCTTCCTCCGCGACACGCCGGAGTACGTTGCGACCGTCAATGCGACCACCGTGACGATGAACGCCGGCGCGCCCTGCGCCCCCTGATCCACCGCCTTGAGGAGGGCCGTCGCTCCGGCGGCGGCCCTCCTTCGGCATCCGTCCTGACCCACGCCTACTCGAGGGGCCCTCGTGTACCACCACCTGCACAAGATCGGTGACCGGATCGACCAGCTGCTCGCCGCCCTGTGGGAGGTGCGCGGCACGGACCTGATCCTCACGGTCGGCCTGCCGCCCATGCTGCGCGTCGACGGGACTCTTCGTGCGGTCCCCGGCCAGTCGGCGCTCACGGCCGAGGACACCAACGACCTGCTCGCCGAGGTCCTTTCGCCCGAGCAGGCCTCCGCTTGGGAGACCCGGCACGAGTACGACTTCTCCTTCTCCTGGCGCGAGCACGCCCGGATCCGGGGCAACGCCTTCACCCAGCGCAACCTGACGGCGGTCGCGCTGCGGATGATCCCCCGGACGGTGCCGACGGTCGACGAGCTCGGCCTGCCGCCGGCCCTGCGCGAGCTGTCCATGCGCCATCAGGGCCTGATCCTGATGACCGGCCCCACTGGCTCCGGCAAGTCGACGACTCTCGCCTCGCTCATCGACCTGATCAACTCCAACCGCGGTGCGCACATCATCACCGTCGAGGACCCGATCGAGTACGTCCACGACCACAAGCTGTCGGCGGTCAACCAGCGCGAGGTCGGTACGGACACCGCGACCTTCAACGACGCCCTTCGCTCCGTGCTTCGCGAGGACCCCGACGTCCTGCTGGTCGGCGAGATGCGCGACCTGGAGTCGATCCAGTTCGCCCTCACCGTCGCCGAGACCGGCCACCTCGTCTTCGCGACGCTGCACACCAACGACACCGCCCAGTCCCTGGGCCGCATGATCGACGTCTTCCCGGCCGAGCAGCAGGCCCAGATCCGGGTCCAGCTCGCCGCGGCCCTCAGCTGCGTCGTCTACCAGCGGTTGGTCCCCAAGATCGGCGGCGGGATGACCGCGGCCTACGAGGTGCTGGTCGCCACGCCGGCCGTGCGCAACCTGATCAAGGAGGGCAAGACCCACCAGCTGCGCAACTCGCTGGTCACGGGTGCCCAGGACGGGATGATCACCCTCGAGCAGTCGCTCTCGCGGCTGATCCAGGAGGGCATCGTGAGCGAGGAGGAGGCAGCCGCTCGCAGCCTCTATCCGAAGGACATCGAGGCCCGCCCGCGCTACTCGGCCGGCTCTCCCGCCATGGTCGCCCGCTGAGCGAGGACGGACGATGAGGCTCAAGGGACGCCA
>CAZKZQ010000452.1:0-2060 GCA_964557235.1 uncultured Nocardioidaceae bacterium
CGCATCTGCACCTGGCGCGAGGCCGAGCGTGTGCTGGCCGGCTTCAACGACGGCCTCGCCGACGAGGGTCCCGCCGGCGGCGAGCCGTCCCTGGTGGGTCTCGACCTGGCCAAGGAGCGCGGCTGGAGCGCGCCCGACCCGGACGACCGCGCCCTGTCCTCGGGCACCTCCGGAGAGGAGAAGGGCAAGTGACCACCTCGACCCTGACCCCGGTCCTGTCGGCCAACTGGCGCGAGGACAAGCCCTGGCGGCTGGACTCCTACGAGCGCACCGGTGGCTACGCCCCGCTCAAGAAGGCGCTGGGCATGAAGCCCGACGACCTGATCCAGCTGGTCAAGGACTCCGGCCTGCGCGGCCGCGGCGGCGCGGGCTTCCCCACCGGCATGAAGTGGGGCTTCATCCCGCAGGACAACCCCAAGCCGAAGTACCTCGTGGTCAACGCCGACGAGTCCGAGCCGGGCACCTGCAAGGACATCCCGCTCATGATGGCCAGCCCCCACACCCTCGTGGAGGGCGTGATCATCTCGTCCTACGCCATCCGTGCGAACACCGCGTTCATCTACATCCGCGGCGAGGTCCTCCACGTGATCCGCCGGGTGCAGGCCGCGGTCGCGGAGGCCTACGCCGCCGGGCACCTCGGCAAGGACATCCACGGCTCGGGCTACGACCTCGACATCGTCGTCCACGCCGGCGCCGGTGCCTACATCTGCGGCGAGGAGACCGCGCTCCTCGACTCCCTCGAGGGCCGTCGCGGCCAGCCCCGCCTGCGCCCGCCGTTCCCGGCCGTCGCGGGCCTCTACGCCTCGCCGACGGTGATCAACAACGTCGAGTCGATCGCCTCGGTGCCGTGCATCGTGGACAACGGCGCCGCCTGGTTCTCCTCGATGGGCACCGAGCGCTCCAAGGGCATGACGCTCTACTCCCTGTCGGGCCACGTCGAGCGCCCGGGGCAGTACGAAGCCCCGCTCGGCATCACGCTGCGCGAGCTGCTCGAGCTCGCCGGGGGCGTCCGCGCGGGCCACGAGCTGAAGTTCTGGACCCCCGGCGGGTCCTCGACCCCGCTGCTGACCGCCGAGCACCTCGACGTCCCGCTGGACTACGAGGGCGTCGGCGCCGCCGGATCGATGCTCGGCACCAAGGCGCTGCAGATCTTCGACGAGACGGTCTGCGTCGTGCGCGCGGTGCTGCGCTGGACGGAGTTCTACAAGCACGAGTCGTGCGGCAAGTGCACCCCGTGCCGCGAGGGCACGTGGTGGCTCGTGCAAGTGCTGGACCGGCTCGAGCGCGGCCAGGGGTCGGAGTCCGACCTCGAGCAGCTGCTCGACCAGTGCGACAACATCCTCGGGCGCTCGTTCTGCGCGCTCGGCGACGGTGCGACCAGCCCGATCACGTCCTCGATCCAGTTCTTCCGGGAGGAGTACCTCGCGCACCTCGAGCGCGGTGGCTGCCCCTTCGACCCGGTGGCGTCCACCCTCTTCGCGACTGCAGGAGCCTCGGCATGACGGTCACCTCCGAGAAGGGCCAGGTCGAGAAGACCGACCTGGTCTCCCTGACCATCGACGGCATCGAGGTCAGCGTCCCCAAGGGCACGCTGGTGATCCGGGCGGCCGAGCAGGTCGGCATCCAGATCCCGCGCTTCTGCGACCACCCGCTCCTCGCCCCGGTCGGCGCCTGCCGCCAGTGCCTGGTCGAGGTCGCGCTGCCCGGTCCCGACGGCGAGACCCGCACGATGATGGGGCCGCCCGGGCGCGTGAAGCCGCAGGCCTCCTGCACGCTGACCGCCTCCGACGGCATGGTCGTCAACACCCAGCTGAGCAGCGCGATCGCCGACAAGGCCCAGCAGGGCGTCATGGAGGCGCTGCTGATCAACCACCCGCTGGACTGCCCGGTCTGCGACAAGGGCGGCGAGTGCCCCCTGCAGAACCAGGCGATGTCCAACGGTCGCGGCGAGACCCGCTTCGTCGAGGCCAAGCGCACCTTCCCCAAGCCGATCAACATCAGCGCCCAGGTGCTGCTCGACCGCGAGCGCTGCGTGCTCTGCGCCCGCTGCACCCGCTTCT
>CAZKZQ010000453.1:0-2058 GCA_964557235.1 uncultured Nocardioidaceae bacterium
CGACGAGGACGACGACATGAGCTGGCGCCACGGCCCGGCCGGTGTCGGGTCGATGTACGCGCCGATCGACGGGACGGTCCCGCCGGGCTATCCGATCAAGGGCCAGCAGTCGACGATGCTGTTCTATCCGCGGGGCGCGAAGTTCTACACGCGGGTGGTCGCGGATGTGTACTTCGCCACAGAAGAGGCCGCCGAGCACGCCGGATTCACCCGGTGGGACCGCCGCGGGTCGGCTGCGCACGTCATCCGTCCCAACGCCGACGGCTGAGCCGCCTATCGTGGGGGACGGCATGAACGCACCCTCACCTTCCTCCGCCCCCGTCGTCCCCCCGCCCACCGAGGCGCTGACGCCGGTCGCCGTCGTGACCCTCGGCTGCGCCCGCAACGAGGTCGACAGCGAGGAGCTGGCCGGGCTGCTGGAGGCGGGCGGGTTCCGGTTGGTCGACGAGCCCGAGGACGCGACCGCCGTCCTGGTCAACACCTGCGGCTTCGTCGACGTCGCCAAGAAGGACTCCGTCGACACGCTGCTGGCGGCCGCCGACCTCAAGGAGACCGGGCAGGCGCAGGCCGTCGTCGCAGTCGGGTGCCTGGCCGAGCGCTACGGCGAGGACCTCGCCGCCTCGCTGCCCGAGGCGGACGCGGTGCTCGGCTTCGACCACTACCCCGACATCGCGGCACGGCTGCGCGACGTGCTGGCGGGTGCTTCGCCGGCTGCCCACGTGCCGCACGACCGCCGCAAGCTGCTGCCGATCAGCCCGGCGGACCGGGGCGCCGCGGCCGCTGACGTGGTCGTGCCCGGCCACACAATCGCCGCACCCGACCTCCCGGGCGAGGCCACGCCGAGCACCGGCCCGCGCGCCGTACGCCGCCGCCTGGACGGGGGTCCGACCGCGCCGCTCAAGCTGGCCTCGGGCTGCGACCGCCGTTGCTCGTTCTGCGCGATCCCGTCCTTCCGTGGCTCCTTCGTCTCGCGCCGCCCGACCGACGTCGTGGCCGAGGCGCACTGGCTCGCCGAGCAGGGGGTGCGCGAGCTCTTCCTGGTCAGCGAGAACTCGACGTCCTACGGCAAGGACCTCGGCGACCTGGCCCTGCTCGACACGCTCCTGCCCGAGCTGGCGGCCGTGCCCGGCGTCGCACGCGTGCGGGTGTCCTACCTGCAGCCGGCCGAGACCCGGCCCGGCCTGATCACCGCGATCACCGGCACCGAGGGCGTGGCGGACTACTTCGACCTGTCGTTCCAGCACGCCTCGGGCACCGTGCTGCGGCGGATGCGTCGCTTCGGTGACACCGACAGCTTCCTCGACCTGCTGCAGCGCGTCCGGGCGCGCAGCCCGCACGCCGGCGTGCGCTCCAACTTCATCGTCGGGTTCCCCGGGGAGACCGAGCAGGACTTCGCCACCCTCTGCGACTTCCTCACCGAGGCCCGGCTCGACGTGGCCGGCGTCTTCGGATACTCCGACGAGGACGGCACCGAGGCCGAGACCTTCGAGGGGAAGCTCGACGAGGCCGAGATCCGCGAGCGCGTCGAGCACCTCACCGACCTGGTCGAGGAGCTCACCTCCCAGCGCGCCGAGGACCGCATCGGGGAGTCCCTGAGCGTGCTCGTGGAGCAGGTGGGGACCGACGACGACGGCGCGCCGCTCGTCGAGGGGCGTGCGGAGCACCAGGGCCCGGAGGTCGACGGCACGACGATGCTCGTGGGAGACGTGGCAGGACTCGCCGTGGGCGACCTGGTCGCGGCGGTCGCCGTGGGTCACGATGGGGTGGACCTGGTCGCGGAGCCGGTCGCATGACCGACGAAGGGACCCCGATGAGCCAGGACGGCGCCACCGTGGACGCTCCGGCGACGGTGAGCAACTGGAACGTCCCCAACGCGCTCACCACCCTGCGCATCCTCATGGTGCCGTTCTTCGGCTGGGCGCTGCTGGTCGACGACGGGCGGTCCGACGGCTGGCGCTGGATCGCCTACGGCCTCTTCGCCGCCGCGATGATCACCGACAAGGTCGACGGCGACCTCGCCCGCAAGCACAACCTGGTCACCAACTTCGGCAAGATCGC
>CAZKZQ010000454.1:0-2040 GCA_964557235.1 uncultured Nocardioidaceae bacterium
GCACCGGGATGTTGAACGCGTCGCAGGTGCGCACGAAGCGCGCGGCCTTCTCCGAAGCGTCGATGTCGAGGGTGCCGGCGAACTGCATCGGCTGGTTGGCGACGACGCCGACCGCGTGGCCCTCGACCCGGCCGAAGCCGATCACCATGTTGGGCGCCATCAGCGGCTGCACCTCGAGGAAGTCCTGGTCGTCCAGGACCGACTCGATCACGGTGTGGATGTCGTAGGGCTGGTTGGGCGAGTCCGGGATCAGCGAGTCGAGCGCGAGGTCGACCTCGGTGGGCTCGAGGTCGGCGGCGTCGTCGTACACCGGCGGCTCCTCGAGGTTGTTCGAGGGGAGGAACGACAGCAGCGCCTTGACGTAGTCGAGCGCGTCGTCCTCGTCGGAGCCCATGTAGTGCGCGACGCCCGACTTGGAGTTGTGCGTGCGCGCGCCGCCGAGCTCCTCCATCGTGACGTCCTCGCCGGTGACGGTCTTGATCACGTCGGGGCCGGTGATGAACATCGCCGAGGTCTGGTCGACCATGATCGTGAAGTCCGTGACGGCGGGCGAGTAGACGTGGCCGCCGGCGCAGTTGCCCATGATCAGCGAGATCTGCGGGATCACGCCGGAGGCGTGGACGTTGCGCTTGAAGATCTCGCCGTAGAGGCCGAGGGAGACGACGCCCTCCTGGATGCGGGCGCCCGCGCCCTCGTTGATGCCGATGATCGGGCAGCCCGTCTTGAGGGCCAGGTCCATCACCTTGACGATCTTCTCGCCGTAGACCTCGCCGAGGCTGCCGCCGAAGACGGTGAAGTCCTGGGAGAACACGCAGACCTGGCGGCCGTCGATGGTGCCGTAGCCGGTGATGACGCCGTCGCCGTAGGGCCGCTTCTTCTCCTGGCCGAACGCCGTCGAGCGGTGACGGGCGAGCTGGTCGAGCTCGACGAAGGAGCCCTCGTCGAAGAGGTACTCGATCCGCTCGCGCGCGGTCTGGCGGCCCTTCTTGTGCTGCTTCTCCTGGGCCTTCTCGGCCGGCGCGACGACCGCCTCGTGGTTGCGGCGGCGGAGGTCCTCGAGCCGGCCGGCACTGGTGGACAGGTCGAGGTCGTCGGGGACCTCGGTGCCCTCACCGGGGTTGACCGCTGCTTCGCTCGCTGAACTCACGGGGGGCACACCTTCCGTCGGCTGTCGTCCGTCGGTCAATCTAGTGGCTGTGACGCCCCCTGCCGACACCCGACCAGCGCTATCCATCTCACACCTGGAGGACCTCCCGGCGCCGTTCCGCGTCGAGGTGCTCCCCGAGGCGGGGTCGACCAACGCCCTCCTCGGCGAGCGCGCCAGGGCCGGCGAGGCGGAGGGCCTGGTCCTCGTCACCGAGCACCAGACGGCCGGTCGTGGGCGTCTGGACCGCACCTGGGTGACGCCTCCGCGCGCCGCGCTCACCGGCTCGTTCCTGCTGCGCCCCCGGGTGGCCCCCGAGCGCTGGCCGCTGCTCCCGCTGCTCACCGCGGTCGCGGTCACCGACGCGGTCACCGCGGTCGGAGGGCCGCGCGTGGAGCTGAAGTGGCCCAACGACGTGCTGCACGACGGGCTCAAGGTCGCGGGCATCCTGCTCGAGCGGGTGGAGACCGACCTCGGGCCGGCCGCGCTGGTCGGCATCGGGCTCAACGTCTCGACCACGCGGGCCGAGCTGCCCGTGCCCACAGCCGCGTCCTTGCTGACCGCCGGCATGGTGGACCCCGACCGGACCGCGCTGCTGCGCGCGCTCGTCGTCGCCCTCGGGGAGAGGTACGCCGCGTGGGCGGCACCGGGGTCGGGCGCGGCCGAGGACGCCGCGCTGCTCGAGGTCTATCGCTCCCGCTGCGACACGATCGGCCGGCAGGTGCGCGTGGAGCTGCCGCACGGGGAGCCGCTGGAGGGCACGGCCGTCGACGTTGCGCCCGACGGGGCGCTGCTGGTCCGGCCCGGCTCGGCGGACGAGGGCGCGCCGCCGACCGCGGTCCACGCCGGCGACGTGGTGCACGTCCGCTCGCCCTGACGCTCGACGTCCCCGCTCG
>CAZKZQ010000455.1:0-2039 GCA_964557235.1 uncultured Nocardioidaceae bacterium
GGGACTTCTCGTTCTGGCAGCTCACCACCAGGCCCGTCGGCAGGTGGGTGATGCGCACCGCGGAGTCGGTGGTGTTGACGCTCTGGCCGCCCGGCCCCGAGGAGCGGAAGACGTCGATGCGCAGGTCCTTGTCGTCGATCGTCACGTCGACCGGCTCGGCCTCCGGCATCACCAGGACGCCGGCGGCGGAGGTGTGCACGCGGCCCTGCGACTCGGTGACCGGGACCCGCTGCACCCGGTGGACGCCGCCCTCGAACTTGAGCAGGGCGTAGGGCGTCTCGCCCGGCGCGGTCGCGCCCTTGGCCTGGACGGCCACGGTGACCGACTTGTAGCCGCCGAGGTCGGACTCGGTGGCGTCGAGCACCTCGGTGCGCCAGCCCCGCTGCTCGGCGTAGCGGGTGTACATCCGCAGCAGGTCGCCGGCGAACAGCGCCGACTCCTCCCCGCCCTCGCCCGACTTGATCTCCAGCAGGGCGTCCTTGGCGTCGGAGGGGTCCCGGGGCACGAGCAGCCGCCGCAGGCGCTCCTCGGCGACCTCGCGACGCTCGGTCAGCGACTCCACCTCGGCGGCGAAGGACTCGTCCTCCTCCGCCAGCTCGGTGGCGGCCTCCAGGTCACCGGTGAGGGTGGCGAGCTCGTCGTGGGCGCGGACGACCGCGGTCAGCTCGGCGTACCTCTGGTTGAGGCGCTTGGCGAGGTGCTGGTCGCTGTGGACCGCCGGGTCGGCCAGGCGCTGCTCGAGCTCGGCGTGCTCGGCGACGAGCGCCGCGACGGCGTCCTGCACCTCACACCTCCCTGCTCGACTCGGGTCCTCGACGGGTCCTGACGCGACGAGACGCCGGGCCGCCCCAGTGATGCGGGGCGGGCACCGGCGTCCCTGACGCGGGCTACTTCTTGGCGTCCTGCTTCTTGGCGTAGCGAGCCTGGAAGCGGGCGACGCGACCGCCGGTGTCCAGGATCTTCTGCTTGCCCGTGTAGAACGGGTGGCAGGCCGAGCACACGTCGGCGTGGATCGTGCCACTGGCCGCGGTGCTGCGCGTGGTGAACGTGTTGCCGCAGGTGCAGGTCACCTGGGTGTCCACGTAGGTCGGGTGGATGTCCTTCTTCATGATGTCCTCTCGTAGTCGGCCGCCGGGTCGTCCTGCACGCGAGGAGCGGGCAGGCCGTGAACCGGAGCCGAGGATCTATCTTGCCAGTCAACGCCGGGACGACGCGAATCCATCCCGACGCCGCCTCGAACGGTGATCGAGCCCAGTCGAGATCAGTCGTTGCCGTTGGACCCCGGGGTCGTCTTCTGCACCTGCATCAGGAACTCGATGTTGCTGTGCGTCTTCTTCAGGCGCTCCAGGAGCAGCTCGAGGGCCTGCTGCCCGTCGAGCCCGGAGAGCACGCGGCGCAGCTTCCAGACGATCGCGAGCTCCTCCTTGCTCATCAGGAGCTCCTCGCGCCGGGTGCCCGACTGGACGGCGTCGATCGCGGGGTAGAGGCGCTTGTCGGCGAAGTCGCGCCGCAGGCGGATCTCCATGTTGCCGGTGCCCTTGAACTCCTCGAAGATCACCTCGTCCATCTTGGAGCCGCTCTCGATGAGCGCGGTGGCCAGGATGGTGAGCGAGCCGCCGTCCTCGATGTTGCGGGCCGCGCCGAAGAAGCGCTTCGGCGGGTAGAGCGCCGCGGAGTCCACACCGCCGGAGAGGATCCGGCCGCTGGCCGGGGCCGCGAGGTTGTACGCACGGCCCAGGCGGGTGATGCCGTCGAGGAGGACGACCACGTCGTGGCCGAGCTCCACCAGTCGCTTGGCCCGCTCGATCGCGAGCTCGGCGACCATCGTGTGGTCCGACGCCGGCCGGTCGAAGGTCGAGGAGATGACCTCGCCCTTGACCGAGCGCTCGAAGTCGGTGACCTCCTCGGGCCGCTCGTCCACGAGGACGACCATGAGGTGGCACTCGGGGTTGTTGGTCGTGATCGAGTTGGCGATCGACTGCATGATCATCGTCTTGCCGGCCTTGGCCGGGGAGACGATGAGGCCGCGCTGGCCCTTG
>CAZKZQ010000456.1:0-2035 GCA_964557235.1 uncultured Nocardioidaceae bacterium
CGGGTCTCGACGCCCTCCTTGTCGAGGAAGTCCTGCAGCGCCAGGCAGTTCATCACCGTGCCGAGCATGCCCATGTAGTCGGCGCGGGAGCGGTCCATGCCGCTCTTCTGCAGCTCGGCCCCGCGGAAGAAGTTGCCTCCACCGACGACGATCGCGACCTGCACCCCACGGCGCACGACGTCGGCGATCTCGCGCGCCAGGCCCCGCACGACGATCGGGTCGACGCCGACGCTGCCGCCGCCGAAGACCTCGCCGGACAGCTTGAGCAGCACGCGCTTGTAGGAGTCCGTCACGTCCGTCCCCTCTTCTGTGTACGACGAAGGCCGGTCGGTGGTGCTGTGGCGCTCCACCAACCGGCCTCCTGTTACGTCGTTGGTCCTTGCACCCTACCGTCGTACGACGGTCAGGCGCCGACCTCGAACCGGGCGAACCGCTTCACGGTCACACCGGCCTCGTCGAGCACCTTCTTGACCGACTTCTTGCTGTCGGTGACCGACGGCTGGTCGAGCAGCGCGACGTCCTTGAAGAAGCCGTTGAGCCGACCCTCGACGATCTTGGGGAGCGCGCCCTCGGGCTTGCCCTCCTCACGAGCGGTCGCCTCGGCGATCTCGCGCTCCTTGGCGACGACGTCCTCGGGGACCTCGTCACGGGAGACGTACTGCGGACGCATCGCGGCGATCTGCATGGCGGCGCCGCGGGCGGCGTCGGCCGCACCGTCGGAGTCGCCCTCGAACTCGACGAGGACGCCGACGGTCGGGGGCAGGTCGGCGGCACGGCGGTGCATGTAGACCACGGTCGAGCCGTCGAAGTAGGCCACGCGGCCCAGCTCGATCTTCTCGCCGATCTTGACCGCGAGGGCCTCGACGGCCTCGCCCACGGTGCCGTCGCCGAGGGTGACGGCCTTGAGCGCGTCGGCGTCGCCGGCGCCCTGGGCGGCGGCGGCCTCGGCGATCTGCTGGGCGGTGGTGACGAACTCGTCGTTCTTGGCGACGAAGTCGGTCTCGCTGTTGAGCTCGACCAGCGCGCCGCCGGCGTTGGCGACGAGACCGGCCTTGGCCTCGCGCTCCTCGCCGCGCTTCTTCATCTTGTCCATGCCCTTGATCCGCAGGATCTCGGCAGCGGCGGCGAGGTCGCCGTCGGCCTCGGTGAGGGCCTTCTTGCAGTCCATCATCCCGGCGCCGGTCTGATCGCGGAGCCGCTTGACGTCAGCAGCGGTGAAGCTCATCGGTGTCCCTTCTGGGGTGCTACTGGTTCGGGTGTCCGGGGCGGCCGGACCCGACGTGGTCGGGTCCGGCCGGGTGTCCCGTGGGTCAGGCCTGCTCGGCCGGGGCCTCGGCGGCCTCGGCAGCGGGGGCCTCGTCGGCAGTCGCCTCGGCAGCAGCCTCGGCGGGGGCGTCAGCGGCGGGCGCGTCAGCGGCCGGAGCCTCGGAGGCGGGGGCCTCGGTGGCGGGGGCCTCGGCGGCAGCCGGGGCCTCGGTGCCCTCGGACGACGCACCGGTCGCCTCGGCGGCCGGGGTGGTCTCCGTCGCGGTGTCGCCACCGGTCGCGGCGACCGCGGCCTCGTCGGCGCCGCCGGAGAGCAGCTCGCGCTCCCAGTCGGCCATGGGCTCGTCAGCGGCCAGCTCGGAGCCGGTCTCGACGTCGCCGCCCTGGACGCCGGAGCGCGACATGAGGCCGTCGGCGACGGCGTCGGCCACGACGCGGGTCAGCAGCGCGACGGCGCGGATCGCGTCGTCGTTGCCCGGGATCGGGAAGTCGACCTCGTCGGGGTCGCAGTTGGTGTCCAGGATGCCGATGATCGGGATCCGGAGCTTGCGCGCCTCCTCGACGGCGAGGTGCTCCTTGTTGGTGTCGACGATCCACACCGCGGAGGGGACCTTGGACATCTCGCGGATGCCGCCGAGGGTCTTGTCGAGCTTGTCGCGCTCCCGCTTCATCTGCAGGAGCTCCTTCTTGGTGCGACCGGAGCCGGCCACGTCCTCGAAGTCGATCTCGTCGAGCTCCTTGAGGCGGTTGATCCGCTGGTGCACGGTCT
>CAZKZQ010000457.1:0-2025 GCA_964557235.1 uncultured Nocardioidaceae bacterium
GCCCCCGCTAGGTTGAGCAGGACCTCCGAGGAGCCCGCATGTCCTTCGACCTCACCGACGAGCAGCTGGACGCGCTGTTCGACCAGATCCCGGTGCTCGCGGGGCGCCCGCGCGAGGTCGAGGAGCTGAGCGGCGGGCTCACCAACCGCAACCTCAAGGTCACCACGCCCGACGGCTCGTTCGTCGCGCGGTGCACGGACACCAACGCCGACGTGCTCGGCATCGACCGGCAGGTCGAGCACGACAACACCGTGGCCGCCGAGCAGGCGGGGGTGGGCGCTCCGGTGCTGGACTTCCGCCCGGACCTGGGCGTGCTGGTGATCGGGTTCCTCGAGGGGCGGACGCTGTCGCGCGAGGACTTCGCCGAGCCGGGGATGCCGACGCGGGTGGCGAGGGCGGTGAGGCAGCTGCACGAGGGGCCGCGCTTCGTCGGGGACTTCGACATGTTCCAGCGGCAGGCGGGCTACCTGCGCACGGTCCAGAAGCACGGCTACCGCATCCCCGACGGCTACCTCGACCTCGACGTGGCTCCGGTCCGCGAGGCGCTGGCCGTGCTCGACGAGGGCACCGTCCCCTGCAACAACGACCTGCTCGCCGAGAACTTCGTCGACGACGGCGACAAGATCTGGCTGATCGACTACGAGTACTCCGGCAACAACGACGCCTGCTTCGAGCTCGGCAACATCTGGTGCGAGTGCCGGCTCTCGCTCGACCAGCTGGAGGAGATCGTGACGGCGTACTACGGCCGGCCGCGTCCCTCGAAGCTCGCACGCGCCCGCCTGCTCGGAGCCGTCGGCCAGTGGGGCTGGACGCTGTGGGGCGCGATCCAGCACGCGGTCAGCCCGCTCGACTACGACTTCTGGGAGTGGACGCTCGAGCGCTGGGAGATCGCGCAGCGCGAGCTCACCGGACCCGACCTGGAGACGCTCCTGGCCGCCGTACGCACGGAGGACCCGGCATGAGCGCGCAGCTGCCCGACCGGGCGCGCGCGGTCGTCATCGGCGGGGGAGTGATGGGCGCGAGCGTCGCCTACCACCTGGCCGGCCTCGGCTGGACCGACGTCGTCCTGCTCGAGCAGGGCCGCCTGTCGGGAGGTACGACGTGGCACGCGGCCGGCCTGGTCGGCCAGCTGCGGGCGACGGCGAGCGGCACCGGGCTGGTGAAGTACTCGGCCGCGCTCTACGACCAGCTCGAGGCGGAGACCGGCCAGTCGTCGGGCTGGAAGATGTGCGGCGGCCTGACCGTGGCCCGCACCGAGGCGCGGATGGAGCAGCTGCGGCGCACCGACGCGACGGCGGCTGCGCTCGACATGGAGTGCCACCTGCTCACGCCGGAGGAGGCGGGGGAGCGCTACCCGCTCCTGCGCACCGACGACCTGGTCGGCGCGATCTGGCTGCCGCAGGACGGCAAGGCCAACCCGACCGACCTGACCCAGGCCCTCGCCCGCGGTGCGCGCCAGCGGGGAGCCCGCATCCACGAGGGCGTGCGGGTGACGGGCATCGCCGTCCTCCGCGGCCGCGTGACCGGAGTCGACACCGTCGCCGGAACCATCGAGACCGAGGTCGTCGTCAACTGCGCCGGGCAGTGGGCGATGGCCGTCGGGGCGATGGCCGGCGTGACCGTGCCGCTGCACTCGGCCGAGCACTTCTACGCCGTGACCGAGCCGATCGAGGGCGTCCACCCCGACCTGCCCGTGCTGCGCGACCCGGACGGCTACACCTACTTCAAGGAGGAGGTCGGCGGGCTCGTGGTCGGCGGCTTCGAGCCCGAGGCCAAGCCGTGGGTCTCGCCGTTCGACCTGCCGCACCCGTTCGAGTTCGCGCTGCTGGACGAGGACTGGGAGCACTTCTCGTTCCTCATGGAGTCCGCGCAGCACCGGTTGCCGGTCCTCGGCGAGACCGGGATCCGCAAGCTCTACAACGGTCCCGAGAGCTTCACCCCCGACAACCAGTTCCTGCTCGGCGAGGCGCCCGAGGTGGCCGGGTTCTTCGTCGGCGCCGGCTTCAACTCCGTCGGCATCGCCTC
>CAZKZQ010000458.1:0-2014 GCA_964557235.1 uncultured Nocardioidaceae bacterium
CGACCACACCGTGCCGATCGGGCGCTACCGGGAGATCGACCGGGGGAGCCGGTGAGGACGCGCGACCAGCGCGGCAGCACGACGCCGCTGATCCTCGCCTTCATGGCGATCATCCTGCTGCTGGTCGCGGTGGTCGTCGACGCCAGCACCGCCTACCTCGCCCGTCAGCGCCTCGACGAGCTCGCCGACGGTGCCGCCCTGCAGGGGGCCGACCTGGGTGCCCAGGGCCGCGATGCGTACGACGGCGGGCTGGCCCGCGGCGACCTCGCCATCTCCCGCCGCGAGGCCGAGCGGGCGGTCCATGCCTACCTGCGTGACTCCGGCGCCCGGCAGGACCACCCCGGCCTCCGGGCGGCCGTGCGCGTCGAGGGGGACCGAGTGGTCGTCGAGCTGGTCGCCCCGGTCGACCTGCCGCTGGGTGTGCCGGGGATGCCGGCGGCGACGGTGCGGTCGGTCGGGTCCGCGGTGGTCGACCCGGAGGAGTGAACCGCTCGGGAGCCTCAGCCGCTCGGGCCGAAGCGCTCCACCCGGATCGCCCCGGGCTGCACGCCGCAGTCGAGCAGCAGCGCCTCGGCGAAGGCCGCGAAGCGGGCCGACCCGCAGACGAAGGCGGTCTCCGTGCCGGTGAGCAGCGGCAGGAGCTCGTCGGCCGTCGGCGGACCTGCCGGTCGCTCGTCGGTGTCGGTGCGGGTCCAGGCCAGCGTGGCGCCGGCGCGGGCGAGCTCCTCGGCGTAGGGCAGCTCCTCCGGGGAGCGCCCGACCGCGACCACGCGGAGCAGGTCGGAGCGGCCCAGCCGGCGGGCGGTGCGGGCCATCGCGACGGCGGGGACGACGCCGGTCCCGCCGACCAGGCACAGCGCCGGCGTCGCGGTGTCCCAGGTGAACCAACGTCCGATGGGGCCACGCATCTCCAGCACGTCACCCACCTCGGCGACGTCGGCGAGGAACTCCGACACCTCGCCGTCGGGCAGCCGCTCGATGAGGAACTCCACCAGCGGGTCGTCGTCATCGGAGGCGATCGAGTAGGAGCGCTGCGCGGTGTAGTCGTCGGGCGCGCGGAGCCGGACCAGGTAGTGCTGTCCGGGCCGGTGCCGGTGCCGGTCCTCGACGTGCATCCGGAGCCGGACCGTCGAGGGTGTCGGCAGCTCCTTCTCGATGACCCGTCCGGTCGTCCAAGTGGTCTCGAGCGCGCGAACGTCGTCGATCGAGCCGCCCACGGTCGCGTCCTCAGTCACCCTGGTACCTCTGCTCGAGCCACGGGTCGCCGCGGTCGTGGTAGCCGTTGCGCTCCCAGAAGCCGGGCCGGTCGTGGGCCATCAGCTCCAGCCGCGAGACCCACTTCGCCGACTTCCAGAAGTACAGGTGCGGCACCAGCAGCCGGGCCGGGCCGCCGTGCTGGCGGGGGAGCGGCTTGCCGTCGTACTCCCAGACCACCCACGCCTTGCCGTCGACGAGGTCGCTCAGCGGGAGGTTCGTCGTGTAGCCGGTGCTCGAGTGGACCATGACGTACGCCGCGTCCGGCGACGGGCCCGCTGCGTCGAGGAGCTCGTCGACGCTCACCCCCTTGAAGGTGACGTCGAACTTCGACCAGGTGGTCACGCAGTGGATGTCGCCGAAGTACGTCGACTGGGGCAGCTGGTGGATCTCCTCCCAGCTCCAGGTCGTCGGCCGCTCGACCAGACCGTCCACGGACAGCGACCAGCGCGTCGTGTCCACGATCGGGGTCGCCTCCGCGGTCAGCACGGGCCAGCCGGAGCCGGTGTCGTACTGGCCCGGGGGCAACCTGCCCTCGCGGCCGCGTCGGCGGCCGAGGAATCCACGCGTGACCGGCATGTCTGCTCCTGGGAGAAGGACTCAGGCGTCTGCGTGGACTCTAGCGGTCAGGTCGAGCGCGGATCGCCGGGCAGGCTGTCCGCCTTGACCGCACCCCGCTGCCCGAGCGGCTCCTCGGGACCGACGGTCGTGTCCTCCGCGGTCTGCTGCTCGGCCTCGGCGTTGACCTCGGCGCCGAGCA
>CAZKZQ010000459.1:0-2007 GCA_964557235.1 uncultured Nocardioidaceae bacterium
ACGACGGCCGGGTGGTAGCGCAGGATCGGGCAGGTCACGTAGGTCATCAGCTCGACGCGCTCGGTCACCTGGGCGACCGCGCCGAGCACGCTCCAGGCGTACGGCGCGTGGCCCTGCGCGGCGAGCCACGGGAAGTAGTGGTCGCTGGAGACCTCGAAGTCGAAGCCGACGTCCTCGGCCCGGCGGGCCTGGTCGACCAGGTCCTTGGGGCCGGACTGCTCGGTCATGAGGGTGAAGCCGAAGCGGGTCATGGGGCTGCTCCTGGTGCCGAGTCATCAGTGAACGGGTGCACCCGGACCGTGCCCGATCGGCGAGACGTGCAATCCCGGCTGGCACGATGACGCGATGGCCGACTGGATGGACCCTGCGGACGACCCCCGCTACGCCGACCACGAGCAGCCGCGCGGCGAGGTGCCGGTCGTGCGCAGCTATCTCAACCACTACCGCGCGACGCTCGAGCTCAAGTGCGAGGGCCTCGACGCCGTGCAGCTCGCCCGGCGGTCCGTGCCGCCCTCCTCGCTGTCCCTGCTCGGGATGGTGCGGCACCTCGCCAGCGTCGAGCACCGCTGGTTCCAGATCGTGCTGCGCGGGCTGGACGAGCCGCGGCTGTTCAAGACCGAGGCCAACGACGACGCCGACTTCGACGACGCGGTCGCGGACCCCGCGATGGTCGAGGAGGCGTGGTCGGCGTGGCGTCGCGAGATCGACCGCGCCGAGCGGTGGCTGGACTCGGTGCAGGACGAGCCCGGCTTCATGGACCGGATCGTGCGCGTCCGCAACGACGAGCAGGTCGAGGTGCGCGACATCCTCGTCCACCTGGTCGAGGAGTACGCCCGCCACCTCGGCCACGTCGACCTGCTCCGCGAGTGCATCGACGGGCGGACCGGACAGTGACCGGACTCGGCTGAGCCCCGCCGACGAAGGGCTGAGGGGCGTCCGGCCGGTCAGTGGTCGCCGTACAGCTTGTCCAGGACCTCGGCGACGCAGCGCCTGACCGTCGTCTCGGCGATGGCCAGCTGCTCGCTGATCTGCCGGTTGCTCAGCCCCTCGGCGACCAGCTCGAGGATGCGCCGCTCCTGCGGGGTGAGTGCTGGGTCCCCCGGACCCGGGGCAGCTCCGTCGCGCAGCCGGTCGACGACCCATTGGCTCTCCGCCCGGTCGATCAGGGACCGACCGGCGGCGACCTGGCGCACCACCTGCAGCAGGTTCGGGCCGACGAGCTGCTTGAGGAGGTAGCCCGCAGCGCCGGCGACGACGGCGGCGAAGAGCGCCTCGTCGTCGTCGAACGAGGTCAGGATCAGCGCCTGGATCGAGGGGTCGGCCGCGCGGATCTCACGACACACCTCGATGCCGCTCCCGTCTGGCAGGCGCCAGTCGAGGATCGCGACGTCGGGTCGCAGGGCCTTGATGCGTGCCTCGGCGTCCTCGGCCGAGCCGGAGTCGCCCACCACCTCGAAGTCCTCCTCGGCGTCGAAGAGGTCCTTCAACCCCTGGCGGACGTCGTCGTGGTCCTCGAGGAGGAACACCCGGGTGACCCTCACCGGACACTCCGGTCGGGGCGCAGCTGCCTCGCCCGAGCCACGGCGAGCAGGCCGACGACGGTGGTGGCGGCCAGGAGGACGTAGGCCCACAGGACTCCCCAGGCGAGCAGGCCGTCCGACTCGATGTTGCCGATGAGGTCGCCGTCGAACAGGCCGGCCAGCACGCTGATCAAGCACGCCGCGCCCAGGACCAGGGCGGCGATCCTCCCCACCGGCGGCCGCACGTCGCCTGCGGCGAGCCACGCGAGCCCGAGCTGCACGGCCGCGACCGGGAGCGGCACGGTGGACTCGGTGTCGAACCCCCAGGCGGTGCCCCACGTCTCGGCATCCGTGGCCACGCCGATGAAGCCACCGACCACGTCGCACGCGAGCAGCACGATCATGGCGACGAGGAGCGCGCGACCGGGGTGTCCACCCATGGACCGAGGATGCCACCGATCCCTCAGGCCACGCAGAACTCGTTGCC
>CAZKZQ010000460.1:0-2005 GCA_964557235.1 uncultured Nocardioidaceae bacterium
GCCGCCGACAGCCACGACTCGGTGGCCAGCGACGCCTTGGTGATGCCCATCAGCTGCGGACGGCCGGCGGCGGGCTTGCCGCCCTCCGACACCACGCGGCGGTTCTCCGACTCGAAGGTCGGCCGGTCCACCAGGTCCGACGGGAGCAGGTGCGTGTCGCCCTGCTCCAGCACGAGCACCCGGCGCAGCATCTGCCGGATGATGATCTCGATGTGCTTGTCGTGGATCTGCACGCCCTGGCTGCGGTAGACCTCCTGCACCTCGTCGACCAGGTGCTCCTGGGCGGCGCGGACACCGAGGATGCGCAGGACGTCCTGCGGGTCCGGGGTGCCGACGGTGATCTTGTCGCCGACCTCGACGTGGTCGCCCTCGTCGACGAGCAGGCGGGACCGCTTGGAGACGGGGTACTCCTGCGGCTCCGAGCCGTCGTCGGGGGTGACGATGACCTTCTTGGCCTTCTCGGTCTCGTCGATGGAGATCCGACCGGCAGCCTCGACGATCGGGGCACGACCCTTGGGGGTGCGGGCCTCGAAGAGCTCGACCACACGGGGCAGACCCTGCGTGATGTCGTCCGCGGAGGCCACACCACCGGTGTGGAAGGTCCGCATCGTCAGCTGCGTGCCGGGCTCACCGATCGACTGCGCCGCGATGATGCCGACGGCCTCGCCGATGTCCACCAGCTTGCCGGTGGCCAGGGAGCGGCCGTAGCACTTCGCGCACGTGCCGGTCTTGGCGTCGCAGGTCAGGACCGAGCGGACCTTGACCGAGGCGATGCCCGCCAGGATCAGCTCGTCGATCTTGACGTCACCCAGGTCCGCGCCGGCGCCGAGCAGCACCTCGCCCGTCTCCGGGTGGGTGACCTCGGTCGCCACCGAACGGGCGTAGGCCGCGGTGTCGACGTTGTCGGCCAGCCGCAGCTTGCCGGTGGTCTCGTCGATCTGACCGATCACCTTGGGCAGGCCGCGCTCGGTGCCGCAGTCCTCCTCGCGGATGATCACGTCCTGCGAGACGTCGACCAGACGACGGGTGAGGTAGCCCGAGTCGGCGGTCCGCAGCGCGGTGTCCGCCAGACCCTTGCGGGCGCCGTGCGTCGCGATGAAGTACTCGAGCACCGTGAGGCCCTCACGGAAGTTCGACTTGATCGGACGCGGGATGATCTCGCCCTTCGGGTTGGCCACGAGGCCACGCATGGCCGCGATCTGCCGGACCTGCTGCATGTTCCCTCGGGCACCCGAGTGGACCATCATGTAGATCGGGTTGCCCTTGTCGGCCTCGAAGGTCTTCTCCAGCTCGCCGGCCACCTCGTTGGAGGCGCGGGTCCAGATCTCGATGAGCTCCTGACGACGCTCGTCGTCGGTCATGAGACCGCGCTCGTAGTTGACCTGGACCTTCTTGGCCTCGACGTCGTACTTCTCCAGGATGAGCGCCTTGCCACCGGGGGTGACGACGTCGTCGATGGAGACGGTGACGCCCGAGCGGGTCGCCCAGTGGAAGCCGGTGTCCTTGAGCGCGTCGAGCGCGTGGGCCACCTCCACCTTGGTGTAGCGCTCGGCCAGGTCGTTGACGATCGTGCCGAGCTGCTTCTTGCCGACCTCGCCGTTGACGTAGCCGTAGTTGTCCGGCATCGCCTCGTTGAAGAGCGCACGGCCCAGCGTGGTGATGTCGTCGACCTTGAGGCCGCGGATGCGGACCTCGCTCTGCAGCTCGATCTCCCCGAGGTCGAAGGCCATGATCGCCTCGGCGGTCGAGGAGAACACGCGACCGTCGCCCTTGTACTCCTGGCCCTCGTTGCGGTGGGTCAGGAAGTACAGGCCGATGATCATGTCCTGCGTCGGCATGGTGACCGGACGGCCGTCGGACGGCTTGAGGATGTTGTTCGTCGACAGCATGAGGATGCGGGCCTCGGCCTGCGCCTCCGCGGACAGCGGCAGGTGCACCGCCATCTGGTCGCCGTCGAAGTCGGCGTTGAAGGCGGTGCAGACCAGCGGGTGGATCTGGATCGCCT
>CAZKZQ010000461.1:0-2005 GCA_964557235.1 uncultured Nocardioidaceae bacterium
TTGGTTTTCGGCGGGGGTCGTCCGCGCCACCCCATTGCTGGTGCCCCCCAGCCAGACCCCACACCATCTCGGGGGGGTTAGCCCCGTCCGGCGCCCCCCCCGCGACCGTGAGGCCGTAGGTGCGTCGCAGCCAGTCAACCCACCGGTTCAGCGCGAGCCATTCCTGCTCCAGCTCGTGCGCCGTCAGCAGGTTCCAGTTCACGGGGTGCGGCGGTTCGGGCATGTCCGCGTTGGTGACGCGGGGCGGCCCGTCGAAGACGTCCGGCTCATCCATCTCATGCTGATCGTTCATGGTGCTGTGGCTCCCGAACTCACATGCTGACCGGGGCGTGCGTCGCAGTCGCTGCTCGCTGCGTCGGGTCGTACGCCGCTGCGTCCCGGCCGACTCCATTGCGCGGCGTCCGGTCCACCTCGTAGCGGGTCCGCGCGGTGTCGTGGCCGATCTTCTTGGCGACGAACTCTTCGCCCTCGATCGCCTGACCGTTGCGCTCGTAGTTGACCGGCCGCGTGTAGCCCTCGGCGACGAAGTTGTCGCCCTGGGCGAAGTTCGCGTGCGCATGCTCAGCGGAACGCCCGAACATCACCAGGTGGTGGTAGGTCGTCTCGGTCTGCGTGAACGAACCATCGTCCTCGCGGCGGAAGTGCTCCTTGCCGATACGGGCGAAGAACCTAGCGTCTCCCTTGGCCGTCTCAGTGAGCAACGGCTCCGAAGCGATGAAGCCCGACAACGATTCCTGGGTGTGAATGGCCATGATGGCCTCCTCCTGAACTCGGGCGACCAACTGCGTGTGGTCGCTCTGTCAGGCAGGTGCGCTGGCCCTTCCAAGCGTCGTCAGGACGCGGGGCGGTGGCGCAGCAATGCTTCGAGTTCGTTGCGGTCGCTGCGGAGCTGCGCGGCGTCGGGCCGGGTCGGCCAGGCGCGCAGATCGGTGACGATGGGCGGTGCGGAGCGCAGCATCGTGATGCCGGTGCCGAACGGCAGGGTGCGGATGCGGTCTGGCGGCAGAATCGGCACACGGCGGACCGAACGCTGGTTGGAGCGGGTGCCGTGGTCGCCAAGGGTCACGCTGTCGGTGTACTCGTCACGCTCACCGATGAGGGTGGAGAGGTCTTGGAGATCGCGGCTGTTGGATGCGCCGCCGAGGATGATCTTGACGATGCTGGCGTCCCAGATCGCGCCGGCCTGGTGTTCACTCCACCTGTCGCGTGCTTGGGCGAGGGACTGCAAGACCGGCATGGTCGTGATTCCGGTGCCGCCGCCTTCGGCCATGAGCGTCGGCAGGGATGGCAGCGGTGCGAGGTTCCCGATCTCATCGAGCGCGAGCAATAGCGGCGGGTCGAGCCGTGCTCCGGGTGAGCGGGCGGCAAGCCTGCGGGCGGTTTCGATGAGGTCTTCGACGAATGCCGCGACCAGCGATGCGGAGGCTCCTGCTCCCGCCCCGGTGGCGAGTAGGTAGAGGGTGCCTTGTTCGGTGAGGAAGGTCTCGGGGTCGAAGTGCTCGTGCGGGCCGGGCGTGACGGCATCGAGCACGCGCGGGTCGGCGAGGGCGGCGAGTGCGAGGGAGACGCCTTGCCAGATGCTGTCGCGGGTCTTGGGGTCGGCGTCGATCATCGCGGCCAGGGAGTCGTCCCAGCCCATCGCCGCGTTCGGGTGTGAGTTGAGGATGGCGACGGCTTCGGACGCGGCGCTGGGGTCGAGGGTCCATCTGAACAGCTCGGCTGGCTGGCGGCCGTCGAGCGCGGCGGCATGCAGCAGGCTTTGGAGTGCGGTGCGGGTTTTGCCTTCCCAGAACCCGCCGGACTCGACCCCTCCGGCGCTGAGTCCTGTGGCGGCTGCGAGGCCGTTAGCGCGGATCATCGCGGTCAGCGGATCGTCACAGCCGCGAATGGGCGACCAGCGCAGCCCGGCGGGGATGCCTTCGGCGAGGTGTTGCGGGTCGAACACCGCGACCGGTCCGCCCCTGCGGCGTCGGGCGCGGAGGGTCGCGGTGAGGTTGTCGGGCCT
>CAZKZQ010000462.1:0-1978 GCA_964557235.1 uncultured Nocardioidaceae bacterium
CGCTCAACTACGTCGGGGTGAACCCCAAGGTGAAGTGCAAGGTGCCGCAGCCCTCCAAGTAGCGCTGATCGAGCCCAGTCGAGATCACGCGGGCTGCAGCGTCAGCGCGATGCCCGGCAGGGCACCGGTGAGCAGCGCGATCAGCTCGTCGTGCGACAGGCCGGCCGGGTCCTCGAGCCACGCCATCACGGTCTCCTCGACCAGCGCGCTCCACCCGCGCACGAGCAGGTGACCGCGCGGGTCGTCGCGCAGGCCGAGCGGCTCGAGCTCCTCGGGCGTGCTCACCTCGAAGATGCGGTCGAGCAGCGCGGTGCGTGACTCCTCGTAGATCGCGTGGAAGTCGGCGTCGCCGCTGCGGGCGGCCCGCACGAACGACGCGTAGGCCGCGCGGTTGGTGCCGACGAACCCGACGAAGGCCTCGAGCGAGGCCATCATCCGCGTCATCGGCGTGCCCTCCGCGGGCGGTGCGGTGATCGCGACGACCTCCTCCGACATGCGTCGCAGGACGGCCAGGTGGAAGTCCCGCTTGTCGGAGAAGTAGTGGTAGAGCAGCCCGCGCGAGATGCCGGCGTGCTCGGCCAGGACGTCGATCGAGAGGTCGTCCAGGCCGCGCTCGGCGAGCAGCACCATGCCGAGGTCGAGCAGCTGGGCTCGGCGCTCGGTGGGGCTGAGGCGGGTGCGGGTCATGTGCGCCATGTTACTGAACATCGTTCAACAAATCTATTGACGCGCGTTCAACAACTTTCCTACGGTGTACGCATGGACACCGAGACGACTCTCCCCGACCACGTCCGCACCCTCGTCGTGGGTGCCGGCTTCGGCGGCCTCGCCCTCGCGATCAAGCTCCAGGAGCGCGGTCAGCACGACTTCCTCGTGGTCGAGCGCGGCGACGACGTGGGCGGCACGTGGCGCGACAACACCTACCCGGGCGCGGCGTGCGACGTCCCGTCGCAGCTCTACAGCTACTCCTTCGCGCTCAACCCGGAGTGGTCGCGCTCGTTCTCCCCCCAGCCCGAGATCCAGGCCTACATCCGCAAGACCGCGGCGTCGTACGACGTGCTCGACCGGTTCGTCTTCGGGACCAACGTCGAGGACGCCGCCTGGGACGAGGACACCCAGGTGTGGCGGGTGCAGACCAGCCGCGGCTCCCTGACCGCCGACGTGCTCGTCTCCGCCGCCGGCGCCCTCTCGGACCCCAAGAACCCCGACATCGACGGGTTCGACTCCTTCCAGGGCGAGGTCTTCCACTCCGCGAAGTGGAACCACGACTACGACCTCACCGGCAAGCGCGTGGCCGTCATCGGCACCGGCGCCTCGTCGATCCAGATCGTCCCCGAGATCGCCAAGCAGGTCTCCCACCTCGACGTCTACCAGCGCACCGCCCCGTGGGTGCTCCCCCGCCACGACCGCGACTACACCGGCGTCGAGAAGCTCGCCTTCAAGCACGTGCCGGGCGTGCAGCGCGTCTATCGCACCGCGATCTACTGGGGCCGGGAGATGTACGTCCCCGCCTTCACCAAGTGGCCCAAGATGGCGACCCCGGCCAAGCTGATGGCCCTGCAGAACATCAGGAAGGGCATCGACGACCCGGAGCTGCGCAAGAAGGTCACCCCGGACTACGAGATCGGCTGCAAGCGCATCCTGATCTCCAACGGGTGGTACCCCGCGCTCAACCGCGACAACGTCGACCTCGTCACCGAGGGCATCGCCAAGGTCACCCCGACCGGCATCGTCGACCGTGACGGCGTGGAGCGCGAGGTCGACGCGATCGTCGTCGCGACCGGCTTCCACACCACCGACCTGCCGATCGCCCAGCACGTCACCGGTCTCGGCGGCGTCACCCTGGCCGAGCACTTCGCCGAGCACGGCATGCAGGCCTACAAGGGCTCGACGGTCAACGGCTTCCCCAACCTGTTCTTCGTGGTCGGCCCCAACACCGGCCTCGGCCACTCGAGCATGGTCTTCATGATCGAGTCGC
>CAZKZQ010000463.1:0-1958 GCA_964557235.1 uncultured Nocardioidaceae bacterium
AGGTCGTTGCCCTCACGGGTGCGCTCGCCGACACCGGCGAACACCGACACACCACCGTGGTCCTTGGCGACACGCGCGATCATCTCCTGGATGAGCACGGTCTTGCCCACGCCGGCGCCGCCGAACAGGCCGATCTTGCCGCCCTGGACGTAGGGGGTCAGCAGGTCGATGACCTTGATGCCGGTCTGGAACATCTCGGTCTTGGACTCGAGCTGGTCGAACGCCGGCGCCTTGCGGTGGATGCCCCAGCGCTCGTTGACCTCCAGGCGCTCGCCCTCCTCGAGGTTGAGGCAGTCACCGGTCACGTTGAACACGTGGCCGAGCGTGACGTCACCCACGGGCACCGAGATCGGGCCGCCGGTGTCGGTCACCTGCGCGCCACGGACCATGCCGTCGGTGGGCTTCATCGAGATCGAGCGGACCATGCCGTCGCCGATGTGCTGGGAGACCTCGAGGACGATGGTCTGGGTCTCCTCGCCCAGGGTGACGTCCACCTTGAGGGCGTTGTAGATCTCCGGCATCGCGTCGCTGGGGAACTCGACGTCGACGACGGGGCCGATCACCCGGGCGATGCGGCCGACGGAGCCGCCGGTGGTGCCGGTGGCCTCTTCGTTGATGGTGGCAGTCATATCTCTCGTCTTTCCTCAGTCGTTGCCGGCGTTGGCGTCAGCCAGGGCGTTCACGCCGCCCACGATCTCGCTGATCTCCTGCGTGATGCCCGCCTGGCGGGCCTGGTTCGCGATCCGCTTGTACTTCTTGATCAGGTCCTCGGCGTTGTCCGTCGCGGACTTCATCGCCCGCTGGCGCGCGGCCAGCTCCGAGGCCGCGGCCTGGAGCAGGGCGAAGTAGATCCGCGACTGGACGTAGGCCGGGAGCAGCCCGTCGAGCACCTCGGCGGGGCTCGGCTCGAACTCGTAGAGCGGCAGGACGTCTTCCTTGTCGGGCGGCGTCTCCCCCTCGACGATCTCCAGCGGCAGCATCCGGACCGCGGTCGGCTCCTGGGTCAGCATCGACCGGAAGCGCGTGTAGACCACGTGCACCTCGTCGACCGGCTGGATCGGGACGCCGTTGCCGTCCGGGTCCTTCAGGTTGTCGAGGTCGTCCTCACCGAGGATGAACGCGCCGATCAGGGTGGAGCCGATCTCGCGCGCCACGTCGTACGTCGGCTGGTCGGAGTGACCCGTCCACGACTCGACGATCGGACGGTCGCGGAACTTGTAGTACGCGACGCCCTTGCGGCCGGAGACGTAGGTGTCGACCTCCTTGCCCTCCTCCTCGAGCTTGGACCGGAGGCGCTCGGCCTCCTTGATCACGCTCGAGGAGTAGGCCCCCGCCAGTCCACGGTCACTGGTCACGACCAGGATCGCGGCCCGCTTGGGGTCCTCGGCCTCGGTGGTCAGCGGGTGGTCGACGTTGGAGAACGTCGCCACCGCCGAGACCGCCCGCGTGAGCTCACGGGCATAGGGCGCGGCGGCCTGGGCCCGCTGCTGCGCCTTGATGATGCGGGACGCAGCGATGAGCTCCATGGCGCGGGTGATCTTCTTGGTCGACTCGACCGACTTGATCCGCGCGCGGTACTCGCGCAGCGAGACTGCCATGGGTCAGCCCCGCTTCTGCTTGACGATCTGCTCCTGCTCGACGTCCTCGTCCTCGAGTGCCTCGTGGTCCTCACGACCCGGCTTGATCGAGTGACCGTCGGAGGTCTCGAACTGGGTCAGGAACTTGTCGTAGGCCTTCTCCAGCGACGAGGAGGTGTCGTCGTCGAAGTTGCGCGACTCGCGGATGGCGTCGAGGATCCCGGACTCCGACCGGCGCAGGTAGTCCAGGAACTCCTGCTCGAAGCGCAGGACGTCCTCGGTGGGCACCCTGTCCAGGCGGCCGGTGGTGCCGGTCCACAGGGAGACGGTCATGTCCTCCAGGGAGTACGGCGAGTAGGCCGGCTGCTTGAGCAGCGCCAT
>CAZKZQ010000464.1:0-1957 GCA_964557235.1 uncultured Nocardioidaceae bacterium
TCGGCGGCATCGGCCTCGGCATCGGCTACATCTCGCCGGTGTCGACGCTGATCAAGTGGTTCCCCGACCGGCCCGGCCTCGCCACCGGCATGGCGATCATGGGCTTCGGCGGCGGCGCGATGATCGCCAGCCCGCTGGAGGCCAAGCTGCTCGGCATCTTCGACCCGGGCTTCGACGGACCGACCGCGATCGCGAGCGGCTCGGCCGTCGCCAAGATGTTCGTGACGCTGGGCGTGGTCTACCTCGTCGTCATGCTCTTCGGCGCCTGGCTGGTGCGCGTGCCCCCGCAGGGCTGGAAGCCCGAGGGGTTCGAGCCCGCCGAGGTCGAGAAGAAGGACCTCGTCACCACGGCTGACGTCTCGGCCTCCAACGCGGTCCGCACGCGGGCCTTCTGGCTGCTGTGGGTGGTGCTGTTCTGCAACGTGACCGCGGGCATCGGGATCCTCGAGCAGGCCGCCCCGATGATCAGCGACTTCTTCCGCGGCTCGGGCGGCGAGTCCACCGTCACCGCTGCCGCGGCCGCGGGCTTCGTCGGGATGCTCTCGTTGTTCAACATGGCCGGCCGGTTCGCCTGGTCGACGTCCTCGGACTACCTCGGGCGCAAGAACAACTACATGCTCTACCTCGGTGCGGGGATCCTGCTCTACCTCGCGCTCGCCTTCGTCGGGTCGAGCAGCGTGGCGCTCTTCGTGCTCCTCGCGGGGATCATCATCAGCTTCTACGGCGGCGGCTTCGCCACCGTGCCGGCGTACCTCCGCGACCTGTTCGGCGCCTACCAGGTCGGCGCGATCCACGGACGGCTGCTGACCGCCTGGGCCGCCGCGGGCGTGGCCGGGCCGCTGATCGTCAACGGCATCCTCGACACCCAGGGCGAGGTCGGGTCGCTGACGGCCGCGGCCTACCGACCCGCGCTGCTCACGATGGTCGCGGTGCTCGCGGTCGGGTTCGTGGCCAACCTGATGGTCCGCGCCGTCAACGAGCGCTTCCACGAGAGCGGCTCGACCACCGCCGACGACACGCCGGAGGCGACGAGCACCGCCACCAGCGACCACCACGAGCACTCGGGCGCCCTGCTGCCGATCGCGTGGGGGATCGCCGGCATCGCGCTCGCCTACGGCGTCTACGAGACGGTGGTCAAGGCCTTCGACCTGTTCTGAGCCCGCTCACGGGGCGGCGGCTCGCAGCTTGTCGAGCAGGGGGCCGGCCGCCTCGTCGAGGAACGGGCGCACGGAGTCGCCGCCGACCTGGACCAGCGCGACGTCGGTGAAGCCGGCCTCCCAGAACTCGGAGACGGCCTCCACGATCGCGTCCAGGTCGGGTCCGCACGGGATGTTCTCCGCGACGTCCTCGGGCCGGACGTACTGCGTGGCGCCGGCGAACCCCGCCGTCGTCGGCAGGTCGGCGTTGACCGCCCAGCCGCCGGCGAACCAGCGGAACTGCTCGTGCGCCCGCTTCACCGCAGTGTCCTCGTCGGGGTCCCAGCAGATCGGGAGCTGCCCGATCGCGCGCGTGCCGGCCTCGCCGATGCGCGTCGCCCCTTCGGTGGCGTTCCACGCCGAGACCAGGTCGCGCTCCGGCTCGACCGCGACCAGGTCGTCGGCCAGGGGAGCGAGGCGCTCGGCGGACTTGTCGCCGCTGATCGCCACGGCGAGACGCACGGTCTCCTCGGGGAGGTCCCACAGCCGGGCACTGTCGACGCGGAAGTGGTCGCCGTCGTAGGTCACGAGGTCGCCGCCGAAGAGCGCGCGGATGATCTCGATCGCCTCGACGAGCATGTCCTGGCGCTGGTCCACCGGCGGCCAGCCCTGGCCGACCACGTGCTCGTTGAGGTTCTCACCGGAGCCGAGGCCGAGGGTGAAGCGGCCGTCGGACAACAGCCCCATCGTCGCGGCCTTCTGGGCGACGACGGCCGGGTGGTAGCGCAGGATCGGGCAGGTCACGTAGGTCATCAGCTCGA
>CAZKZQ010000465.1:0-1957 GCA_964557235.1 uncultured Nocardioidaceae bacterium
CCCGCGCGTACGACGGCCGGGGGCGTCAGCCAGGTGCCGCCGACGCAGCCGACGTTGGGCAGCGCGAGGTAGTCCCCCGCCGAGGCGGCCGTGATGCCTCCCGTGGGGCAGAACCGCACCTCCGGGATCGGGCCTCCGACACCGCGCAGGAACGCGGGGCCGCCCGAGGCCTCGGCGGGGAAGAACTTCAGCTCGGTGAAGCCCAGCTCGACCAGGCCCATCACCTCGCTGACCGTCGCTGCGCCCGGCAGGACGGGCAGCCCGGTCTCCTCCACGGCCCCCAGGACCGTCGGAGTCGTGCCGGGCGTGACCAGGAACTGCGCGCCGGCCTCGAGGGAGGCCTTGGCGTGCTCGGGCCGCAGGACGGTGCCGACGCCGAGCAGGATGTCGGGCACCTCGGCCGCGATGCGGCGCACGGACTCGAGCGCGGCGTCGGTGCGCAGCGTGACCTCGATGGTGGTGACGCCGCCCGCGAGCAGGGCACGGGCGAGCGGGACGGCGTCGTCGGCGGACTCGATCACGACGACGGGGATGACCGGACCGCGGTCGAGCGGGCTCATCGCGCGCCTCCCGCCCAGGTCACCGAGGCGCCCTCGCCGGCGGTGGAGACCAGGGCGCGGAAGCCGGAGAACAGCTCCCGCCCGGTCCCCTGCCACTCCGCCTGCGTGGGCGGCGCGCCGCTCGCGGGGCGTGCGGCCCACTCGTCGTCGGGCACGTGCACGCGCAGCGTCCCCTTGGTCGCGTCCAGCGTGACGACGTCGCCGTCCCGCACGCGTGCCAGCGGGCCGCCGAGGGCGGACTCCGGGCTGACGTGGATCGCGGCGGGGACCTTGCCGGACGCGCCGGACATGCGGCCGTCGGTGACCAGCGCGACCCGGTGGCCGCGGTCCTGGAGCACGCCGAGCGCGGGGGTGAGCTTGTGCAGCTCGGGCATGCCGTTGGCGGCGGGGCCCTGGTAGCGCAGCACCGCGACGAGGTCGTGGTCGAGCAGCCCGTCCTGGAAGGCGGTGAGGAAGTCGGCCTGGTCGTCGAAGACCCGCGCCGGCGCGGTGACCACGCGGTGCTCGTCGGCGACCGCGGAGGTCTTCACGACCGCGGTGCCGAGGTTGCCCTCGAGCACCTGGAGCCCGCCGTCGTGGGCGAACGGCTCCGCGGCCGGGCGGACGACGGAGAGGTCGAGCGACTCCCGCGGCCCGTCGACGGTCGACAGCGCGCCGTCGAGCAGCCGCGGCTCCTCGGTGTAGCGCCACAGGCCCTCGCCGGCGACCGTGCGCACGTCCTCGTGCAGCAGCCCGGCCTCGAGCAGCTCGCGCACGACGAGGCCGACCCCGCCGGCGGCGTGGAACTGGTTGATGTCGGCCTTGCCGTTGGGATAGACCCGCGCGAGCAGGGGGACGACGCCGGACAGGTCGGAGAGGTCCTGCCAGGTCAGCGTGATGCCGGCCGCGCGGGCGATCGCGGGCAGGTGCATCGTGTGGTTGGTCGAGCCGCCGGTGGCGAGCAGCGCGACGCAGGCGTTGACGACCGACTTCTCGTCGACCACCCGGCCGACCGGCGCAGCGCCGGTGCCCGCGAGGTGGGTCACGAGACGACCCGCCTCGTCGGTCAGGGCGCTGCGCAGGTCGGTGTCGGGGTGCACGAAGCTCGCGCCGGGCAGGTGGAGGCCCATGACCTCCATCAGCAGCTGGTTGGAGTTGGCGGTGCCGTAGAACGTGCACGTCCCGCGCCCGTGGTAGGACGCGGCCTCGGCCTCGAGCAGCTCCTCGCGGGTCGCGCGGCCCTCGGCGAAGAGCTGGCGGACACGTGCCTTCTCGCCGTTGGGCAGGCCCGAAGCCATCGGGCCGGCCGGCACGAGGATCGTCGGCAGGTGGCCGAACGACAGCGCGCCGATGAGCAGGCCGGGCACGATCTTGTCGCAGACGCCGAGCATGAGCGCCCCGTCGAACATGTCGTGCGA
>CAZKZQ010000466.1:0-1949 GCA_964557235.1 uncultured Nocardioidaceae bacterium
GATAACCGCTGAAAGCATCTAAGCGGGAAGCACGTTTCAAGATGAGGTTTCCCACTGGGTCAACCAGGTAAGGCCCCCAGTAGACGACTGGGTTGATAGGCCGGAGGTAGAAGGCAGTAATGCACGGAGCCGACCGGTACTAATAGGCCGAGGGCTTGTCTTGCTCAAAGATGTTACGCGTCCACTGTGTGGTTCCCGAGTTACGGTCGGGGACTGCGTCCACTGTAGAAATACTGCGGGCAATGTCCGATCTAACTCCATAGAGTTTCGGCGGCCATAGCGAAAGGGAAACACCCGGCTCCATTCCGAACCCGGAAGTTAAGCCTTTCAGCGCCGATGGTACTGCAATCGAGAGGTTGTGGGAGAGTAGGACGTCGCCGGACATTCTTTCGTGAAGGCCACCCGTGTATGCGGGTGGCCTTCACGCATGTCCGACGTCCCAAGAACAATCCGAGGAGGACCCATGTCCGACCGACAGGAGCGCGGCCCGCGCCGAGACGGCGACCGGCCTGCTCGAAGCACCGGCGGTGGCCGGCCCGAGCGCGGCTCGTCCGCGCGCCCCGAGCGCAGCTCGTCCGGCCGGCCCGAGCGCCGTGACGGAGAACGACGTACCGACCGCCGGGACGACCGCAAGGACGCTCCCCGCGGCGGGGATCGCCGCGGAGGCGGTCCTCGTGGCGACCGCCGGGACGACCGGCGCGACGACCGGCGCCGTGACCGCACCGATGTCCAGCGCACGGCCGACCAGAAGGTCTACGACGGCCCGGAGATCCCCGAGGAGATCACCGGCAAGGAGCTCGACCGCGCTGTCTTCGACCAGCTCCGCGGCCTGCCCGAGAAGCTCGCCGCCCGCGTCGGCCGGCACCTCGCCGCTGCTGGCCTGCTGATCGACGAGGACCCCGAGACGGCGTACCAGCACACGCTGGCGGCCCGGGCGCGTGCCGCCCGCGTCGGCGTCGTGCGTGAGGCGTGCGGTGAGGCGGCGTACGCGGCCGGTCACTTCGCCGAGGCGCTCTCGGAGTTCCGTGCTGCCAAGCGGATGAGCGGGACCAACGCGTACCTGCCGATGATGGCGGACTGCGAGCGGGCACTCGGCCGCCCCGAGCGCGCCCTCGAGCTCGCCAAGAGCCCCGGTGTCGCCAAGCTCGAGCGCGACCAGCAGGTGGAGATGACGATCGTCGAGGCCGGCGCGCGATTCGACCTCGGTGAGGTCGACAGCGCGCTGCGCACGCTGGAGAACGCGAACCTCAAGTCGATCGCACGGGAGACGTGGGTGGTGCGCCTGCGCTACGCCTATGCTGACCTGCTGCTCAAGGCCGGGCGTCGTGACGAGGCCGTGGAGTGGTTCCACCGCACCGCTGGCATCGACAGCGACCAGGTCACCGATGCCGCCGAGCGTCTCGAGGAGCTCGAGGCGCAGGGCTGAGCCTCGGCGACGGGCCGGATCCTGTCCCCAGGTGGGGACACCCGGCGGACGTCCCCAGGCGCCCTGACGTCGTCGGCCGGTGTCGTCGCCGGCCGGGAGGCTTCGTCCAGGACCGCACGGAGCGGTCGAGGACGGAGGACTCAGATGAGCGCGACGCTCGAGACCGAGCTGGTCGACGGTGGGGCCGACGAGGAGGCCGGGCTCAACCGGGTCGTCCTGCGTGGCCGCGTGTCCGGCGCGCCCGCGGAGCGTGAGCTGCCCAGCGGGGCCCTGGTGGTGGGCGTGCGCATCTCGGTGCGCCGCGACGGTGCGTCGACCGCGATGACCAAGGGCTCCAAGCAGACGGTGGACTGGCTGGAGTGCTCGGCGTGGTCCGGGCTCACCCGCCGCACGGTCGCGCGGTGGGAGGTCGGTGACCTCGTCGAGGTCGAGGGTGCCCTGCGTCGGCGGTTCCCGCGTGGCGGCGGGGTCAGTCGCGTGGAGGTGGAGGTGCTGCGAGCCCGCCGGGTCGCCCGGGGCTAGG
>CAZKZQ010000467.1:0-1939 GCA_964557235.1 uncultured Nocardioidaceae bacterium
TGGTGCTGGTCCGTGAGTCCTGAGCCGGGCTGCGCCCCGTGACGCCCGGCCTCGCCGTCGTCGCCCTCCTGCTGTGCGCCCTGGCCGCCCTGACGGGGTTCCGGGACGCCCCCAACGCCGTCGCGCTGCCCGTGCGCTTCCGCGCCCTCACGCCCCGCCTCGCACTGGTGATGACCGCCCTGATCAACGCGGTGGGCGCCCTGCTGGGCATCGGCCTGATCACGCTGAGCGTGCACTACTTCATCTCGCCCGCAGTGCGTGGCGACGTCGGCCCGCTCGCCGTGGGCGTGACGGCCGTGGTCGCCGTCCTGTGGGGCCTGCTGCTGTGGTGGCGCCGGCTGCCCGGCTCCACCACCCACGCGGTGCTCTCCGCGCTGGCCGGCGCACACCTGGCCGTGCAGCTGAGCCTGCACGACGACCTCGCCGGCTCCATCCTCGAGAGCGTCCGCGTGGAGGTGGTGCTCAGCCTGCTGCTCTCCCCCGTGATCGCGTGGGGCCTGGCCCGCCTGCTGACCGGGCCGGTGGTGCAGGTGGCGACGACGGGCACCACCGTCAACGTCCAGCGCCGGGCCCGCATCGCCCTCGCGGTGTCCGCGGGCGCCATGGCCATGGGCCACGGCCTGCAGGCCGGCCAGCGGGTGGGCGTGCTGTGGGCCGCCGTGCTCCTGGGCTCCGGGGCCGCGCTCTCCCCGGACGCGCTGACGGCCGAGTTCGTGGTCGTCTCCGTCCTCTTCGCCCTCGCGATCGCCCTGGGCACGCTGGGCGGCGCGTGGCGCATCGCCTGGACCCTCACCGAGCGCCTCGTGCGCCTGGACCCGCTGCGGGCGTCCGTGGCCGCCGTCGTCCCCGCGGGCCTGCTGTTCGTGGGCTCGCTCGTGCTGCACCTGCCGCTGTCCTCCACGCACACGGCGACGGCGGCCATCGTGGGCGCCGGCCAGACGCAGACCTACGCCTCCGTGCGCTGGCCCACCGTGCTGCGCGTGGGCGGCTGGTGGCTGCTCACCCCGGTGGTGTGCGCCGCCCTCGGCCTGCTGGGCACCCTGGCCCTGCTGCCCCTGGCCTGAGGCCCCCGCAGACGCCGCGACCCCGCCCGGCGCGCGGCCGGACGGGGTCGGGGGACGGACGGGACGGCTCAGCCGAAGCGGCCGGAGACGTAGTCCTCGGTCTGCTGGTTCGAGGGGTTGTTGAAGATGACGTTGGTGTCGTCGAACTCGATCAGCTTGCCGGGCTGGCCGATGCCCTGGATGTTGAAGAACGCGGTCTTGTCCGCCACGCGCGCGGCCTGCTGCATGTTGTGCGTGACGATGATGACCGTGTACTGCTCCTTGAGCTCGTTGATCAGGTCCTCGACCGCCAGGGTGGAGATCGGGTCCAGGGCGGAGCAGGGCTCGTCCATGAGGATCACGTCCGGGGACACGGCCACGGAGCGGGCGATGCACAGGCGCTGCTGCTGGCCGCCGGACAGGCCGGAGCCGGGCTTGTCCAGGCGGTCCTTCACCTCGTTCCAGAGGTTGGCGCCGCGCAGGGACTTCTCCACGATCTCGTCCGCGCGGGAGCGGGAGAGGCGGGTGCCGTTGAGCTTGTAGCCGGCCAGCACGTTGTCCCGGATGGACATGGTGGGGAACGGGTTCGGCCGCTGGAAGACCATGCCGATCTGGGACCGCACGGTCACCGGGTCCACGCCGTGCCCGTAGACGTCCTCGCCGTCCAGCAGGAGCTGGCCGTCCACGTGGGCGCCCGGGAGCACCTCGTGCATGCGGTTGATGGCGCGCAGGAACGTGGTCTTGCCGCAGCCGGAGGGGCCGATGAACGCGGTCACGGTGCGGGGGGCGATGTCGATGTTGACGCCCTCGACGGCCTTGAACTTGCCGTAGTAGACGTCGACGTCCTTGGCCTGGATGCGCTTGGACATGCTGTCCTCTTTCTGGGGATCGCTGGG
>CAZKZQ010000468.1:0-1919 GCA_964557235.1 uncultured Nocardioidaceae bacterium
GGTACGTCGCCCCGTCGCTCGCACCGGTCAGCTTGCCGTCGACCAGCAGCTGCGGCTCGGCCCACTCGGTCATGCGCCCGTCCTCTCGGAAGGTCTCGACTGATCGCTCGCTTCGCTCGCTGCTCGACCACCGTTACGCACGTGCTGGCCGGCCTCGACCGGCGGAGGCCAGACCGACGACGGCAGGTCCTCGTGCCGGTAGTGCCCCGGCACGCCGAGCCCCGTCACGGACATCCGTCTGAGCAGCGTCTCGGGTGCCTTGCCCGCCTGGAGGATCTCCATGAACGTGTGGGCGGTCGACGGCATGTCGAACCAGTCGCGCTGCCAGGCGATCTTGACCTGACCCGCGTCGGCGCCGGAGGTCTGGCGCTCGACGCCGAACCACGAGCCGCCGATGCCGAGGATCTCGAACTCCTTGCCGGTGCGGTCGTCGACGATGCCCGAGCGCTGTTTCCAGAAACCGACGACCATGGCGTTCTTCTCGTCGATCACCGTCGCGACGTAGTCGTAGTGCCAGCCGTCGAGCCCGTCCATCTCGATGCCGATCGCCCAGTCGCGGATCTGGTCGCGCCCGACGGCCATGAAGTGCTCGTCGGGGGCGTACATCCAGCCGTAGGTCGCGTCCTCGGCGTAGCACTCGGCGAGCACCCGCCAGTCGTTGCGGCGCTCGGCCTCGCGATTGGTCGCGAGCCAGGTGTCCCAGAACTCCTCGATCTCGGCTCGGGTCAGCTCTGCTCCGGACATGTCAGGCCTCCTCCTCGATGCGCAGCGCCATCGCCGGGCAGTAGACGACCGCGTCCTGCACCGGCCGGCGGTGGGTGTCGTCGGGCCGCTCCTGGAGCAGCACGACCTTGTCGGCGTCCGCGTCGAAGCCGAACACGTCGGGTGCCTCGCCCTGGCACATCTGGTGCCCCTGGCAGAGGTCGACGTCGGCCTCGACGCGCCACCCGGTCATTGCGCCCTCCGGCGGTAGCGCACGCGGCACGGCTGGGCGAGCTGGATGACCATCTTGGAGGTGTCGTCGCGGTAGTCCTCGGACGGCTGCGCCATCTCGAACTCGTAGTCGCGCAGGATCACCGAGAAGATCGCCTTGAGCTGCATCATCGCGAAGGCGTTGCCCACGCAGCGGTGCTTGCCGGCGCCGAACGGGATCCAGGTCCAGCGGTTCTGCAGGTCCTCCTGGCGCGGGTCGAGGTAGCGACCCGGGTCGAACGCGTCGGGCTCAGGGAAGTCCTCGGCGATGCGGTTGGAGACCCGAGGGCTGGCCGCGACCATCGCGCCCTCGGGGATGGTGAACCCGCCGAAGGTCACCGGCTCCTTCGCGACCCGCATGAGGATGATCAGCGGCGGGTGCAGCCGCAGCGTCTCCTTGAGCGAGGCCTCCAGCCGTGGGATCGACCGCAGCGCCTGGAAGGACACCTCGGACCCGTCGGCATAGAGCTCGTCGAGCTCGGCGACGACGTCCTTCATGACCTCCGGGTGCCGCATCAGCTCGATCAGCTGCCAGGCGGCCGTGCCCGAGCTGGTGTGGTGCCCGGCGAACATCATCGAGATGAACATGCCGGTGACCTCGTCGGCGCTGAAGTGCGGCGACCCGTCCTCCGTCCTGAGCGACATGAGCACGTCGAGCAGGTCGCGGTCCTCGCGGGCGACCGGCCCGGCCTCCTCCCGGCGCCGCATGATCCCCTGCACCAGCTCGACCAGCGCCAGCCGCGCCTCGTCGCGCTTGCGGAAGCTCTCGATGTCCTTGTAGGGGTCGACGTAGGCCCACGCGTCCGTCCCGCGCTCGAGGTCGTGGTAGAGCTGCGCGAACCTCGCGTCGAGCTCCTCGCGGAACCGCTTGCCGATCAGGCACGACGAGGTGGTGTAGATGGTCAGCTCGGCGAACCAGTCGAGCAGGTCGATCTCGCCCTCGTCGC
>CAZKZQ010000469.1:0-1908 GCA_964557235.1 uncultured Nocardioidaceae bacterium
GTCGCCGGCACCCAGGTGGGTGCTGCCGGGTCCAGCGGCGGGACCCAGGCGTGGGAGAGCACCTACGCCGAGGGAATCCCGTCCGCGGGCTTCGACGTCCTGACGAGTCCGGACGGGCAGACGGTGTTCGTCACTGGCAGGAAGCAGCGGGACAGGCTCTTCTCCTCGATGATCACGATCGCCTACGACGCAGTGAGCGGGGAGCGGCGCTGGTCGAGGGGCTGGGGCGCCGTCAGCGATGCCGAGACCGTGGAGGGCACGGCGTTGACGATGAGCCCCGACGGATCGATCCTCTATGCCGCTGGCACGACCTGGTGCCGCGATGAGTGCCCGAGCGCGAAGGACGACACCTATGTCGCGATCGCGTACGACGCGGCCACTGGTCAGCAGCTGTGGGTGACTCGGATTCCGAACGACTACCGCGACGGCAGGCCGACGGAGATCGCCGTGACCCCGGACGGGTCGAGGCTCGTCGTCAGCGGTGACCTGGGGTTCTACGACCTCGGCCGGATCCTGGTGCTCGATGCGGCTACCGGTGGGGAGCTGTGGTCGCAGAACATCGACTTCATGCCGGTGTGGGGGCGAGGGATGGCCCTGAGTCCGGACGGCGCGACCGCGTTCGTCGTGGGTAGTGGAAGCGTCGACGGCGTCGACAAGTGCGTGCGGGAGCAGTCGGTCATCGTCGCGTATGACGTGGCAACGGGTGACGAGCGCTTCCGGCGGGCCGGTGCCTGCGTCTGGGCGACCGCGGTCGGCGTGGACCCGAGCGGCTCCCGCGTGGTGATGACGGGTGGCGGCGGTCCCTATCCGCCCAGGCTCGGCACCACCGCGTTCGATCCGGAGACCGGTGAGGAGCTGTGGTCGACGGACGTGTCCGGGGTCGACTGGTCGGGCGAGACCAGTCCCGACATGGTGGTGGCGCCCGACGGATCCCAGGTCTTCGTCACCGGACCAGAACGGGTGCCCTCGAACAAGATCGCGGCCCGCACCGTCGCCATGGACATGACGACGGGCGAGGTCACGTGGCAGCGGCTGTATGAAGGTTCCGGATTCGTCGCCGTCACCCGCATGGCTGCGAGCGACGACGGGTCGACCGTCTTCGCCACGGGACAGGACCGGCAGGCGTGCAACCACGTTCCCTGCGACCCTCGTGACTACTCGTGGGGCCTCGTGCTGGCCTACGACACCGCGACGGGAGACCGGCGCTGGGTGGCGAACTATCCGGGTGGCTACGGCAGTGCGATCGCCTCGAGTCCCGACGGATCCCGTGCCTACCTCGCAGGAAGCCTGATGCCTGACAGCACCGCATCGGCCCGACTCCGGGCGCGCGGTCAGTCGTGCACCAGGACCTGTGGCGTCGCCTCGGTGTCCTACAACAACGCGACGCGCGCCTACCGAACCGAGGACTCAGACGTCGGCGTGCGGTGGTCGACCTGGACCGGCCGGTTCGTCGACGGCGCCCTCGGTGGCTCGGACCGGCTGACGCGAACCCGTGGCGCCTCGGCGTCGTACGTGAGCTCGGCTCGTGACACGGTCAAATGGCTGACCCGCGTCGGTCCGACCATGGGCAAGGCTCGCCTTGTGGTGGACGGCGTCGCGAAGGGCACGTTCGACCTCTATGCACCGACCTATGCGCGACGCGTGGTGAAGATCGATGGTCTCGAGGCCAAGCGCCACGACGTCAGGCTCGTCGTCGCTGGGCAGAAGAACGCGGCCTCGCGGGGCAGCTGGGTGGTCGCCGATGCCTTCGCCACCGTGTTCGGCAGGGACACGAAGCAGGAGAACGACCGATTCGTGTCCTTCGGCTCGTGGCGCGCCTGGGAGCAGCCGATGGCCAGCGGCGGAACTGTGCGGGTCAGCGCCCGACCGACCGACCGAGCCTCGATGACGTTCCGAGGCGGGACGGTG
>CAZKZQ010000470.1:0-1890 GCA_964557235.1 uncultured Nocardioidaceae bacterium
TCTCGTAGTGCTCGAGCTCGGTCTGGAACAGCCGCACCATCTCGACCGCGAGGCCGGCGGTGCCGGCGATGCCCACGCAGGAGAACTCGTCGGCCGGGAAGACCTTCTCGATGTCGCGCTGCGCGATGACGTTGCCCATCGTGGCGCGGCGGTCACCGGCCATGACCACACCGCCGGGGAAGGTCGCCGCCACGATCGTGGTCGCGTGGGGTGCGAGGTCTCCGGCTCCGCCGACGCCGCCCTGGACCGCGCTGCGGCGCGACGGGAGGAGGTCGGGGGCCTGGGCGGCGAGGAAGTCGGAGAACGACGACGAGCCGGGCGTGAGGTAGGCCGCCGGAAGTCGCTGCGAGGAGGTCACTGGCCGCCCTTCTGGATGAACGACTTCACGAAGTCCTCGGCGTTGGACTCCAGCACCTCGTCGATCTCGTCGAGGATCGCGTCGATGTCCTCGTCGAGCTGCTCCTTGCGCTCGGCGACCGAGGACTCGGCGGAGTCCTCGACCTGCTCGGCGTCCTCCGACCCCTTCTTGGGGTGGATCTGCTCCTGTGCCATGTCCCCAACCTAGCGTCAGGACGGCTGCGTGAGGGCGCGGAACAGCGCCTCGGCCGTGTCGCAGCGGTCCAGCAGGTCCCCGACGTGGGCCCGGCTGCCCCGCAACGGGTCGATCGTCGGCACCCGCTGCAGCGACTCGCGGCCCGGGAGGTCGAAGATCACCGAGTCCCACGACGCGGCGGCGATGCGGTCGGCGTACTTCTCCAGGCAGCGGCCGCGGAAGTACGCGCGGGTGTCGGTCGGCGGCTCGTGCACGGCCTGCGCGACCTCGTCGTCGGTGAGCAGGCGGTCCATCTGCCCCATCGAGACGAGCTTGTTGTAGAGCCCCCGCCCGGGCCTGATGTCGGAGTACTGCAGGTCCACCAGCTGGAGCTTGGCGTCGGACCAGTCCAGACCGTCGCGGTCGCGGTAGCGGTTGAGCAGCGCCAGCTTGGCGACCCAGTCCAGCTCGCGCTTGAGCGACATCGGGTCGCGCTCGAGGCGGTCGAGCACCGACTCCCAGCGGTCGAGGACGTCGACGGTCTGCTCGTCGGCGTCGGAGCCGTAGCGGTCCTCGACGTACTTGCGGGCCAGCGAGAGGTACTCCAGCTGGAGCTGCACGGCGGTCAGGGTGCGACCGTTGCGCATCGTCAGCAGGTGCGTGAGCGTCGGGTCGTGGCTGACCGCGCGCAGCGACCGCACCGGCTGGTCGACGGTGAGGTCCTGGGCGATGAAGCCGTCCTCGATCATCGCGAGCACCAGCGAGGTGGTGCCCAGCTTGAGGTAGGTGCTGATCTCCGACAGGTTGGCGTCGCCGATGATCACGTGCAGCCGACGCCACTTCTCGGGGTCGGCGTGGGGCTCGTCGCGGGTGTTGATGATGGGGCGCTTGAGGGTGGTCTCCAGGCCCACCTCGACCTCGAAGAAGTCCGCGCGCTGGGAGAGCTGGAAGTCGTCCTCGCGTCCGTCCTGGCCCTTGCCGACGCGCCCGGCGCCGCAGACCACCTGGCGCGAGACGAAGAACGGCGTCAGGTGGCGCACGATGTCGCCGAACGGCGTCGACCGGCGCATCAGGTAGTTCTCGTGGCAGCCGTAGGACGCGCCCTTGTTGTCGGTGTTGTTCTTGTAGAGCTGGATCGGCGTGGCGCCCGGCACGGCCGCGGCGAAGCGGCACGCGTCCTGCATGACCAGCTCGCCCGCCTTGTCCCACAGCACCGCGTCGCGCGGGTTGGTCACCTCGGGCGAGGAGTACTCCGGGTGGGCGTGGTCGACGTAGAGCCGCGCTCCGTTGGTCAGGATGACGTTGGCCAGGCCGAGGTCCTCGTCGGTGAGCTGCGAGGGGTCGGCCAGGTCGCGGGA
>CAZKZQ010000471.1:0-1885 GCA_964557235.1 uncultured Nocardioidaceae bacterium
GTACTGCACGTGGGTGTCGCGGTCGGCGTGGGCGAACCCGAACCGCTCGTACATCGCGACGGCCGGGGTGTTGTCGGACTCGACGTAGAGCACGATCTCGGCGTCCTCGCCGATGCGGTCGCGCAGCCGCTCGAGCCCGGCCCGGAGGAGCCGGCGACCGAGGCCCCCGCCCTGGGCGTCGGGGTCGACGCCGATGACGTAGACCTCGCCGTGCACGGGCTCGGCGTCGTGGACCTTGGTCCAGTGGAACCCGGCCAGCCGCCCGTCGCCCACGTCCGCGACGACCAGTCCGTCGGCGTCGAACCACGGCTGGGCCATGCGCTCGTCGAGCCCCGCCTGGTCCAGCGCGCCCTGCTCGGGGTGGTGCGCGAACGCGGCGTGGTTGACCCGCAGCAGCTCTGCGTCGTCCTCACCCGGGCGGAACGACCGCAGCGTCGGGCCCTCGGTCGGGGCGTCCGGCAGCGGGGCCCCGGCGGGCAACCGCATCACCCACAGCGCGCGGGCGGCCTCGAAACCGTGCCGGGCGGCGAGCCGCGCGGCCGCGGGATGACCGCCGTGGGACCAGGCCGCCCACGACCCGTCGTCGGTCGCGGTGGTCAGCAGGGAGGAGCCGAGGCCGGCTCCGCGCGCGTCGGGGCGTACGACGAGGTCGAGCTCGTTGGTCGAGCCCGGCCGGACCAGGGCGAACCCGCCGTCGGCCAGCCACAGCACGGCGCCGGCACCCAGGCCGCGGGCGAGGAGCAGGTCGACCGCCTCGTCGACCGGCCGGATGCCGTCAGCGGTCTCGGCCGCGTCGATCACCGCGCGCACGGCGGCGGCATCGGCCTCGGTGAGGGTGGTGAGACGAGCAGTGCTCACGCGTCCACGCGCTCGTCGCTCGTCGCCTCGGTCGGCGGGACGACGAAGCGGTAGCCGACGTTGCGGACCGTGCCGATCAGCGCCTCGTTGTCCGACCCGAGCTTGGCGCGCAGGCGGCGCACGTGGACGTCGACCGTGCGCGTGCCGCCGAAGTAGTCGTAGCCCCAGACCTCCTGGAGCAGCTGCTCACGGGTGAAGACCCGGCCCGGGTGCTGGGCGAGGTACTTCAGCAGCTCGAACTCCTTGAAGGTCAGGTCGAGCGCCCGGTTGCCGAGGCGAGCGGTGTAGCTGGCCTCGTCGATCGTCACCTGGCCGGAGCGGATCAGGTGGGCGTCGGGGTCGTCGGGCTTGCCCTCCTGGAGCCGGCCGATGGCCAGGCGCACGCGGGCGTCGAGCTCGGCGGGACCGATGGTGGTGAGCAGGATGTCGTCGTAGCCCCAGTCGACCGCGACCACGGGCAGCGCGCCCTCGGTGACGACGAGCAGCGTCGGGGTCGAGGTGCCGAGCGTGCGGATCAGGCGGCCGAGGTCGCGGGCCCTGGCGAGGTCGCTGCGACCGTCGACGAGGACGGCGTCGACCGGCGGGGAGTCCAGCAGAGCGGTGCCCTCGGCGGGCAGCACGCGGACGTTGAACGGCAGGAGGCCGAGCGAGGGCAGCACCTCGGCCGAGGGCTGCAGGCTGCCCGTGAGCAGCAGGATCGCGCGCATCCCGGGCCTCCTTCCAGTGGTGGGAGGATATCGGACATGACCGCTACGACTTCGCGTGATGTCCACGTGCGGCTGTGGGCTGCCGCCCGCGCCGCAGCCGGGCAGTCCGAGGCGACGGTCGCCGTCAGCGCCGTCGACGGCGACCCGTCGGTGGCCGACGTACGCCGTGCGGTGCTCGCCCTGCTGCCCGACCGCCCGGAGCTGCCGCGGGTCCTCGAGGTCTGCTCGGCCCTCGTCGGCGACCGGCCCGTGGGGGCCAAGGACGCCGGGTCGGTGGGCGTCCCGTCGGGCGTGGACGTGGAGTTCCTGCCGCCGTTCGC
>CAZKZQ010000472.1:0-1885 GCA_964557235.1 uncultured Nocardioidaceae bacterium
CGGCGAAGTCGCGCCCGAGGCTCCAGGGGACGTACTCGTGCGGCATCCACTCGTCGGCGATGGCGAGGTGGCGGTCGAGGTTGTCGGCCACGACCTGCTCCAGCTCGGTGAGCAGTGCGGTGGTGTCGAGCTCGGTCATGCCGTGCCTCCGGATCGCGTGGGAGCGTCCGCCGGCCGAGGGGCGGCCGCCGGTCCCCGCGCCCCTCCGTCGTACCACCTCGGTGGGCACGGTGACCAGACCGAGACGTCCGCTTGGTCCTCCTGGGCACGCTTGCTGCATGCACCTGGAGCCGCGACTGATCCCCGTGCGAGAGCCCGACCGCCCCGAGGGTGCCGTCGTGGTGCTCCACGGCGGCGGGGCGCGCGGCGAGCGGATGATGGTCAGCCCGACCCAGCTGTCGGTGCTGCGCATGGTGCCGATCGCGCGTCGCATCGCGCGCGCCGGACGAGGGGGGCTGGCGACCTATCGCCTGCTCAACTCCTATCGCGGCTGGGACACCCACCACACGCCCGTCGACGACACGCACTGGGCGATCGCCCAGGTCCGGGAGAGGTACGCCGACGTGCCCGTGTGCCTGGTCGGCCACTCGCTCGGTGGCCGGGCCGCGCTGATGGCCGGGGAGCACGACGGCGTGGAGAGCGTCGTCGCGCTGAACCCGTGGGTGCAGCCCTCCGACCGTGCGGACCTGCGGGGCCGCGACGTGCTCATCGTGCACGGCGACGCCGACCGCATCGCGATCCCGTCGCGGGCGCAGGCAGTCGCGCGCACGCTCGCTCGCACGACCGACGTCGCCTGGCTCACCGTCGAGGGCGGCAAGCACGCGATGCTCAGCAGGGGAAGGGTCTTCGAGTCGGCGGCTGCGGACTGGGCGACCGCGACGCTGCTCGGCCGCGACGTCGGCGACCCGGTCGCGAGGCTGCTCGCGGGTGAGAGCAGTCTCACCGTCTGAGGCCCGGCTCCCGGCGTAATCTGGAGGTGGAGCCTCTTCCCAGCTGGTGATGACCATGACCCGCTCCCGCTTCCTCCCGGCAACCGTCCTTCTCGCCGTGCTCGCCGCCCTGGCCGGCTGCACCGACTCGGCGCCCGCCACGACGACGGCGACACCGTCGGAGCAGCCCTCGGCGGCCACGTCAGCGCCGCCGGGAACCACGCCGGCGACCACGTCAGCGCCGCCCGCCGCTGCGTCGACGACCCCGCCGCCGGCCGCGACGTCGACGACCCCGCCACCCGCCTGTGCCGTGCCCGCACGGTTCCTCGGCGTCGAGGTCTCCCAGCTGCCGGTGACCGCCAAGGTCGTCGCGCTCACCTTCGACGCCGGTGCCAACGCCGACGCCGTCGCACCGATCCGGCGGACGCTCAACGCGACGGGGGTCCCGGCGACCTTCTTCCTCACCGGCCAGTGGGTCCAGCGCTATCCCGTCCGGGCGGCGCGCCTGGGCGCCGAGCACCTCATCGGCAACCACACCGTGAGCCACCCCGACCTGACCACGCTCCCGGACTCCGCCGTGCGCGACGAGATCAAGACAGCGCAGGCGTCGATCACCTCGGCGACGGGACAGGACCCGCGCCGCTTCTTCCGCTTCCCCTACGGCGCGAGGAACGCGCACGTCATCGGCCTGGCCAACGAGCTGTGCTACGTCCCGTTCCGGTGGACCGTGGACACGCTGGGCTGGAAGGGGACGTCGGGCGACATGACCGCCGCGGCCGTCGTACGCCGGGTGCTCGCGGGGCTGCGGCCCGGCGAGATCGTGCTCATGCACGTCGGCTCGCACCCGACCGACCACAGCACGCTCGACGCCGCCGCGCTCCCGACGGTCATCCGCGAGGTCCGCGCCCGTGGCTACACGTTCGTGCGGCTGTCCCGGGTGATGTCGCCGGCGCCCT
>CAZKZQ010000473.1:0-1879 GCA_964557235.1 uncultured Nocardioidaceae bacterium
GGCTCCCTGCGCCGGCTGGGCCAGGAGCGGATCGACCTGTACTACCTGCACCGGCTCGACCCGCACGTGCCCGTGGAGGAGTCCGTGGGCGCGCTCGCCGACGCCGTGGCCGCCGGGAAGATCGGCGCGGTCGGCCTGTCCGAAGTCTCCGCCGCCACCCTCGCCCGGGCCGCCGCCGTCCACCCGATCGCGGCCGTGCAGAACGAGTACTCCCTGGCCACCCGCAACCCCGAGTGGGGACTGCTCGAGGCCTGCCGCCGCCACGGCGTGACCCTCGTGGCCTTCTCCCCCGTCAGCCGGGGCCTGCTCACGGACGCCCCGCCACGGCTGGACCGGCTCGACGCCACGGACATGCGCCACCACATGCCCCGCTTCGAGGCCGGCCACTACCCCGCCAACCTCGCCCTGCGCGAGGCCCTGGCCGTGGAGGCGGTGCGCCTCGGCACCAGCACCGCGGCCCTGGCGATCGCGTGGGTGCTGGCGCAGGGCGAGGACGTCGTCGCGATCCCCGGCACCACCTCCTGGGACCACTGGACCCAGGACCGCGCCGCCCAGGAGGTGGTGCTGACCCCGGCCGACGTCGCACGTCTGGACGAGATCGTCAACCACGCCACCGTGGCGGGGGCGCGCTACAACGAGGCCCAGCAGGCCAGCGTGGACACCGAGACCGCCCCGCCGCGCTGAGCCCGCAGCCGGCGTCGCGGACCACGCCGCGGACGTGCTGGAGGGCGCCGCGGGAGTGCCGAAGTGCGCCGCGAACGTGGTGCGCGTCTCATGGAGGTAACAGTGACCGGCGGCTGTCAAGATGGAGACCAGGCACCGCGGCCCCCTCTGATCGCGGTGCGCCGGGCCGGAGGTCGCGGGTCTTCAGACCCCCACCCGAGGAGGACAGCATGAACCAGTCCCTGGAGTCCCTGCGCGACGAGGTGTTCGCGCGCAACCCCGGCGAGGCCGAATTCCACCAGGCCGTGTCCGAGGTGTTCGAGGCGCTCGACCCCGTGATGGAGCGCCATCCCCACTACGTGGACGCCGGCGTGCTGCACCGCCTGTGCGAACCCGAGCGGCAGATCATCTTCCGCGTGCCGTGGATCGACGACGCGGGCGTGGTCCAGGTCAACCGCGGCTTCCGTGTGGAGTTCAACTCCGCCCTCGGCCCCTACAAGGGCGGCCTGCGCTTCCACCCCTCCGTGTACCTGGGCATCATCAAGTTCCTGGGCTTCGAGCAGATCTTCAAGAACTCTCTGACCGGCATGCCCATCGGCGGCGGCAAGGGTGGTTCCGACTTCGACCCGGCCGGCAAGTCCGACCGCGAGATCATGCGCTTCTGCCAGTCCTTCATGACCGAGCTGCACCGCCACATCGGCGAGCACACGGACGTCCCGGCCGGCGACATCGGCGTGGGCGGCCGCGAGATCGGCTACATGTTCGGCCAGTACAAGCGCCTGACCAACCGCTTCGAGGCCGGCGTGCTCACCGGCAAGGGCCTGACCTGGGGCGGCTCGCTCGTGCGCACCGAGGCCACCGGCTACGGCGCCGTCATGTTCGCGGACTCCATGCTCAAGACCCGCGGCGAGTCCATGGACGGCCAGCAGGTGCTGATCTCGGGCTCCGGCAACGTGGCCATCTACGCCGCCGAGAAGGCCGCGTCCCTGGGCGCCACCGTGCTCACCGCCTCCGACTCCGCCGGCTACATCGTGGACCCGGACGGCCTGGACCTGGACCTGCTCAAGCAGATCAAGGAGGTCGAGCGCGCCCGCATCTCCGAGTACGTGGAGCGCAAGGGCGGCAAGTCCCGCTACGTGGCCGGCGGCTCCGTGTGGGACGTCGAGGGCACCGTGGCCCTGCCGTGCGCCACCCAGAACGAGCTGGACGAGTCCGC
>CAZKZQ010000474.1:0-1870 GCA_964557235.1 uncultured Nocardioidaceae bacterium
ACCCTCCACTCGATCGACCCGCGGCCGTCCTGGGCGGGGTCGTCCCAGACCTCCAGGTTGACCCAGCGGTCGCCTGCCGCCGGGACCCTGAACCGCAGCTCGCGCCGGGCCCCGGTGGCGCTCTCGACGACGACCGTGTGGTCGCCGGCCGGCACAGCGAGCTGGACCGCCTGCGGCGCGTCCTGGCCGCTCGACTCGAAGGACTCGTCCACGACGCGGGTCCCGTCGATCGTCAGCGAGACCTTCACCGGGTCGTCGAAGCCGACACTGAGGTAGAGGTGGACGTTGGCCTCGCGCTCGCTGACGCGCCGGGGCGCCCCCGTCGGTGCGGCCGGACCGTCCGACAGTGGCACCGTGACCGGTCCGTCGGGCGTCGTGAGCACCCACGTCAGCGGCGCGTCGGTGTCGCCGTAGGACGTCCAGACCGCGAAGCGGACAGGCTTGCCCGCCGGGAGGTACGGCCGCCCGTCCGCCTTGTGGTCGGGCACGCCGTCGCAGTTGAGCCGCCACGAGGCGGACTGCTCCTCACCCTGCCGGACCTCCCACGACGGGCAGGTGTCCAGCAGGACGTCCCGTGCAGCGGTCAGCTCGACGACCCAGGTCGGCAGACCACCCGGACCCGTGACCGTGTCGACCAGCCTGGCCTCGATCGGACCGAAGGTGTCGCGCCGCTCGAAGGTGAAGCCCTCAGGCTCCCAGCTGACGGCGTGCAGCTTGTCGTCGGAGAAGTCGGTGTCCTCGCACCCCGGCGTGACGGGCGCAGCCACGCGAGCGACGGAGTTGTCGTCGAACACGACCTCCATCGTCTGCTCGCCGGGGCCCTGGTCCTCGCAGAACCCGACCCACCCGGTCCGGAGCACGGCCGACTGTCCCGCGGTCACGAGCACCGACGTCGGCCAGTCGCCCGCGCGCGGGTCCTGGCCGTCGGTGAGCACCTCGACGTACTTGCCCGCCGAGAGGAACTGGACCATCGGGTAGTAGCTCTGCGAGCACCGCACGTCGGCATCCTTGGCCGTCAGCGTCAGCGTCACGGCGCCCGGTGCTCCGGTGGCCTGCGCCGAGAGGCGTACGTCATCGGCCCCGCAGATCGGCGCACCCGCCGCGTCCCACACTCGAGGCGTGTAGGTGCCGGCTGCCTCCGCACCCGGGAACTGCACCGACTGGTTGACCGGCGGCACGGCACCGGGCACCTCAGCGGGGAGCAGGCCTGGAGGGAGGTCGGGGTCCCAGCGCTCCTCCGTGGTGCCCGCGGGCGGTGCATCGGCTCGATCCGCGTCGAGCTGCGACGCCACGAGCACCGCACCACCTGCGAGGAGCGCGACGCTGGCGGCCGCTGCGACGGGCACGACCCAGGCCGGGCGCCGACGGAGCTCGCCGATCTCCGGCTCGGGGGCGTGGTGATCGGCGCGCCAGGCCGCTCCGGCCCGGGTCAGGCGCTGGTCGAGGTCGTCGGGCTCGTGATGGCTCATGACTCGTCTCCGATCAGGTCGCGCAGCCGCAGGCGGGCCTGGTGCAACGTGGCGCGGACCGTGCCCTCGGCACAGCCCATCGCCTGCGCGCAGGTCGCCACGTCGGCGCCGACGAAGTAGTAGAGCTCGACCGCCAGGCGCTGCCGCCCGCTCAGCCCCGCGACCGCGCGCTCCAGGTCGAGGTCGCGCCCGGTGTCGGTGGCACCGCGGTCCGGCGCATCGTCGAGGGCGACGTGCACCCGGGTGCGGGTGCGGTGGCGTCGGGCCCGGTCGGCCACGATCGCCAGCAGCCACCCGGCCGGCTCACCCCGCCCCTCGTCGTACGTCGGCCAGCGCCGCCAGGCGCGCACCAGCGACTCCTGCACGACGTCCTCGCACGCGGCCGGGTCGACCAGCCGCGC
>CAZKZQ010000475.1:0-1867 GCA_964557235.1 uncultured Nocardioidaceae bacterium
GCCCAGCGCTCGTCCCAGGGGCCGATCGGCTTGATGCCGAGGCGGTGGAGGGCCTCGTGCCCCAGGACGGAGTACGACGGCCGGGCAGCCGGGCGCACGAACGCGGCCGAGTCGGTGGGCGAGACGATCGCGGGGTCCATCCCGGCGCTGGCCACTGCCGCCCGGGCGAACTCGAACCACGACGCGGCGCCCTCCGAGGTGCCGTGATAGGTCCCGGCGGGGGCGTCGGCGACGACGAGCCGCACGATGAGGTCGGCGAGGTCGTGGGTCCACGTGGGCTGGCCGACCTGGTCCTCGACGACCGAGACGGCGCCGCGCTCCCGGGCGAGCCGCACGATCGTCTTGGGGAAGCAGTTGCCGTGGGCGCCATACAGCCAGGCCGTGCGCACGATGAGGTGCCGGTCGGGGAGCACCTCGCGGACCGCCTCCTCGCCGGCGGCCTTGGTGCGGCCGTAGGCCGCGGCCGGGTCGAGGGGCGCGTCCTCGGGGATCGGGTCGGAGTGGCCGGAGCCGAAGACGTAGTCGGTGCTGAGGTGCACCAGGAGCGCGCCCGTGCCGGCCACGGCGGAGGCGATCGTGCGGGGGGCGGTCGCGTTGAGGGCGAAGGCGTCGTCCTCCGCTGACTCCGCCCCGTCGACGTCGGTCCAGGCGGCGCAGTTGACCACGACGTCGGGGGAGTGCTCGGCGATCGCGGCCGCGACCGAGGCGGGATCGAGGACGTCGCACTCGGAGCGGTCGAGCCCCACCACGTCGCGGCTGTAGGCGTGCAGCAGCGCGACCAGGTCGACGCCGAGCATGCCCTTCGCTCCCAGGATCAGCCAGCGCATGGTCCCCGCCCCTCTCGATGTGCGACGCCCCTTAACCTAGCCGGGTGGAGATCAGGGAGCTGAAGGTGGCGGGGGCCCTCGAGATCACGCCGAAGGTGTTCGGTGACGATCGAGGCAGCTTCCGAGAGTGGTTCAAGGCCGACGTGTTCCGCGAGGCCACCGGCCACGCCTTCGACCTGCAGCAGGCCAACTGCTCGGTGTCGGCGCGCGGCGTGCTGCGCGGCATCCACTTCGCCAGCGTCCCGCCCGGCCAGGCGAAGTACGTCACCTGTCTCTCCGGCGCGATCCTCGACGTCGTCGTCGACCTGCGCGTCGGCTCCCCGACGTACGGCGAGTGGGACGCGGTCCGCCTCGACCCCACCGACAAGAAGGCGCTCTACCTCGCGGAGGGGCTCGGCCACGGGTTCCTCTCGCTCGAGGACGCCACGACCGTGGTCTACCTCTGCTCCGAGGGCTACGCCCCCGACCGTGAGCACGAGGTGCACCCCCTCGACCCGGCCATCGGCATCGACTGGCCCGACGTCGGCGTCGAGCCCCAGCTGTCCGGCAAGGACGCCGCCGCCCCCTCGCTGGAGGAGGCGCGGGCCGCGGGGAGGCTGCCGGACTACGAGGAGTGCCTGCGCTACGTCGAGGGCCTGCGGCATGCTTGATGGATCACCTGAGGGGGAACGACCGATGAGCGAGAGCAGCACCAGCACCACCCGCACCATGGAGTCCGCCGAGCGCCCGTGGGGCTCGTGGCACGTCCTCGACGTGGGCCAGGGCTACAAGGTCAAGCGCATCCACGTGGCCCCCGGCCAGCGGCTGTCCTACCAGCTGCACGCGCACCGCTCCGAGCACTGGGTGGTGCTCTACGGCGTCGCCACGTGCGTCATCGACGACGAGGTCAAGGTGATCGGCCCCGGCCACTCCATCGACGTCGCGCTCGGTGCCAAGCACCGGCTGGTCAACAACGGCGCCGAGGACCTGGTGATCATCGAGGTGCAGCGCGGTGGCTACACCGGCGAGGACGACATCGTCCGCCTCGACGACGACTACGG
>CAZKZQ010000476.1:0-1863 GCA_964557235.1 uncultured Nocardioidaceae bacterium
TGCTGGTCCCCGACCCGTCGCTGAGCATCCGCGACGGCGCGATCGCCGCGTGGCCCGGCGCCTGGCAGGGCGCCAACCTGCGCAGCATCGTCATGGGCCTCGACATCGACGTCGACAAGCCGTGGCGCAAGCTCAAGAAGAAGGACCGCGACTGGCTGCTGTTCACCGACGAGCAGCCGTCGGTCTGGATCGAGCCGGAGGAGGGGCGGGTCGACCACGCCTACTACGGCAAGTTCTGGAGCGCCCGCAAGCACGTCATGCACGTGCTGTCGGACTCCAAGAGCGACCGGATGCGCGAGCGCGCGCTGAAGTTCGTCGTGGACGCGCCGTGCCCCGAGTGCCACGGCAGCGGCCTGCGGCCCGAGGCCCTCGCGGTCACCTTCGCCGGCCTCTCGATCGCCGAGCTCAACCAGCTGCCGTTCACCGAGGTGCACGCCCTGCTCTCGCCGGTCGCCGAGCTGCCCGAGGAGACCAACGAGGTCGCGGTGCGCATCTGCGCCGACCTGGTCGCGCGGGTCCAGGTGCTGCTCGACCTGGGCCTGGGCTACCTCAGCCTCGGTCGCAGCTCGACGACGCTCTCCCCGGGCGAGGCGCAGCGGCTGCGCATCGCGACCCAGCTGCGGTCGGGGCTCTTCGGCGTCGTCTACGTGCTCGACGAGCCGTCCGCCGGGCTGCACCCGGCAGATGCCGAGCCGCTGCTCGACGTACTCGATCGGTTGAAGGCGGCCGGCAACTCGCTCTTCGTCGTCGAGCACGACATGGATGTCGTCCGCCGTGCGGACTGGGTCGTCGACATCGGCCCGGGGGCGGGGGAGGCCGGCGGGCGCGTGCTCTACAGCGGGCCCGTCCCGGGGCTCGAGGACGTCGCGGAGTCCGTGACCGGCGACCACCTCTTCGGTCGCGCCGAGCGGCCCGACCACGAGGTCCGCGAGCCGCAGGGCTGGCTGAAGCTGCGCGGGGTGTCGCGCCACAACCTTCGCGAGCTCTCCGTCGACGTGCCGCTGTGCGTGCTGACCGCCGTCACCGGCGTCTCCGGGTCGGGCAAGTCGACGCTGGTCAGCGTGCTCTCCGAGGATCAGGAGGCGAGGGACGCCTTCGACCGGTTGGTGCTCGTCGACCAGCGCCCGATCGGGCGGACGCCACGGTCCAACCTCGCGACGTACACGGGGCTCTTCGACGCGGTCCGCAAGGTGTACGCCGGCACGGACGTCGCGCGGAGGCGGAGGTACGGCGCCGGGCGGTTCTCCTTCAACGTGCCGCAGGGGCGGTGCGAGACCTGCCAGGGCGAGGGGTTCGTGTCCGTCGAGCTGCTGTTCCTGCCCGGGACCTATGCGCCGTGCCCGACGTGTCACGGGGCGCGCTACAACGACAAGACGCTCGAGATCACCTATCGCGGCAAGAACATCGCCGAGGTGCTCGGCCTCTCGGTCGACGAGGCCGCGGAGTTCCTCGCCGACGTGCCCGCCGCGGCCCGGAGCCTGCAGACGCTGCGCGAGGTCGGGCTCGGCTACCTCCGGCTCGGGCAGCCGGCCACCGAGCTGAGCGGCGGCGAGGCGCAGCGGATCAAGCTCGCCACCGAGCTGCAGCGCGCCCAGCGCGGCCACACGCTCTACCTCCTCGACGAGCCGACCTCGGGGCTGCACCCGGCGGACACCGCGCTGCTGCTGCGTCAGCTGCACCGGCTCGTCGACGCCGGCAACACCGTCGTCCTGGTCGAGCACGACCTCGACGTGATCGCCGGCTCCGACTGGGTCATCGACCTCGGTCCGGGCGGCGGCGACGCGGGTGGTGAGGTCGTCGCGACGGGGACTCCGGCCGAGATCGCGAAGACCGACGGCAGCGCGACCGCGCCGTACCTCGCTC
>CAZKZQ010000477.1:0-1856 GCA_964557235.1 uncultured Nocardioidaceae bacterium
CTCGGGGCTGTCCTCGGGCGTGCGGGCCGAGCCGAACACCGAGACGGCGGGGCCGATCCCGGCCAGGGTGCCGAAGCCCTCCACGAACTCGGCCTGGATGCGCAGCACGCGCCAGGCCTCGGAGGTGGTGGAGGCCAGGTCGGCGGCGGGCGGCAGGGCGTCCCCCGGGCGGCGGGCGTCGAGCAGGAGCTGGTCGAAGGTGGGCCGGCGGGCGGCCTCGCCGCGCAGCACCTGCCCGCCACGGCGGACGCGCTCGGGCGCGGGGACGGCGTCGGTCCTGGGGTGCTGGTCGGGGTCCATGTCGCCAGCCTAGCGAGCGGGCCCGCCGGGGCGTCCGGCGTCGTCCCCGCGGCGCGGCGTCGAGCCCGTCGACGCGCGGGGGCGGAAGTGAGGTGCGCTATATTCCAGTGCCATGACGCAGATCACGCCTGAGGAGCCCCACGGCGCCCACGCCCGCGACGAGGCGGCCCCGCGCCGTCCGCGTGCGGCCCCGGGCGACGACCTGATCGTCCTCGAGAACGTCAACAAGCACTTCGGGGACTTCCACGCGCTGAAGGACATCGACCTGCGCATCCCCCGCGGCCAGGTGGCGATCGTGGTCGGCCCCTCGGGCTCCGGCAAGTCCACGCTCTGCCGCACGATCAACCGCCTCGAGACCATCGACGACGACGGCGGCCGCATCCTCCTCGACGGGCAGCCCCTACCGGCCGAGGGCAAGCAGCTGGCCCAGCTGCGCGCCGAGGTGGGCATGGTGTTCCAGTCCTTCAACCTCTTCGCGCACAAGTCGATCCTCGAGAACGTCACGCTGGGGCCGATCAAGGTCAAGGGCAAGCGCAAGGCGGACGCCGAGCGCCACGCCATGGAGCTGCTCGAGCGCGTGGGCGTGGCCCAGCAGGCCAAGAAGATGCCGGCCCAGCTCTCCGGCGGGCAGCAGCAGCGCGTGGCCATCGCCCGCGCCCTGGCGATGGAGCCGAAGGCCCTGCTCTTCGACGAGCCGACCTCCGCCCTCGATCTCGAGATGGTGCAGGAGGTCCTCGACGTCATGGTCCAGCTCGCCGAGGGCGGCATGACCATGGTGGTCGTCACCCATGAGATGGGCTTCGCCCGCAAGGCCGGGGACCGGGTCATCTTCATGGCCGACGGCGCCGTCCTCGAGGACACCGACCCCGAGACCTTCTTCACGAACCCACAGCACGAGCGCGCCCGGGACTTCCTGGGCAAGATCCTCGCCCACTGACCACGTCCCCCGCACCGACCCGAGGAGAGCACCATGTCCCGCAAGAGAGTCCTGACCCTGACCGCCGTCGCCGCCGCGACCGCCCTGTCCCTGACCGCCTGCTCGCCCTCCGCCTCCCAGGGCGGCGGGGCCTCCGGCTCGTCCGGGGCCGGCGAGTCCCAGACCGCGGGATCGGGTGAGGGCCTGCGCATCGGCATCAAGTTCGACCAGCCGGGCCTGGGCTTCCGTGAGGGCTCCAGCCAGCCCACCGGGTTCGACACGGACGTGGCCCGCTACGTCGCGGACAAGATGGGCGTCGCCGAGGGTGACATCGAATGGGTGCAGACCCCGTCCGCCAACCGCGAGAACGCCCTGGAGAACGGCGAGGTCGACATGATCTTCGCGACCTACTCCATCACGGACGCCCGCAAGGAGCGGGTCGCCTTCGCCGGACCCTACTTCGTGGCCGGCCAGGACCTGCTGGTCCGCTCGGACGACTCCGAGATCACGGGCCCCGAGTCGCTGGACGGCAAGAACCTGTGCTCCGTCACCGGCTCCACCTCGGCCCAGAAGATCAAGGACCAGTTCGCCACGGGTGTGAACCTCGTGGAGCAGGGCGGCTACGCGGAGTGCGTGACCT
>CAZKZQ010000478.1:0-1788 GCA_964557235.1 uncultured Nocardioidaceae bacterium
CAGGGTGGCCTGGGCCGGGATGACGCCCGGGTAGCCGCGCATCCCGTAGCCGAGCTCGGGCGGGATGGTGAGCTTGCGCCGGCCGCCGACCTTCATGCCGGCCACGCCCTGGTCCCAGCCCTTGATGACCTGGCCGCCGCCGAGCGCGAACGAGAAGGGCTGGCCGCGATCCTTGCTGCTGTCGAACTTGCCGCCCTGCTTGCCGTCGTTGAACAGCCAGCCGGTGTAGTGCACGCGCACCTGCTGCCCGGCCTTGGCCTCGGCGCCGGTGCCGACGGTGGTGTCTTCGTACTGCAGCCCGGAGGCGGTGGTGACGGTCATGGCGGTCTCTGATCTCGTAGCTCGAAAGGGCGGGCAGGGTAGCGAGCCCGCCACGCCATCCACAAGCCGCGGCATGCACACTGGACGGCATCCCGTCACCCGCCCGGACTCCGCATGGCCCTCACGCTCTACGCCCATCCCTTCTCGTCCTACTGCCAGAAGGTGCTGATCGCGCTGTACGGGAACGGCATCGCCTTCGACTACCAGATGCTCGGCGCGCCCGACTCGCCCGCCAATCTCGAACTGGCGTGGCGCTGGCCGATCCGGAAGTTTCCGCTGCTGGTGGACGGCGACCAGTCGGTGACCGAAGCCTCGATCATCATGGAAGAGGTGAACCGCTGCGGCGGCAACGCGGGCCACTGCCATGGGCAGATGACTAATACCAAACGCCTTGCTCTCTGACTCGCACGGGATTCCCTTCGACCTGAAAGTATGAATCATGGTTTTCCAGGGGATGGAGGCTTTGATGGCGGTTGAGATCACGCGAACGGACATGTCGGCAAGCGAGCTTCGGGCGCAGGCGGCTCGCACAAAGGATGCCAAGGCGGCGCGGCGGATGCTGGCGATCGCTCTTGTTCTGGATGGGACAGATCGCAAGACGGCAGCGGAGGCCTGCGGCATGGATCGGCAGACCCTGCGCGATTGGGTGCATCGCTACAACGCCGAGGGGATCGCCGGCCTGACGAACCGCTATGCGGCCGGTCCGACGCCGCTCCTGAACTCAGAGCAGAAGGCGGAACTGGCCCGGATGGTCCGGGAAGGCCCTGACCTTGAGGCCGATGGGGTGGTGCGCTGGCGCTGCATCGATCTCAAGCGCAAGATCGAGGACCGCTTTGGCGTGGTCATGCATGAGCGGACGGTCGGCAAACAGCTGGCGGCCCTCGGCTTTCGCCGCCTGTCGGTGCGCCCCCAGCACCCCAAGTCCGACCCGGTGGCGCAAGAGGCATTCAAAAAAACTTTGCCGCTACGGTAAAGGCCGCCCTGCCGGAGGCAGCACGCGGCAAGCCTCTGGAGGTGTGGTTCCAAGATGAGGCCAGAGTGGGCCAGCAGGGGACGCTCACCCGGACTTGGGCCGAGCGGGGAACCCGCCCCCGCGCGCCGCGCGATACCCGCTACACATGGGCCTATATCTTTGGCGCCGTCTGCCCGGCGCGCGCCACAACCGCGGCTCTGGTCATGCCGCGTGCCGACACCTCGGCCATGAACGCCCACCTTGTCGAAATCGCAAAGACCGTCGCGCCAGGCGCCCATGCCGTGCTCGTGATGGACGGCGCCGGCTGGCATGGCTCCAGCGCCCTGCGCATCCCCGACAACATCACCATCGTGACGCTCCCGCCCTATGCGCCAGAACTGAACCCGGTCGAGAACATCTGGGCCTATCTGCGGGCAAACCGCCTCGCCATCTCCGTCTTCGACACCTACGACAACATCGTCGACCGATGCTGCGACGCATGGAACGCCTTCGCA
>CAZKZQ010000479.1:0-1781 GCA_964557235.1 uncultured Nocardioidaceae bacterium
GCGACGTGCTTGACGATCGAGAGGCCCAGGCCGGTGCCACCGGTGGAGCGGTGGCGGGCGGGGTCCACGCGGTAGAACCGCTCGAAGATCCGCTCCAGCTCGTCGGCCGGGATGCCGATGCCCTCGTCGGTGACCGCGAGGTCGACCATCGTCCCGGACCGCGAGGCCGAGAGGCGCACCTGGCTGTGCGGCTCGGAGTACGCCACCGCGTTGGCCACCAGGTTGCCCAGCGCCAGCGACACCTGCTCGGCGTTGCCGAGGACGCGCAGGCCGCGCTGGCCGTCGTACACGACCTCGATGTCCTTGGCCTTGGCCTCCACCTCGACGGTGTCGATCGCGGCGGCGACGAGGGCGTCGACCTCGACGACGGCGGGGGAGTCGAGCGCCTGGTCGTCCTGGAGGCGGGACAGCTCGATGATCTGCTGCACCAGACGGCTCAGGCGCTCGGCCTCGAGCTTCATCCGGTTGCTGAAGTGCTGCACCGCGTCGGGGTCGTCGGCCGCCTCCTGCACCGCCTCGGCCAGCAGGGTGAGCGCGCCGATCGGCGTCTTGAGCTCGTGGGAGACGTTGGCGACGAAGTCGCGCCGGATCGCCTCCACCTGGCGCTCGCGGGTGCGGTCGTCGGCGAGCACGAGCACCAGCCGGCTGCTCAGCGCGGCGACGCGGACGTGGACCTGCCGCGAGCTGCGGGCGACCTCGATGTCCAGGTCGACCACGCGGGTCTCGCCGTCGCGGCGCACCTGGCGCACCAGGTCGGCCAGCTCCGGCACGCGCAGCTCGGAGCCGTGCACGAGGCCCATGGCGTACGCCGGCGCGGAGGCCTGCAGCACCTGGTCCTGCTCGTCGACCACCAGGGCGCTCGAGCGGAGCGCGTTGAGGACGGTGGAGACGCCCGGGGGCACGACCGCGTCCTCGGCGTTGGACGACGGCGTGGCGGGCTGGCGCAGCTCGCGGTCGCTGATCCGCCAGGCCAGGACCGGGATGGCCCCGATGACCGCACCCATGAGGGCGAAGATCAGGTTCAGCGCGGTCGGGTCCACGCCTGAATGGTAGAGCCGCGCCGATGGTCGCCTGACCAGGTGAGGGCCTCTGACCTGCAGTTTCGGTCTCCGTTCACGTGTCGTTCACCTTGACGACTGCCGGAGGCTGCCCTGTGGAGGGAGAGTGGGCCTCATGCGCAATGCCTACGTCGACCAGCTCGACTCCGTGATCGAGGACCTCGTCACCCTGTCGCAGATGGTGCAGCAAGCGGTGAGCCGGGCGACCCACGCCCTCCTCACCGCCGACGCGCACATCGCGCAGCAGGTGGTCGAGGACGACGCCCGCATCGACGCGCTCCGCAACGAGGTGGAGGAGCGAGCCTTCGACATCCTCGCCCGCCAGCAGCCCGTCGCCACCGACCTGCGCACCCTCATCGCCGCCGTGCGGATGGTCTCCGACCTCGAGCGCATGGGCGACCTCTCGGTGCACGTCGCCAAGGTCGCGCAGCTGCGCATGCCCGACAACGCCGTCCCCGCCGAGGTCGAGCCCACCGTGCGCCGCATGGCCGAGGTCGCGATCCACATGGTCGGCCAGGCCACCCAGGTGATCGCCGAGCGCGACCTCGAGGCCGCCCGCCGCCTGGAGCAGGACGACGAGGAGATGGACGAGCTGCGCCGCCGGTCGTTCCGGCTGCTGCTCGGCGACTCGTGGGCGCACGGCGTCGAGCCGGCCATCGACGTGGCGCTGCTGGGTCGCTACTACGAGCGGATCGGCGACCACGCCGTCTCGCTCGGCCGCCG
>CAZKZQ010000480.1:0-1778 GCA_964557235.1 uncultured Nocardioidaceae bacterium
CTCGACGTGACCGGGGGCGGCGGCCTCGACGATCCGGCGGCCCTCCGCCGTCAGCCGGGCGAGGGTGAACCGGCCGTCGTCCGGATCCGGGCACCGGGTCAGCCAGCCGCGGCTCTCCATCTTCTTGGCCACGTTGGACAGGCGCGAGAGCGAGCTGGTCGAGACCCGCGCGAGGTCGCTCATGCGCGCGGTGTCGTCGGCCGACATCGAGAGGAAGCTCAGGACGACGTACTCGTAGAACGTCAGCTGCGAGTCGCACTGGAGCTGTGAGTCCAGCCGGGACGGCAGCGCGAGCATGAACATCGCCACGGTCCGCCAGGCCTCCTGCTCCTCCTCGGTGAGCCATCTGGTCGCGTCGTCGTCCGTCGGTTGCTCCATGCCGTCCACCTCCCTCGTGCCGCCCATCCAAGCCGATCCGCGGCCACAAGCGGGGAATAACTTCACGCATGAAGTCATTCCGATGTACGATCACTTCACGCATGAAGTCAACGAAAGGCACGCACATGACCCTGTTCAGGCTCGACGCCAGCATCCGCACCGACGGGTCGGCCAGTCGCGAGATCGCCGACATCGTCGAGCAGCACTGGCTCGACAACCACCCCGGCGACGCCGTCGTGCGGCGCCACGTCGGCGTGGACGTGCTCCCGGCAGACGCGTGGGGACTGTCGGTCTCCGCCGGCTTCGTGCCCGAGTCGGACTGGTCGCCGGAGCAGCGCGCCGCCCGCGAGCTGGCCGCGACCCTCGCCGAGGAGCTGACCTCGGCCGACGCGGTGCTCCTCGCGGTCCCGCTCTACAACTTCGGCGTGTCCCAGCACCTCAAGACCTGGATCGACCTCGTCATCAGCGCAACCGAGGCGGGCGCACCGATCCTGGCCGGAAAGCCCGTCGTCCTGGCCACCGTCCGTGGCGGGGCGTACGGCGCGGGGACGCCCCGCGAGGGCTGGGACCACTCGACGGCGTACCTGCGTCGCATCCTGGCCGACGTCTGGGGAGCCGACCTCACCGTCGTCGAGCGCGAGTTCACGCTGGTCGGCGTCAACCCGGCGCTGGACGACTTCGCCGACGTCGCGGCCGACATGCACCGCGTCGCCCTCGAGGAGGCACAGGTGGCGGGCAAGGCCCTGGACGCCGCCTGAGTCGACGGCTCCGCCGGGCCCGGGGGAGCCGTCAGGTTGTCGGCAGGCGCGCGTTCCTAGCGTGACGCCGTGACCTCGATCCTCGCCTCGCTCCCGGGCCCGCCGTCGCGCGAGGTCTCCACGTTCCTCGCCGTGGGCGGCACGGGCTACGTCGTCGACGTGCTCGCCTTCAACCTGCTCCGGTCCGAGCCCACGTTCGCGTCGGCCGATCCGGCGTACGCCCGGGTGGTGGCCGTGGGGCTGGCGATGGTGGTGACCTACTTCGGCAACCGGCTGCTCACCTGGCGCGGCCGCAGCGCGGGCGACCGTCGCCGCGAGGTCGGGTTGTTCGTCGCCTTCAACGTCGTGGGGATGGGCATCTCGGTCGCCTGCCTGGTCGTCTCCCACGACCTGCTCGGCCTCACCTCGCGGCTGGCCGACAACGTCTCGGCCAACGTCGTCGGGATGGCCCTCGGCACGCTGTTCCGGTTCTGGTCCTACCGCGCCTACGTCTTCGTGCCGGCGGGCTCGTCGGCTACGGCGTCTGGTCCGCTTGAGCCGTTCGGTGAGAAGTTGTCCGGCGTGGGTAGTGGTGTCTCGCAGTGATGTTGCACGCGGCGCGGTGCCAACCGGGTCGCGCCGTGGCTCCTCGAGGGAGCCTGA
>CAZKZQ010000481.1:0-1775 GCA_964557235.1 uncultured Nocardioidaceae bacterium
TCGGCGAGCGCCTCGACCCCGGCCAGGCAGTCCTCCATCGGTGCGTGCTCCTCGGGCGAGTGGGAGATGCCGGTCGGGTTGCGCACGAACAGCATCGCGGTCGGGATCCCGGCCGCGGAGAGGATGCCGGCGTCGTGGCCGGCCTGGGTCGGGAGCACCGGCCAGGCGTGCGGCTCGGCCAGGCGCGTGGCGAGGCCGGCGTCGAAGCGCACCTCGCCGCTGACCGACTCGGCCGTCAGGCTCAGCGACGTCCCGTCGCGCTCGGCGCGCTCGCGGGCCTGCCGCTCGATGGTGGCGACCAGGTCCTCCAGCGCCTCGGGCGACTCGGCACGGGCGTCGAGCCAGGCGGTCACCCGGCCGGGGATGCCGTTGGTCGAGCCGGGGTCGACGTCGACGCGGCCGAAGGTCGCCCGCTGCCCGGACAGCCGGGCCTGCTTGTTGGCGGCGAGGACGGTCATCGCATAGGTGAGCATCGGGTCGTGCCGGTCCTCCATGCGCGTGGTGCCGGCGTGGTCCGGCCGGCCGGTGAAGTCGAGGCGGTAGCGCCCGTGGGGCCAGATCATGCTCGCCACGCCGACCGGTCGGTCGAGGTCGGCCAGCGCGCGGCCCTGCTCGACGTGCAGCTCGACGAACGTCCCCACGTGACGGAGCCACCGCGCCTCGTCCGAGTGCGGACGCGCCATGGCGCGTCCGCGAGCGGACGAGGCGGGTTCGGGGCTCGGCCCCGGCATCACGTCGGCGAGGGCCACCCCGTCACGGTCGCGCAGCTCCCGCGCGTCCTCCCACGCCAGCACCCCCGTCGCGAGCCGGGAGCCCAGGCAGGCCAGGGGGAACCGCGAGCCCTCCTCCTCGCGGAACGACCCGATCCCGATCGGCCGGGCCGGCGTGAACCCCCGCTCGCGCAGCAGGTCGACCGCGGCGAACGCGGACACCACGCCCAGCGGGCCGTCGTACGCCCCGCCCTGGCGGACCGAGTCGAGGTGCGAGCCGGTGAGGACGCCGGGGCGCTCGGCGGTGGGCTCACCGCCCCACCACGCCACGTGGTTGCCGAACGGGTCGGTGACCACGGTGAGGCCGCGGCGGGCGCACTCGGCGGCGTACCACGCCTGCGCCTCCTCCTCGGCCGCCGTGAACGGCTGGCGGAGGTAGCCGCCGGTCTCCGTGGACCGACCGACCGGGGCGAGGTCGGCCCACATCTGCTCGAAGGTCATGCTTGCTCCTGTGGAGTTCGCCGATGTCGTACGTCGCCGCCGGATGGTCCGAACCTACTCCGACGAGCCGGTCGACCCGGCCGTGGTCGACCGGGTCCTGGCGCACGCGCTGCGGGCGCCGAGTGCCGGGTTCGCCCAGGGCTGGGCGTTCCTCGTGCTCGACACCCCGGCGGACGTCGAGCGCTACTGGCGGGCGACCGCCGGCTCACGGCTGGAGGACCCCGACCGCTGGCTGCGCGGCATGCGCACCGCGCCCGTCGTGATCGTGCCGCTGAGCCACAAGGACGCCTACCTCGACCGCTACGCCGAGCCCGACAAGGGCTGGACGGACCGGTCGGAGGACCGCTGGCCGGTGCCGTACTGGCACCTCGACACCGCGATGGCCTCCCTGCTCATGCTGCTCACCGCGACCGACGAGGGCCTGGGCGCCTGCTTCTTCGGCGTCCCGGGCGACCGGCACGACGCGCTCCGCGAGGAGTTCGGCGTGCCGGCGGCGTACACCCCGATCGGGGCGATCACCCTCGGCCACCGCGTCCCCGGCGACACGGGCACCCAGGGCTCGGC
>CAZKZQ010000482.1:0-1775 GCA_964557235.1 uncultured Nocardioidaceae bacterium
TGGTACACCTACGAGGGCGACCAGCTCGGCCAGGGCAAGGAGAACGCCCGCACCTTCCTCAAGGACAACCCCGACCTCGCCAACGAGCTCGAGAAGAAGATCCTCGAGAAGCTGGGCGTCGGCCCCCAGGTGACCGACGAGGTCGCCGAGCTGCCGGGCCAGGGCGCGGCCGAGCCGACCAACATCACCTTCTGACGTGGGCGAGGCGACGGGCCGCACGCGCGGCCCGCGCCCGTTCGCTCCGCCGCCCCGTGAGGCTCCGGCGGACGCCGAGGAGCGCGGGCCCGAGGCCGACCACGAGGCGATCGCGCGCAAGATCCTGCTCGACCAGCTGACCGGGCAGGCGCGCAGCCGGGCCGAGCTGGCCACCAAGCTGGCCCGCAAGCACGTGCCGGACGAGGTGGCCGGTCCGCTCCTCGACCGGTTCGAGGAGGTCGGGCTGGTCGACGACGCGTCGTTCGCCCGCGAGTGGACCCAGTCCCGTCAGACCAGCCGCGGGCTGGCCCGGCGCGCGCTCGGGGTCGAACTGCGCCGCAAGGGCGTGGCGCAGGAGGTCATCGACGAGGCGCTCGAGCAGGTCAGCGACGACGACGAGCGTGCCGCGGCCCGACGGCTCGTGGAGCGCAAGCTCCGATCGGTCGCAGGACTCGACCAGCAGGTGCAGGTGCGCCGACTGGTCGGCATGCTCGGCCGCAAGGGCTACGGCCCCGGCGTCTCGTTCGCCGTCGTGCGCGAGGTGCTGGGCGAGACAGGGATGGACCCCGAAGTTACCGATGAGTAATATCTCGGCATGCCGACCGTGCTCGAGATGTACCAAGGGATGTCCAAGCTGCCCAAGGGCCAGCAGATCTTCTCGCTGGCCTTCGCCCGCAAGGCGCCCTACTTCGCCACCATCAAGCCGCGGTTCATCGACCTGCGGCCCAACTACGCCGAGCTGGTCATCCCCAAGCGCAAGGCCGTCCACAACCACCTCGGGACGGTGCACGCGATCGCGCTCTGCAACGGTCTCGAGGCCGCGATGGGCGCCCTGGCCGAGGTGACGATCCCGCGCGACAAGCGCTGGATCCCCAAGGGCATGGAGGTCACCTACACCGCCAAGGCGACCTCCGACATCCGCTGCATCGCCGAGACCGACCAGGCGCAGTGGGACGGCGACGACCCGGACCTGCCGGTGCGCGTCAAGGGCGTCCGCAAGGACGGGACCGTCGTGATCGAGGGCGTCATCCGCCTCTGGGTCACCCCCAAGCCCGCCAAGGACTGAGCCGCCCCGCCCCCGCTACGCTCCCGGCCATGGACATCACCGGAGCAAGTGCAGTCGTCACCGGCGGCGCCTCGGGCATCGGCGCAGCGTGCGCCCGCCAGCTGGCCGCCCGTGGCGCCAAGGTCGTGGTCGCGGACCTCAACGAGGACGCCGGCACCAAGGTCGCCGAGGAGATCGGCGGTGCGTTCGTGAGGGTCGACGTGACCTCCACCGAGGACCTCAAGGCCGCGGTCGACAAGGCCGAGGAGCTCGGTCCCGTGCGTGTGCTGGTCAACAGCGCCGGCATCGGCTGGGCGCAGCGCACGGTCGGCAAGGACGGCTCCTACGACTCCGCTGCGGACCTCGACGCGTTCAAGAAGGTGATCGCGATCAACCTGGTCGGCTCCTTCGACGCGATCCGGCTCGCGGCCACCGCGATGAGCCGCACCGAGCCCCTCGACGAGACCGGCGAGCGTGGCGCGATCGTCAACCTCGCCTCGGTCGCGGCCTTCGACGGCCAGATCGGCCAGGCGTC
>CAZKZQ010000483.1:0-1765 GCA_964557235.1 uncultured Nocardioidaceae bacterium
GTGACGATCCACACCGAGCACCCGTTCGCCGAGCCCGACGACCCGGTCCGCCGCTTCCGCGGACGCGTGACCGGGACGGTCGCGGTCGTGTGCGCGGGGGAGGGCGCCGACCGGGCGGGCCTGACCGTGACGTCGCTGCTCGTGGCCAACGGCGACCCGGCGCACCTGCTGGTGCTCGTCGACCCCGACTCCGACCTCGCCGACGCGGTCGAGGAGACCGGGAGCCTCGCGGTGTCGTTGCTGAGCTGGGAGCACCGCGACCTGGCCGAGGCCTTCGCCGGCCAGGCGCCGGCCCCGGGCGGGATGTTCCGGCTCGGGACGTGGGAGCAGACGCCATGGGGCCCGGTGCTCGCCGACGGGCCCGGGTGGGCCGCGGGGCCGGTGCTCACGCGCACCGACGTCGGCTGGTCGCTGCTCCTCGACGCCTCGGCCGAGCAGGTCGTCGTGCGCGAGGGGGCGGAGCCGCTGGTGCACCGCCGCGGGCGCTATCGCCGTCCCGAGTGATCAGCCGGGCAGGTCGAACCACACGGTGGTGCCGAGGCCGTCGGGACCGTCCTGCACGCCCATCCGGCCACCGTGGCCGGACACCGCGCGCACCGCGATCGGCAGCCCGAGGCCTCGACCGGGTCGTGTGGTGAGCCGGGTGAGCACGTCGAAGACGCGCTCGCGGTCGCCGGGCGCGATGCCGGAGCCGTTGTCGCTGACGCTGATCCGCCAGTCGATCCCGTTGCGCGCGGCGGTCACGGTGACGTGCGGTGGCACGTCGGAGCCGTGGTGGCGCAGGGCGTTGGCGACCAGCTCGGTCAGGACGACCCCGATGCGGTCGGGGTCGCAGGTCAGCACGGGCATCCCGGACGCCTCGACATAGCCACCGGTCGCGGACAGGTCGTCCTCGACCGCCGCCAGCGCTCGTCGTACGACGTCGCCGAGGTGGACGACCTGCGGCGACGGCGGCGTCGTCATCTCGTGCAGCAGAGCCAGGCCCTCGACCAGGCCGGTCAGCCGGTCCGCCGACCGGTGGCAGACCCCGATCAGGCGGTGGGCCATGGCGTCCCCGGAGGCGTCGAGGACCTCGGCGAGGAGGTCGAGGCTGGTGCGCATCGACCCCAGGGGGCTGCGCAGGTCGTGCTGGATGCGCGAGGTGGCGGCCTGGTCGTCGACGGCCTCACCGGCGCGCGCGACCGTGGCCCGCGCGCGGATGCGCACGTCGAGGTGCGCGCTGACCGAGTCCGCGAGCACCCGCAGGAGCGACTCCTGCGACGCGGTGAGGGTGCGCGGCTCGCCGTCGAAGACGCACAGCCGCCCGACCATGGTCCCGTCGGGGGAGCGCAGCGGTGCGCTGGCATAGAAGCGCAGCGAGGCGAGCCGGCCGTCGACGTAGGGCAGCCCGCACGTGCGCTCGTCGGCGGCCAGGTCGGGGATGCTGACCACGCCGTCGCGGCCCATCGAGAAGCGGCAGACGCCCTCGTCGTGGTCGAGGGAGAACGGCGCGGCTCCGGCGCAGACGACGAAGTGGAACCGCCCCTCGTCGAGGACCGTCACGGTCGCCAGGCTCGCTCCGACGCTGTCGCGCAGCAGCTCGACGAGCTCGTCGAGCTCCGGCCCGCCGGCGCCCAGCAGCTCGCGCGCGAGCGCGTGGGGCGAGGTGCCGGACCGGGTGAGGGGAGCCATGAACGCCTACTCGGGTTCGAGGGTGGGCCTCTCGTCATGGTGGAGGTCCTTTGCCCAGTTCCGTCCGCAAACGGTCCCGGCCCGGGACCTAGGT
>CAZKZQ010000484.1:0-1756 GCA_964557235.1 uncultured Nocardioidaceae bacterium
CGGGTGTCGACGCCGCTGATGCCGACCACGCCCTGCTCGCGCAGGTCGTCGTCGAGGCTGCGGCGGGACCGCCAGCTGGAGGGGACCCGGGCGGGGTCACGGACGACGTAGCCGGCCACCCAGATGCGACGCGACTCGGGGTCGTCGTCGTTCATGCCGGTGTTGCCCACGTGGGGGGCGGTCATCACGACCACCTGGCGGCGGTAGGAGGGGTCGGTGAGCGTCTCCTGGTAGCCGGTCATCCCGGTGGAGAAGACCGCCTCTCCGAACGTCTCCCCCTCGGCCCCGAACGACTCACCGCGAAACGTGCGGCCGTCCTCCAGGACCAGCAGTGCGGGCGCATGCCTCTGCACGCCGTACCTCCTTCTCCGCCTCACTGGACGGCTCGTTAAAGGATGTTCGAGCTCGGTGGAGCCTACCAACGCACCGGCCGCTCACCCGACGCCGACCATGCGGCGGGACTCGGCGTCCAGCCGGTCGGCGAGGGCGTCGTCACGGGCGAGCTCGGAGGGCTCCTTGACCTCGCGCACGTCGACGTAGACGCCGCTCAGCCCCTCGACCTCCGGGCTGGTGGCCAGGCGGGCCAGGACGGCGCCGCCGTCGGCGGGCGAGGTCATGAAGCGGCAGGCCACGGCGAGGACCGGGCGGGCGTACCACGGGGCGCCGCTCCAGATCGAGGTGCCGACCGTGCCGGGGTGGAACGCGACCGCAGTCGCGCCGCGCTCCTCCAGCCGCCGGGCGAGGTGGCGGGCGTGCAGCACGTTGGCGAGCTTGGAGCGGCCGTAGGCCCGCATCACGGTGTAGCCGCCGCGCTCGAACCCGACGTCGTCCCAGTCCCAGGTGGCACCGAAGTGGCCGACCGAGGAGGTCAGGACCACCCTCGAGCCGGGGCCGAGCCGGTCGACCAGGGACTCGACGAGCAGGAAGCCGGCCAGGTGGTTGACCTGGAAGGTCGCCTCGAAGCCGTCGGCGGTCACCCGGCGCCGGTCGAACACCGTGCCGGCGTTGGCCAACAGCACGTCGATGCGCTCGTGGGCGTCGTGGACCGCCCGGGCGGCGGCGCGCACGGAGGCGAGGTCCTCGTTGTCGGCGACGTGGGTCTCGACCGACGCCGCCCTGCCACGGACCTCCGCGGCGACCGCGGCGAGCTTGGCCGGGTTGCGGCCGAGCAGCACCAGGTGGTGACCCTCGTCGGCCAGCAGGAGCGCGGCCTGGCGGCCGATGCCGTCGGTCGCCCCCGAGAGGACGACGACGCGCGGGTCCGGCATCAGGCGAGCTTCCCGTCCAGCACGGTCGGGCGTCCGCGCAGGAAGGTGGCGACGACGCGTCCGGGCAGCTCCATGCCGGCGTAGGGCGTGTTGCGCGAGAGCGAGGCGCTCTCGGCCGCCTCGATGACCCGTCGCGCGGACGGGTCGTGCAGCACGAGGTGGGCCGGTGCGCCCTGCTCGATCGGCTGGCCGTGGTCGCTCAGCCGCCCGATGCGCGCCGGGGCGTAGGACATGCGCTCGGCGACCCCGGCCCAGTCGAGCAGGCCGGCGTCGACCATCGTCTGCTGCACGATCGACAGCGCGGTCTCGAGGCCGAGCATGCCGAAGGCCGCGCTGGCCCACTCGCAGTCCTTGTCCTCGTGGGGGTGCGGCGCGTGGTCCGTGGCGACGATGTCGATCGTGCCGTCGGCCAGTCCGGCCCGCAGGGCCTCGACGTCGGTGCTGGTGCGCAGCGGCGGGTTGACCTTGTAGATCGGGTCGTAGGTCGC
>CAZKZQ010000485.1:0-1745 GCA_964557235.1 uncultured Nocardioidaceae bacterium
GTGGCGAAGAGCGCCGCGAACTGCTGGCGCTCGATCTCCAGGCCGGTCTCGAGGTCCACCTCGAGGCCGCGGTCGACCGACTCCTTGGCCGCGCGTACGGCGAGCGCGGCGGCCTTGGTGAACTGGCGCGCCCAGGCGACCGCCTCGGCGTACACCTGGTCGGCCGGGACGAGCTTGTCGGCCAGACCGATCGCCAGGGCCTCGTCGGCCTTCACGAAGCGGCCGGTGAAGATCAGGTCCTTGGCCTTGCTCGGCCCCACCAGGCGGGTGAGGCGCTGGGTGCCGCCGGCGCCGGGGATGATGCCGAGCAGGATCTCGGGCTGGCCGAAGGTCGCGTTGTCGGCGGCGATGCGGATGTCGGCGCACAGCGCGAGCTCGCAGCCGCCGCCGAGGGCGTAGCCGGTGACCGCGGCCACGACCGGCTTGGGGATGCGGGCGACCGCGGTGAAGGCGGACTGCAGCGCCCCGGAGCGCTTGACCATGTCCGCGTAGGACATGTCCGCCATCTCCTTGATGTCGGCGCCGGCGGCGAAGACGCGCTCCCCGCCATAGACGACGACCGCGCGGACGTCGTCGCGGTCGGTGGCCTCGAGGGCCGCCGCACGGATCTCCTCCTGCACCTGCACGTCGAGCGCGTTCATCTTCGGACGGTCGATGCGGATCGTCCCCACACCGTCCTCGACCTCGAGCCGCACGAACTCACCCATGCCAGCAGTTCCTCTCCTCGTCACCGCATCTCCACGAACCGTCGCGAGCGTAGTCCACAATCGAGCCGTGCCTTCGAACACCTGGAGCTGGTCGGCCCTCGACGAGCGCGCACCCGTGTGGCCCGGCTACCACCAGCGCCTCGGCGCGACCTGGACCGAGCGCGCGACGAACTTCGCGGTCTTCTCCCCCGAGTCGACCGCGGCCTGGGTGTGCCTGTTCGACGAGGACGGCACCGAGACCCGCTACCAGCTCACCGAGCACACCCTCGGCGTCTGGCACGGCGCGCTGCCGGGTGTGCCCGTCGGCCAGCGCTACGGCTTCCGCGTGCACGGGCCGTGGGCCCCCGACCACGGCCACCGGTTCAACCCCGACAAGCTGCTGCTGGACCCCTACGCGCTCGCTCTCACCGGCACGGTCACCGGCCACGAGGAGCTGCTCGCCCACGACCCGGCCGACCCGCGCCGCCGCAGCAGGATCGACTCCGCGCCCAACATGCCCAAGTGCGTGGTCGTGCACGACCCGTTCGACTGGCAGGGCGACACCCAGCTGCGACACCGCTGGCGCGACACCGTGATCTACGAGCTCCACGTCAAGGGGTTCACGAAGCTGCACGACCGCGTGCCCGAGCACCTGCGCGGCACCTATGCCGGGCTCGCCTCCGACCACGTCCTGGACTACCTCACCGACCTCGGGGTCACCGCCGTCGAGCTGCTGCCGGTGCAGCACTTCGTCAGCGAGCGGGCCCTGGTCGAGCGCGGCCTGACCAACTACTGGGGCTACAACACGCTGAGCTTCTTCGCCCCCGACGCGACGTACTCCTCCTCCGGCGACCTCGGCGGGCAGGTCACGGAGTTCAAGCAGATGGTCAAGCGGTTCCACGAGCGCGGCCTCGAGGTGATCCTCGACGTGGTCTACAACCACACCGCCGAGGGCGGCGCGGACGGGCCGGCGTACTCCTTCCGCGGGCTGGACGACCTCGGTTTCTACAAGCGCGCGGGCACCGGCGGCGACGCCTACTGGGACGTGACCGGCTGCGG
>CAZKZQ010000486.1:0-1718 GCA_964557235.1 uncultured Nocardioidaceae bacterium
CGCGGGTCATCTTCGTCGACACCGAGCCGTCGAACTGGACCTGGGACCCGGTGCGCCAGCAGTACTTCTGGCACCGGTTCTTCCACCACCAGCCCGACCTGAACTTCGACAACCCCAAGGTCATGGAGGCGATGCTCGAGGCGATGTCGTTCTGGCTCGACATGGGCCTCGACGGCTTCCGGCTCGACGCCGTGCCCTACCTCTACGAGCGGCCGGGCACCAACGGCGAGAACCTCCCCGAGACCCACGAGGCCCTGCGCCAGGTGCGCCGCTTCGTGGACGAGAACTACCCCGGCCGCGTGCTGCTCGCCGAGGCCAACCAGTGGCCCGCCGACGTCGTCGACTACTTCGGCGACTTCGAGAAGGGCGGCGACGAGTGCCACATGTGCTTCCACTTCCCGGTGATGCCCCGCATCTTCATGGCCGTGCGTCGCGAGTCGCGCTTCCCGATCTCGGAGATCATGGAGCAGACCCCGGCGATCCCGGACAACTGCCAGTGGGGCATCTTCCTGCGCAACCACGACGAGCTGACCCTCGAGATGGTCACCGACGAGGACCGCGACTACATGTGGGGCGAGTACGCCAAGGACCCCCGCATGAAGGCCAACATCGGCATCCGCCGCCGGCTCGCTCCCCTGCTCGACAACGACACCAACCAGATCGAGCTGTTCAACGCGCTGCTGCTCTCGCTGCCCGGCTCGCCGGTGCTCTACTACGGCGACGAGATCGGCATGGGCGACAACATCTGGCTCGGTGACCGCGACGGCGTGCGCACCCCGATGCAGTGGACCGCCGACCGCAACGCCGGCTTCTCCAAGGCCACGCCGGGCCGGCTGCACCTGCCGGTCATCCAGGACCCGGTCTTCGGCCACCAGCGGGTCAACGTCGAGGCCGAGATGGAGAACTCCTCCTCGCTGCTGCACTGGACCCGCCGCATGCTGCACGTGCGCAAGAACCACCCGGCCTTCGGGCTCGGCGAGTTCCGCGACCTCGGCGGCTCCAACCCGAGCGTGCTGACCTTCGCCCGCGAGCACGACGGCGACACGGTCCTGTGCGTCAACAACCTGTCCCGCTTCGCGCAGCCGGTCGAGCTCGACCTGCGGCGCTGGGAGGGCGTCGTGCCGGTCGAGCTGCTCGGCGGCGCGCGCTTCCCCCAGATCGGCGAGCTGCCCTACCTCCTCACGCTGAGCGGCTACGGCTTCTACTGGTTCCGCCTGCCGTCGTCGGCCCGCATCGAGGCCGGAGGGGGTTCCGCGTGACGTCAGCCGACCGCACGGCCAGCCGGGAGACCCAGCTCGCGACGTACCTCTCGACCGCGAGGTGGTACGCCGGCAAGGGGCGTGCGGTCGAGGTCCACGGCATCCGCAGCCTGCGGGTGCCCGACCCGATGACCGGTGTCGGTGCGGGGGTGCGCGTCGAGCTGGTCGAGGTGACCGCGGCGGACGGGACCGGCACGGACCTCTACCAGGTCCCGCTGTCCTACTACCGCGAGCCGCAGGAGCGGCTGGAGCACGCGCTCGTCGGCACGTGGGAGGACGCCACGCTGGGCCCTGTCCACGCCTACGACGCGGTGCACGACCACGCCGCGATGGCGCTGTGGCTGCGCGCGTTCTGCGGGCTCGAGGACGACGCCCGCGACGGTGCCGAGGGTGCTGACGGTGCCGACGGCGACCTCCCGACCGTCACCTTCCACGTGGTCGGCTCCCCCGAGCTCGACC
>CAZKZQ010000487.1:0-1709 GCA_964557235.1 uncultured Nocardioidaceae bacterium
CAAGCGCTACGACCTCGCCAAGGTCGGCCGCTACAAGATCAACAAGAAGCTCGGCGAGACCGAGGCCTTCGACCAGCAGACGCTGACGATCGCCGACATCGTGTCGACCATCAAGTACATCGTCGCGCTCCACGAGGGTCGCGAGACCCTGGCGATGCCGGCCGGCGACACGCTCGTCGTGGCCGACGACATCGACCACTTCGGCAACCGCCGCATGCGCACCGTGGGCGAGCTGATCCAGAACCAGCTCCGCACCGGCCTGGCGCGCATGGAGCGCGTGGTCCGCGAGCGGATGACGACCCAGGACGTCGAGGCGATCACGCCGCAGTCCCTGATCAACATCCGGCCCGTGGTGGCGGCGCTGAAGGAGTTCTTCGGCACCTCCCAGCTCTCGCAGTTCATGGACCAGACCAACCCGATCGCGGGCCTGACCCACAAGCGCCGCCTGTCGGCGCTGGGCCCCGGTGGTCTGTCCCGCGACCGCGCCGGCTTCGAGGTCCGCGACGTCCACCACTCGCACTACGGCCGCATGTGCCCGATCGAGACCCCCGAGGGTCCCAACATCGGTCTGATCGGCTCGCTCTCCACGTTCGGGCGGATCAACCCGTTCGGCTTCGTGGAGACCCCCTACCGCCGGGTGGAGAACGGCCGCGTCACCGACGACGTCGTCTACGTCACCGCCGACGAGGAGGACCGCTTCGTCATCGCGCAGGCCAACGCCCTGCTCGACGACAACGGCAACTTCGTGGAGGACCGCGTCCTGGTCCGGACCCGTGGCGGCGAGACCGTCGACGTGCCGGCCGACGAGGTGGACTTCATGGACGTCTCGCCGCGCCAGATGGTGTCGGTGGCGACCGCGCTCATCCCGTTCCTCGAGCACGACGACGCCAACCGGGCGCTCATGGGCTCCAACATGCAGCGCCAGGCCGTGCCGCTGATCCAGTCCGAGGCGCCGCTCGTCGGCACGGGCATGGAGTTCCGCGCCGCGGTCGACGCCGGTGACGTGGTCGCCGCGACGAAGGCGGGCGTGGTCCAGGCCGTGTCGGCCGACGCCATCGAGGCGATGAACGACGACGGCACCTACACGACGTACCGCATGCAGAAGTTCCGTCGCTCCAACCAGGGCACCTGCATCAACCAGCGTCCGCTGGTCACCGCCGGCGACCGCCTGGAGGTCGGGACCCCGATCGCCGACGGTCCCTGCACCGACGACGGCGAGATGGCGCTGGGTCGCAACCTGCTCGTGGCCTTCATGCCGTGGCAGGGCCACAACTACGAGGACGCGATCATCCTCAGCCAGCGCCTGGTGCAGGAGGACGTCCTCACCTCGATCCACATCGAGGAGCACGAGGTCGACGCCCGCGACACCAAGCTCGGCCCCGAGGAGATCACCCGGGACATCCCGAACGTCTCCGAGGAGATGCTGGCCGACCTCGACGAGCGCGGCATCATCCGCATCGGCGCCGAGGTCACCACCGGTGACATCCTCGTCGGCAAGGTCACGCCCAAGGGCGAGACCGAGCTGACCCCCGAGGAGCGCCTGCTCCGCGCGATCTTCGGCGAGAAGGCGCGCGAGGTGCGCGACACCTCGATGAAGGTCCCGCACGGCGAGTCCGGCACCGTCATCGGCGTCCGGGTCTTCGACCGCGAGGACGGCGACGAGCTGCCGCCGGGCGTCAACCAGCTGGTGCGCGTCTACGTCGCGCAGA
>CAZKZQ010000488.1:0-1693 GCA_964557235.1 uncultured Nocardioidaceae bacterium
CTAGCTGGCTGTAGGGCGAGTCAAGGGGGGTTGAGGCCGTAGTGTGTCGGCACCCCTGGGTGGGATGTTGGATTCGTGCGGTCGGTAGCGATGCTGGGTGAGGGCGGGTGCCTGGCGCCCACGCTGACGTATGCAACCTCGGTGGGTTATCTGGCGTCGTTCGGGCTGCCGTTGGAGGCGAAGGGCCGGGTGCCAAGCTAGATGCGGCGTAACCCAGTGAATCGGGTCCGCCATAGCCGACACGGCATCTGATCCGGCCCTTCGTCCCGTCCGTTTAGCGTGGCACTACCGGCGGGGGTTGTGAAGAGGGTTTGGATCGTTCCTTTCGCGGTTTGGATGTCAGGTGTTCAGACCCAGCGGGTCGGCTCGTAGGTGGCGTGGTCGCGAACGAGTGCGTGCGCGATGCGGTTGGCACGATGGGCCAACGCGCAGGTGACGATGCCGCCATGCTTGCCGCGGTCTTTGAGTGCGTGTGCGTACTTCTTGGCGGCCGGCTCGTTGAGCCACAGCCCGATGCCGAGGTCGATCAGGGCGCGGCGCAGCGCCACGCTTCCTTCACGGCTGATGCGGCCATCGCGGCGCTTATGGGCCGATTCGTACTGCATCGGGGACAGCCCCGATGCGCGATAGATCTGCCGCGGTCCGGGCCATCGTTGCGGATCGCCCAGGGCGGAAGCGTAATTAGATACTCGGACCACTCCCCAGCCCGGCACCGACGTCAACGTCGCGTACGGGCTGCGCGGCAGGAGCAACTCCAGCGCGGTTTCCGCGGACTGGATCTGGGCATCGAGGTCAGCCAACAGCGCCAGGTCGGCAGTCAGTATCCGGCGCGCGATCACTGCGTCGCGGGTTGGCAGTGCATCACGGGCCGCGGCGACCAAACGCTCGGCGACCGGGCGGCGTAGCTGCAGGCCGCGGGCCGCGGCGAACCTGATCAGCCGGTTGACTCCGATCCCTGCCAGGCGGCTCGGGTCGGTGAACTCGGCGGCCACCAGCCGGCCGATCCGGGTCCCCAGCACGTCGGGCAGCGCAAGGGTCAGTCCCGGAAACGCCCGATCCAATTGCCCGAGCAGCTGGTTTTTCGTCGCGGTACGCGTGGCGACCCGTCGACTCCGATGCACCGCCCAGGCGTTCACCTCACCGATCACGACATCGCGATCAGTCACCGGGCGTCCGTACCCAGCCAGCACCAGCTCGGTGATCGCCTCCAGATCGATCACGTCAGTCTTGACCCGACGCCGACCTTGCACTCGGCGCTGCTCGGCGACCTGAGCGGGATTGAGCTCCAACACTTCCCACCCATCGGGCCAGCGATGGTCGAGCACCGGCCGGTGGTAGTGGCCGGCCGCCTCGACACCGACTTTGACCCGCCCTGCTCGCGGCACCACAGCCCTCGCTCGCGCGGCCGCGGCACTCAGGCCCGACCCGGTCATCGCGAACTCCGACGGACCGACCAGCCGATGACGAGCCGCATCGGCCACCGCGAACACTGCCGAGGTCTTGCCGACATCGACGGCAACGACGATCGTGGACGACGTGACTGGAGCAATCTGCACAGACACAACAACACCTCCGGGGCGTGTCAGGAGGTCCACGTGCGTCAACACACGGACCGCCAAAGGAACCATTTACAGATCCCTTCCTGACACCTCCGGAGGCATTTGAGAAGGACTAACTCGATCTATATCAGCCG
>CAZKZQ010000489.1:0-1682 GCA_964557235.1 uncultured Nocardioidaceae bacterium
CGGTGGTGTCGTCCTCCTCCCAGTACTGCAGGAGGTCGTTGCCGGACACGTCGGCACGGTTGCCGGCCGAGACGAAGGTCGACAGGCCGAGCCCGCGGCGCGAGACGTTCTCGAGGATCGCGACGCCCAGCGCACCGGACTGGCAGAAGAAGCCCGCCCTGCCCCGCGGCGGCATGACCGGCGAGAGCGAGGCGTTGAGCTGCAGGTCGGTCGCGGTGTTGATCACGCCGAGGCAGTTGGGGCCGATCAGGCGCAGGCCGTAGGTGCGGCACAGCCGCAGCACCCGCCGCTGCAGCGCCCGTCCCTCGCGACCCGACTCCGCGAAGCCGGCCGAGACCACGACCACACCCCGCACGCCCTTGTGGGCGCAGTCGAGGATCACGTCGGGCACCGACTCCGCCGGCACCGCGATGACCGCGATCTCGACGTCGTCGGGGATGTCGGTCACCGAGGCGTACGCCGGCATGCCGGCCACGCTGTCGGCCGCCGGGTTGACGACGTACACCCGGCCCTGGAAGTCGCCGAGCACGATGTTGCGCACGAGCGTGCGGCCGACCGTGTCCTCGCGGCGCGAGGCGCCGATGACCGCCACGCTGCGCGCGCCGAGGAAGTGCTGGACCGACGCGGTGTCGGCGCGGTGCTCGCGCGCGAGCATCACGCCCACCGACGTCTCGGTGGGGTCGATCGAGAAGCTCATCGAGACGACGCCGTCCTCGAACCCGCCCTTGACCTGGTAGCCGGCGTCGCGGAAGACCTGGAGCATCCCGGTGTTGTCGGGCAGCACCTCCGCGACGAACTCGCGCACCTCGAGCTCGCGGCCGATCTGGGCGAGGTGCTCGAGCAGCAGCTGGCCGATGCCGCGGTGGTGGTGGCGGTCCTGGACCAGGAACGCGACCTCGGCCCGCGAGGGACCGGGGCCGTCGAGGCGCTCGAACTGGCCGACCGCGATCATCTTCTCCCCGACCTCGGCCACCAGCGCCACGCGGTCGTGGTGGTCGACGTCGGTGAAGCGGCGGACCTCCCGCTCCGAGAGCGTCGGCATCGCGGCGAAGAAGCGGTAGTACTTCGACTGCGGCGACACGTCGGCGTAGAACTCGAGGAGCAGCTCGGCGTCCTCGGGCCCGATCGGTCGCAGGTGGGCCGTGCCGCCGTCGCGCAGCACGACGTCGGCCTCCCAGCGCGCCGGGTAGGTCGGTCCGTCACTCACCTGCCCCAATCTAGCGAGCGACGTCCGGAACCCCTGGGGGTGAGACTCCCCGCCGCCTGTGGACGAGCAGTGAGACGGTCGGTGGTCCCCGCTTGACTCGACGCGTCCAGGAACCCAGAGCAGCCCTACGGCGTGCCCCGTCGGGTCGCCGCAGCACGACCGGAGACAATGCCCCAATGGCCCGCCGCAGCACCCGTTCAGCTCCGCTCCCCGAGGACTTCGAGGAGCACATCGTCGACATCGACGTCGGCGACGAGATGCGGTCCAGCTTCCTGGAGTACGCCTACTCCGTCATCTACTCCCGCGCCCTCCCCGACGCCCGCGACGGGCTCAAGCCGGTGCAGCGCCGGATCCTCTACACGATGAACGACATGGGGCTGCGCCCCGACCGCGGGCACGTCAAGTCCGCCCGCGTGGTCGGCGAGGTGATGGGTCGCCTGCACCCCCACGGCGACGGCGCGATCTACGACGCCCT
>CAZKZQ010000490.1:0-1676 GCA_964557235.1 uncultured Nocardioidaceae bacterium
GCGGGCGCGACCTCGTTGATCGCGTCGCCCATGCGGTGCACGCGGAGCGCGTTGGTGGAGCCCGGGATGCCGGGCGGGCTGCCGGCGATGATCACGACCAGCTCGCCCTCCTTGACCCGGCCGATGCGCAGCAGCGCCTCGTCGACCTGGCGGACCATCTCGTCGGTGTGCTCGACGTAGGCCCCGATGAAGGTCTCGATGCCCCACGACAGCGAGAGCTGGGAGCGCACGACGGCCTCCGGCGTGAACGCCAGGACCGGGATGGCGCTGCGCAGCCGCGAGAGCCGCCGGGCGGAGTCACCGCTCTGCGTGAACGCGACGAGGTACTTCGCGCCGACGCGCTCGGCCACCTCGACCGCGGCCTTGGCGATGACGCCACCGCGCGTGCGCGGCTGCCAGTCGATCGCCGCCATGCGCTCCAGGCCGTGGTCCTCGGTGGAGGCCACGATGCGAGCCATCGTGCGGACGGTCTCGATGGGGTACTCCCCCACGCTCGTCTCGCCGGACAGCATCACCGCGTCGGCACCGTCGAGCACCGCGTTGGCGACGTCGGAGGCCTCGGCACGGGTCGGACGCGGCGCGGTGATCATCGACTCGAGCATCTGGGTCGCGACGATGACCGGCTTGGCGTTGCGACGGGCGGCCTCGATCACCTGCTTCTGGAGGAACGGCACGTCCTCGAGCGGGCACTCCACGCCCAGGTCGCCACGGGCCACCATGAACGCGTCGAAGGCCTTGATGATCTCGGTGAGGTTCTCGATCGCCTGCGGCTTCTCGATCTTGGCGATGACCGGGAGGCGCACTCCCTCCTCGTCCATGATCTGGCGCACCTCGGCGGCGTCGGCGGCGTTGCGCACGAACGACAGCGCGATCAGGTCGACCGTCTGGCGCAGCGCCCAGCGCAGGTCGGCCTTGTCCTTGTCGGTCATCGCCGGCACCGAGACCGGGACGCCCGGCAGGTTGATGCCCTTGTGGTTGCTGATCCGTCCCGCCACCAGGACGCGGGTCAGCACGTCGGTCTCGGACTTCTCGATCACCTCGAGGTGCACGCGCCCGTCGTCGATCAGCACCTGGTCCCCGGGGCCCACGTCGCCCGGCAGGCCGGCGTACGTCGTCGGGACGAGCAGTCGGTCGTGACCCTCGGTGACCTCGCGGGTCGTGATCGTCAGCCGGTCGTCGGGGGTCAGGTCCACCGGACCGTAGGGCAGCTTGCCCAACCGGATCTTGGGTCCCTGGAGGTCGACGAGGACGCCGACGCTCTTGCCGACCTTGTCCGAGGCGTCGCGCACCATCTGGTAGACGGCCTCGTGGTCCTCGTAGGCACCGTGGCTGAGGTTGAGCCGGGCGACGTCCATCCCGGCCTCGACCAGCTCGACGATGCGCTCGGGGGTGGAGGTCGCCGGACCCAGGGTGCACACGATCTTGGCTCTCCGCACGACCTCGACCCTACGGCACCGGGCCCGTGACTTGGAACGATCACAGTGGGTTGGCCGCGGGTCGGCCGCGGGTCGGCCGTGGGTTGGCGGTGGGTTGGCTGGAGAGCACCCGGACCACCGGACGGCCGGCCACCCCGCCCGAGCGCCCCGCACGGCAGCAGGAGGGGGCACCCGCCCGGGGCCTTCCGGGGCGTCGGGCGCACGGGCGCCCCGCCCGGGCGTAAAGCGGCGTGGCGTCCC
>CAZKZQ010000491.1:0-1675 GCA_964557235.1 uncultured Nocardioidaceae bacterium
CGCGCGATAGACCTCGGTCGCCAGCTCGGAGCCGTAGACCTTGGTCGCCGACGCGTCGGCGGGGGAGAGGTCGTCGGCCGAGGACGCGATCTTCCAGTTGAGCAGCGCCAGCATCTCGGTCTTGGCGTGGCAGCGGCCGAGCAGCACCTGCACCCACTCGGCGTCGATCACGCGCTCGCCGGACGGCTGCTTGGTCTGCTGGGCCCACTCGCGCACCAGCCGCACGGACTGCTGCAGCGGGGCCGCCGAGGTCAGGGCGACGCGCTCGTGGTTGAGCTGGTTGGTCATCAGCGGCCAGCCGCCGTTGAGCTCGCCGACCAGGTTCGTCACCGGCACGCGCACGTCCTCGTAGTACGTCGCGCTCGTGGAGACCCCGGCGACCGTGTGGACCGGGGTGTAGGAGAACCCGGGGGCGTCGGCCGGCACCAGGATCATCGACAGGCCCTTGTGGCGCGGGAGGTCGGGGTCGGTGCGGCACGCCAGCCAGATCCAGTCGGCGTACTGGATCAGCGAGGTCCACATCTTCTGGCCGTTGATCACCCACTCGTCGCCCTCGCGACGCGCCCGGGTGCGCAGCGACGCGAGGTCGGTGCCGGAGCCGGGCTCGGAGTAGCCGATCGAGAAGTGCAGCTCGCCCTTGAGGATCTTGGGGAGCATCTCCTGCTTCTGCTCGTCGGTGCCGTAGCGCATGATCGTCGGCCCCACCGTGTTGAGCGTGAGGTAGGGGATCGGCACGCCGGCCACGGCCGCGGCGTCGGAGAAGATCAGCTGGTCGACCATCGAGCGGTTCTGGCCGCCGTACTCCTCGGGCCAGCCGATGCCGAGCCAGCCGTCCTGGCCGATCTGGCGGATCACGGCCTTGTAGGCGTCGGTGTCGCCGAACTCGCCCGTGCTGGCCTGGAGCGAGGCGCGCACCTCGGGGGTGACGAGCTCGGTGAAGTACGCCGTGAGCTCGGCGCGCAGGCTCTCCTGTTCCGGGGTGAGCGCGAGGTGCACCGTGGTCTCCTGTTGTCGTGCAGAGAGGGTCGGACGTGGGCCGGGTCACTGTTCAAGGGGCCCGGCAAAACTGTAACGTGTTTCAGTATTGACCGGAAGAACGCGTGGAGGGCAGTCAGATGAGCGGCACGAGCGGCACCAAGCTGGACCCGCGGATCATCGACAAGGGCACCCCGCCGGAGCGGTTCGCGCGCGGCTGGCACTGCCTCGGGCTCGCCGAGCCGTTCCGCGACGGCAAGCCGCACGAGATCAAGGCGTTCGGCACCAAGCTCGTCGTCTTCGCCTCCTCCGACGGCACCCTCAACGTGCTCGACGGCTACTGCCGGCACATGGGCGGCGACCTCACCCAGGGCACCGTCAAGGGTGACGAGATCGCCTGCCCGTTCCACGACTGGCGCTGGGGCGGCGACGGCAAGTGCAAGCAGATCCCCTACGCCAAGCGCATCCCGCTGCGCGCCCGCACCCGCACCTGGCACGCGATGGAGCGCAACAAGCAGCTCTTCATCTGGCACGACGCGGAGGGCAACGGACCGATCGAGGGCCAGGAGATCCCCGAGATCGCCGAGATCGCGACCGGCGAGTGGACCGACTGGACCTGGAACGTCCTCGACGTGCCCAACGCGCACTGCCGCGAGATCGTCGACAACGTCGTGGACATGGCGCACTTCTTCTACATCCA
>CAZKZQ010000492.1:0-1647 GCA_964557235.1 uncultured Nocardioidaceae bacterium
ATCCTCGACGCCCCCGACATCGACTCCGTCGAGAGCCGCAACCGCACGCTCGCCTCCCAGCTGCTCGCCGCGGCCGACCTGTGGCTGTTCGTCACCTCGGCGGCGCGCTATGCCGACCAGGTGCCGTGGGAGTTCCTGCGCGCCGCGGCCGAGCGCAGCACCGCGGTCGCGATCGTGCTCGACCGGGTCCCGCCCGGGGCCGAGGCCGAGATCTCCCAGCACCTCGGCCAGATGCTGGCCGAGCGCGGCCTCGCCCGGTCGCCGCTGTTCACCGTGACCGAGTCTGCGGTCGACTCCGAGGGGCTGCTCCCGACGGACGCGGTGGCTCCCGTGCGGGACTGGCTGCACTCGCTGGCCGCCGACAGCGCGGCGCGCGCGGCCGTCGTACGCCAGACGCTGGAGGGGGCGATCCGCTCCGCCGGCTCGCGGTCCGGCGAGGTGGCCGCCGCGCACGCGGCGCAGGTGGACACGGTCGAGCGGCTGCGCGCCGACGCCCACCACGCCTACACCTCCGCGGTGGCCCAGGTCGCGGACGCCTCGGCCGACGGGTCGCTGCTGCGCGGCGAGGTGCTCGCGCGGTGGCAGGAGTTCGTCGGGACCGGTGAGCTGCTGCGGTCGCTGGAGACCCGGGTCGGCTCGCTGCGCGACCGGGTGTCCGGCTGGGTCCGCGGCAAGCCCGCCCAGGCCGAGCGCGTGACCGTCGCCGTCGAGAGCGGGCTCGAGTCGCTGCTCGTCGAGCACGCCGAGTCCGCGGCCGAGCAGGCCTCGTGGGCATGGGGATCGGTCGACGCCGGTCGTGGGCTGCTCGGGACGTCCGGCGAGGACCTGTCCCGCTGCTCGCGCGGCTTCCGCGCCGACGCCGAGCGCGCGGTGCGCGACTGGCAGCAGGGGGTCCTCGACCTCGTGCGCAGCGAGGGGGCGGACAAGCGGTCGACCGCTCGCTTCCTCGCCTTCGGGGTCAACGGGCTCAGCGTCGCCCTCATGGTCGTGGTCTTCGCCCACACCGCCGGCATCACGGGCGCCGAGGCGGGCATCGCCGGCGGCAGCGCCGTGCTCGGCCAGAAGCTGCTCGAGGCCGTCTTCGGCGACCAGGCCGTCCGGCGGCTCGCCGAGCACGCCCGGCGCGACCTCGCCGAGCGGGTGGAGAAGCTCTATGACGCGGAGGCCGCGCGCTACGACGCCCTCCTGGACAGCCTCGCCCTCTCCGCCGACGACACCGACGCGCTGTGGGACGCCTCGCGGCGGATCAGCCGGCTGCGGAGCACCTCGTGAGCCTGGCCGACGGCGCACGCCGCCTCGTCGGGCGCGGGGGCACGGCACTGCCCGACCGGGTCGCGGCCCTGCAGTCCGTCGTGGAGCACGGGCGCGGACGCCTGCCGTCGGACCTGCTGGACGAGGCGGACGGCGTCGTGCGCCGGGCGGGGGAGCGGCTCGCGCTCTCCGGCGACCACACCGTCGTCGCGCTGGCCGGGGCGACCGGGTCCGGCAAGTCCTCGACCTTCAACGCGCTGGCCGGGGTCGACCTCGCGACCGTCGGCGTCCGCCGGCCGACCACCTCGACGACGGCCGGGGTCGCGTGGGGCACCGACGACCCGGGCGAGCTGTGGAACTGGCTGCAGGTGCCGCAGCGCCACCTCGTGCGCCCCG
>CAZKZQ010000493.1:0-1644 GCA_964557235.1 uncultured Nocardioidaceae bacterium
GGGCGACCGCGTCGACGACGACTCCCTGGAGGAGTCCGACCTGATCCTGCCCCCGTCCGACGCCACGTTGGAGGAGGTGCGGGCGCTCCTCGGCGACGAGGGGCTGATCCCCGACTGAGAGAGAGTGATGAACCCCGATGGCTAGCACCCGTTTCGTCGGAGATGCCGGGCTGACCGCCCGCATGACCGCGACGATGTTCCTGCTCGGGGGCCTGTTCGTGGCCGTCGTGGTGGGCCTCATCGCCGTGGCGCCGCCCGGCTGGGGATTCATCATCGGGCTCGTGGCCCTCGGCATCCTCTGGTTCCAGTGGTACAACTCCGACACCCTGGCCCTCAAGGCGATGCGGGCCCGTGAGGTCTCGCCGGCCGAGGCGCCGGAGCTGCACGACATGATCGACCGGCTCTGCGCGCTGGCCGACATGCCCAAGCCCAAGGTGGCGATCGCCTACACCGACCTGCCCAACGCGTTCGCGACCGGCCGCTCGCCCAGCCGGGCCGCGGTGTGCGTGACGACCGGCATCCTGGACCGGCTGACCCGCGAGGAGCTCGAGGGCGTGCTCGCCCACGAGCTCTCCCACGTCGCCCACCGCGACGTGCTCGTCATGACGCTGGCCTCCTCGGCCGGGATCATCGCCGGCATGACCATGCGCGGCGCGCAGTACGGCGGCATGTTCGGCGGGTTCGGTCGGCGCGACAACCGCGACTCGGGCGTGCCGGTGTGGCTGCTGATCCTCGTGGCCAGCCTCGTGGTCTATGCCATCTCGTTCTTCGCGACCCGGCTGCTGTCGCGCTACCGCGAGCTCAGCGCCGACCGGGCCGGCGCCTACCTCACCGGCAAGCCGTCCGCGCTCGCCGACGCCCTGGTCAAGATCACCGGCGACATCTCGGCGATCCCGCAGCGCGACCTGCGCCAGGCGTCCTCCATGAACGCCTTCTTCATCGCGCCCGCCCTCAGCGGGGTCTCGATGCGGACGCTGACCTCGACGCACCCGTCGCTCGAGCAGCGGCTGGAGCAGCTGGCCAAGGTGCAGGCCGAGCTCGGCCGTCCGCTCGACGGCGGCTTCACCGGCCCCGCCGACGACGTGGGCCGCTGATGGGGCTGCGCGACATCCTGGCCGGCCGCTCCCGCCCGGCCAAGGCCAACCTCGACGCGCTCTTCGCGCTCACCAACGCCGCCCTGACCCTCGAGACGTCGATGGACCTGCGCATGACGGGGGCGGGGGCCGTCTGCTTCCGCAGCGCGGAGGGCCCGGCCTTCGCCGAGACGATGGACGACCTGGTCGAGCTGCTCGACAACGACGACGACCCCGACGTCGAGCGGTCGACGGACTCCTTCGGCTTCACCTGGCTGCTGGTGCGCCAGGACGACATGAGCTCGCTGGTCACCGACCTGCACGCGATCAACACCTCGCTGCAGCTCCAGGGCTTCAGCGAGGGACTGCTCTGCTCGCTGGTGACCTTCCGCGACCCGTCCGGGCGCCGGCTCGGGCTGGTCTACCTCTACAAGCAGGGCACGTTCTACCCCTTCGCCCCGACCGGCGAGCGCAGCCGCGACAACCTGCTCGAGATCCAGGTCCGCGACCTGCTGGCCGGCGAGCTGCCGGTCGAGCGCGACCTCTCCCGCTGGATGGCGCTCTGGGGAGC
>CAZKZQ010000494.1:0-1634 GCA_964557235.1 uncultured Nocardioidaceae bacterium
GCTGACGCTGGCCCAGAAGTGGGACCTCACCGCCGACGAGGTCGCCCGCAACGTCTTCGCCCACCCGACGCTGTCCGAGGCCGTCAAGGAGGCCATCGAGGGCATCGCCGGCCACATGATCCACATGTGACCGCCTCGGTGGTCGAGCCTGTCGAGACCCCCGCAGGCACCCGCTGGAGCATCGCGGCCGGACCCGTCGACGGGCCGGCCGTGCTCCTGGTCGAGCCCGACCTGCTGCTGCCGACCGCCAGCGTGGGCAAGGTGTTCCTGCTGCTCGAGCTCGCGGCGCGGCTCGAGTCCGGTGCCCTGTCCCCGGACCTGCCGGTCGACCGCCGCAGCGTCGACCCGGTCGCCGACTCCGGACTGTGGCAGCACCTGGCCACCGACGTGCTGCCGCTGGCCGACGCGGCCCAGCTCGTGGGCACCGTCAGCGACAACTGGGCGACCAACGCGCTGCTCGACCTGGTCGGGCTCGACGCGGTGCAGGAGCGTGCCCGTTCGGTGGCGCCCGGCGGGTCCCAGCTGCTCGACGTCGTGCGAGACAGCCGGCTCCCCGTGCACCCGCCGACGCTGAGCGTGGGGTGCGCGTCGGACTGGTTCCCGCTGATGTCCGCCATGGCGACCGGGGACGGGCTGGGCCGCAAGCTGAGCCTGCGCGTCCTGGAGTGGCTGCGGCACGGGGTCGACCTCTCGATGGTCCCCTCGACGTTCGCGCTCGACCCCCTGGCGCACGGCGACCCCGACCGCGGCCTGCGGGTCTTCTCCAAGACCGGCACCAGCGACGGTGTGCGGGCCGACGTCGGCGTCGTCATGGGCCCCGAGGACACGTGGGCCTACGCCGCGCTGTGCGCGTGGGACCCGGCCGACAGCGATCGCCGCGACGAGGTGCTGGCGACGATGCGCGCGATCGGCGAGGTCGTGCGTCGCGAGGTTGTCGGTGCCTCTGTCGGTGGCGGGGCCTAGCGTCCTGGGCATGAGGCACTGGGTGATCGTCGTGTCCCGCGAGCACGCCCGTCGCGGCGTCGAGGGCGGGTTCATCATGGCCAACCACGGCAAGCGGGCTCCGCTGCAGCGCATGTCGCCGGGCGACGGGATCCTGGTCTACTCCCCTCGCGACGCCTTCCCCGACGGCGAGCCGCTCAAGGCAGTCACGTTCGTGGGTGAGGTGACCGGCGAGGCCCCCGAGCCGAGCGAGGTGATCCCCGGCGGCTGGCGTCTCCGCGCGAGCCTGCGCGAGATCGAGCCGATCCCGCTGGCCGACGTCAGGGAGCAGCTGCCGACCTCGAGGATCCGGTTCGGCTGCTTCGAGCTCCCGGCCGAGGACGCCGAGACGATCCTGGGGCTCAGCCGGTCGGGATGACCTGCTCGGCGACGACCTCGCCGTCCACCGAGACGACCGCGGTCCACAGCGGCCACTCGACCGCGACGCCCACGACCCCGGCGGGGAACCGCGCGGTGACCTCGCCCTCGCCCAGGTCGGCGTCGACCTCGACGTCCTGACGACCGGCGTCGCCCTCGACCCACTGCCGGTCCCCCGTGCCACCCTCGGCGCCGAGGGAGCAGCCGAGCGCGACCGTCTCGCTCTGGTCGGCGCTGGTGATCCGCACGCCCCAGGCGAGCTCGCCGGCGGGGTC
>CAZKZQ010000495.1:0-1629 GCA_964557235.1 uncultured Nocardioidaceae bacterium
AGGCCGCGCAGACGCTGCTGAACAACTACTACTTCAACCCCAAGCGCTACGACCTGGCCAAGGTCGGTCGCTACAAGATCAACAAGAAGCTGGGTCTGGTCGAGGCCTTCGACCAGCAGACGCTCACGATCTCCGACGTCGTCAACGCCATCAAGTACATCGTGGCGCTGCACGACAACCGCGAGCAGGTCGAGGCGCCGGGCGGCACCATCGAGGTCAGCCCCGACGACATCGACCACTTCGGCAACCGCCGCATGCGCACGGTCGGCGAGCTGATCCAGAACCAGCTCCGCACCGGCCTGGCCCGCATGGAGCGCGTGGTCCGCGAGCGGATGACGACCCAGGACGTCGAGGCCATCACGCCGCAGTCCCTGATCAACATCCGTCCGGTCGTCGCGGCGCTGAAGGAGTTCTTCGGCACCTCGCAGCTGTCGCAGTTCATGGACCAGACCAACCCGATCGCCGGCCTGACGCACAAGCGTCGCCTCTCGGCGCTCGGCCCGGGTGGTCTCTCCCGTGACCGCGCCGGCATGGAGGTCCGCGACGTCCACCCGTCGCACTACGGCCGCATGTGCCCGATCGAGACCCCTGAGGGTCCCAACATCGGTCTGATCGGCTCGCTGGCCTCCTACGGCCGGATCAACCCGTTCGGCTTCGTCGAGACGCCCTACCGCAAGGTCGAGAACGGTCAGGTCACCGACAAGATCGACTACCTCACCGCCGACGACGAGGACCGCTACGTCATCGCGCAGGCCAACGCGCCGCTCGACGCCAACATGCGCTTCGTCGAGGAGCGCGTCCTGGTCCGCCAGAAGGACGGCGAGGTCGACGCGATCCTGGCCGCCGAGGTCGACTACATGGACGTCTCGCCGCGCCAGATGGTGTCGGTCGCGACGGCGATGATCCCGTTCCTCGAGCACGACGACGCGAACCGCGCGCTGATGGGCGCGAACATGCAGCGCCAGTCGGTGCCGCTGCTGCGCTCGGAGTCGCCGCTGGTCGGTACCGGTATGGAGCTGCGTGCCGCCGTCGACGCCGGTGACGTCGTCACCGCCGAGTCCGCCGGTGTCGTCGAGGAGCTGTGCGCCGACTACATCACCGTCATGGACGACGAGGGACAGCGTCAGACCTACCGTCTGAACAAGTTCCGCCGGTCGAACCAGGGCACCTGCAACAACCAGAAGCCCATCGTCGACGAGGGGCAGCGGGTCGAGGTGGGCCAGGTGCTCGCCGACGGTCCGTGCACCGAGAACGGCGAGATGGCGCTGGGCAAGAACCTGCTCGTGGCGATCATGCCGTGGGAGGGCCACAACTACGAGGACGCGATCATCCTGTCGCAGCGCCTCGTGCAGGACGACGTGCTCACCTCGATCCACATCGAGGAGCACGAGATCGACGCGCGCGACACGAAGCTGGGCGCCGAGGAGATCACCCGGGACATCCCGAACGTCTCCGAGGACGTGCTGGCCGACCTCGACGAGCGCGGCATCATCCGGATCGGCGCCGAGGTCCAGCCCGGCGACATCCTGGTCGGCAAGGTCACGCCCAAGGGCGAGACCGAGCTGACCCCGGAAGAGCGTCTGCTGCGTGCCATCTTCGGTGAGAAGGCCCGCGAGGTCCGCGACACGT
>CAZKZQ010000496.1:0-1612 GCA_964557235.1 uncultured Nocardioidaceae bacterium
ACGAGCCGCACCCGCTTGCCGAAGGAGTCGAAGAGCCCGCCGAGCTTCTCCCCCTTGGTCACCGGCTGACCCAGGTCGGCCTCGAGGTGGAGCATCCCGGTGCCGCGCGCGCGGACCCAGCCGCTGCGCCGGCAGGCGGTCGACGCCGCCGGCTCGTCCTCCTGCACGGGGTCGGTCATGTCGAGGGCCGCGAGCACACGGCGCACGCCGGAGACGCCGGCGTCGATCGCCCACTCGTCCATGCGCCAGGCCTCACCCGCCTCGTAGAGCAGCACCTTGGCGCCGCGCTCGCGCGCCGCGCTGCGCAGGGACCCGTCGCGCAGCGGCGCGTGCAGCATCACCGGTGCCCCGAAGGCGGTCGCGAGCCGACGGGTCTCGGGGTCCTCGAGGTCGGCGCGGATCTGGGGCAGGTTGCTGCGGCGGTCCGAGCCCGTGTGCAGGTCGATGCCGACGCTGCACTTGGCGATCACCTGCTCCATCATCAGGTGCGCGATCCTCGCCGCGAGCGAGCCGCGGGGGGACCCCGGGAACGACCGGTTGAGGTCGCGGCGGTCGGGGAGGTATCGGCTGGCCGTCATGAAGCCGAGCACGTTGACGATCGGGATCGCGATGAGCGTGCCGCGCAGCGTCTTGGGACTCAGGTCGGCCAGCACCTGACGGATCACCTCGACGCCGACGGCCTCGTCGCCGTGGATCGCCGCGTCGACCCAGATCGTCGGGCCGTCGTGCTTGCCGTGGAACACCCGCACCGGCAGGTCGACGTCGGCGCCGGTGACCAGGCGGGTGATCGGGAGCGTGACGGCGCGCTCGAAGCCCGGACGGACCCGCACGTTGCCGATCTCGAAGGACGCACGCGCCACGTCAGCGCCCCCGGTTGCGACGGCGTACGGCGAGGCGGGGCCGGCCGCCCGCGTAGCTCAGGGCCGGGTCGACCAGGAACCCCTGCGCCAGCGCCTCACGCCCCACGAGCATCCTGAAGCCCATCTCGTCCCGCCTGCTCAACGTCACCTCAGCCGTCACCTGCCGCCCCGAAAGGATTAGTGGGAGGTGCACCAGGGGACGTTCCTCGGCATGACCGGACGAGGACCGCACCGTCCGCATCTCCACCAGCGGCCGTTCCACGGTCACGGGATCCTCGTCGGTGGCCTGCCAGGGGTGCACCGAGAAGCGCACCCACGGCTCCCCGTTATGGTCGATCTCCTGCTGGTCGAAGGCGTGGATCGCAGACGTGCGCGCCCCGGTGTCGATCTTGGCCTTGATCCAGGAGACCCCGACGTCCGGCAGCCTGACCCACTCGCGCCAACCGACGACCGTGTGGTCCCCGTGGTCGGTCACCGTCACCCGTCCGCCTCCCTGTCCCTGCCCGCGTCACTGCCAACGTCACTACCCAGCCGAAGGAACCCATGAAGATAGCGATCCTGTCCCGTGCGTACCGCTCGTACAGTACGCAGCGCCTCCGGACCGCCGCCCTCGACCGTGGGCACCAGGTCAAGGTGCTCGACACGCTCCGCTTCGGCATCGACCTCTCCGGCGACGAGCCGGACCTGCAGTTCCGCGGCCGGCCGCTGTCGCACTACGACGCGATCCTGCCGCGGATCGGCAACTCGATCAC
>CAZKZQ010000497.1:0-1604 GCA_964557235.1 uncultured Nocardioidaceae bacterium
ACGCTGACGACCGAGACCACCGCCCCGGACCAGCAGCGCACCCACCCTCAGGGAGCCGACCCCTCCCGCAGGATCGACGCGTCACGGATGAAGAGCCCCGTGGCGATCGCCGCGCTGGCTGCATCCGCGCTGGCCGCGATCGGGATGACCTTCGGCACGGTCGTGGCGGGCAAGCTCGCCGAGGACCCGACCAGCGACCTCGTCTGGCTGCTCGCGTTCTGCGTGATCGGTGCGGCCGTGGTGGACACCGCCGGCAAGATCGCGTGGGTCGGCTGCTCCGACCGCGCTGAGGGTGGGCTGCGCAAGGACCTGCTCCGGGCGGCGCTCAACCAGCCGCTGTCCGCGCTCAGCGAGCAGGCCGTGGGCGAGATCCTCGACCGGGTCGACGACGACTCCCACGAGGTCGGCAACCTCCTGCGCTGGCAGATCTGGCAGCTGGCCCGCACGCTCTTCGCCACCGTGCCGATGTGGATCGTCGCCGGCGTGACCTGGTGGCCGTCGTTCGTGCTCTTCCCCGTGCTCGCCGGAGTCACCTGGCTCGCCATCCGCTCGCTGCTCGGCGAGATCGCACGCCGCAAGATCATCGAGGAGATGGCGTGGACCGACCACGCCGCCGTGCTCGAGGAGGGGATCGCCGGTCGCGACGACCTGCGCACCAGCCTCGGCCAGCCCCACGTCGTACGCCGGGTCGCGCGGCTCTCTGCCGACGTGCACGCCAAGTTCAAGGCCGTCGTCGACATCGAGAGCCGCCTGATCCGCCGCGCCGGCCTGCTGCTCCACGGGCTGCTCGCGGGCATCGCGGTCGCCGGCGTAGCACTCGCGTCCGGCGGCAACCTGTCGGTCGCCCAGCTGGTGACCCTGTTCCTGGTCACCTCGACGTTCGTCGGCCAGATCGCGATGGTGGCCAACCACCTGCCGGACCTGCAGGCCGGCCTCGGCGCCATCATCCGACTGCGGCAGATGCTCGCCGTCCCACCCGAGCCCGAGGGTGGGCGCCCGCTCCCCGAGGGGCCTCTCTCGCTCGAGCTGCGCGACCTGCAGTTCGCGTACGCCGAGGGCACGTTCGCGTTGCAGGGCATCGACCTGCACGTCCCGGCGGGCCAGACGGTCGCGCTCGTGGGACGCACGGGCTCCGGCAAGTCGACGCTGGCCGCGCTCGTCTCTCGCGCGATGGAGCCGCCCCGCGGGACCGTCTTCCTCGGCGGCGCCGACGTGCGGGACCTGGACCTCCAGGGCCTCCGGCGTGCGGTCGGGGTGGTCACGCAGCGCACGGAGATCCTCGCCGGCACCCTGGCGGAGAACATCGCGCTCTTCGCCGAGGTGCCTCGCAGCACAGTCGAGGCAGCGGTGGTCGAGCTCGGACTGGACGACTGGGTCGCCGGTCTCCCCCACGGCCTCGACACCCTGCTCGGTCCCGGCGGCACCTCGCTGTCGGCCGGCGAGGAGCAGCTCGTCGCCTTCGCCCGGCTGCTGGTCCGTGACGTCCGGGTCGTCGTGCTCGACGAGGCCACCGCGCGCATGGACCCGCTCACCGAGCGCCGGGTGGTGGCAGCGGCCGACCGCCTGCTCGCGGACCGGACGGGCATCCTCGTCGCCCACCGGCT
>CAZKZQ010000498.1:0-1599 GCA_964557235.1 uncultured Nocardioidaceae bacterium
GTTTCCTGGGCCGAGGGCGTGGCCGTGGCCGTGCAGCCCGCCACCATCTGCTCGTACCGGCTGACGATCCAGCCCGGCGCGTCATCGGGAACCTGGCTGTCCAACTGCCCGCGCATCCGTTCGAACACCTGCGCGGACCGGCTGTTTTCCACAACCGCGACCTGCTGGCTGGTCATCACGCGGTCGTAGACGATAAAGGCGATCGCGACCAAAAGGATGCCGCGCGCCACGCCGAACAGGAATCCCATGCCCTGATCGACCCCGCCAAGCGCGGACCGCTGCACGACCGACGAAAACAGCGGCGTGATGATGGAAAAGACCACAAGCCCCAGGGCAAAGACGACCGCAAATCCCGCAATGGTGGCCAGTTCGCAACTGTCGCCCAGGAAACGGTCCAGGACCGGCAGTTGTGCGATCAAGGGTCGCATGGCGGCGGCGAAGATGAAGGCCAGGATGGCCGCGCCGATCCAGCCCAGGATCGCCAGCGATTCGCGCACGAAGCCGCGCGACCAGGCCAGGATGGCCGAAAGGATGATGACCGCAGCCACCACCGCGTCGATGATCGTGAATCCGTCCATGGTACCTGCCCCTGCGCCGGTTATGTTATCAAATCAAGCACTTCAGCCGGCGCCGAAGACCTCGCCCACAAATCCCGTCAGGTCGGCGATGCGGCTTACGCCCATGCCGCCCGCGCCCTCGACCTTTTGGCTGTCGGGCAAAATCGCCTGTGAAAAACCAAGTTTCTGCGCTTCTTTCAACCTGTTTTCGGCCTGCGCGACGGGACGTAGCGCGCCGGACAGGCTGATTTCGCCGAACAGCACGGCTTCCGGGGGCAAGGCGCTGTCTTCGCGCGCGGACAGCAGCGCCCCCGCGATGGCCAGATCGGCGGCCGGTTCGCTGACCCGCATCCCGCCCGCGACGTTCAGGAATACGTCCAGTCCCGCGAAGGGAATGCCGCAGCGTGCCTCCAGCACGGCCAGGATGGTGCTGACGCGGCCGCTGTCCAGGCCCACCACCGTGCGGCGGGGGGATGCCAGCGTGGACGGAGCGACCAGGGCCTGAACTTCGGTCAGCACGGGCCGGGTGCCCTCGATCCCGGCAAAGACCGCGCTGCCCGGCACCGGCTGGCCGCGTTCGGACAGGAACAGGGCGGACGGGTTGGCGACCTCGGCCAGGCCGCTGCCGGTCATCTCGAACACGCCGATCTCGTCGGCGGGGCCGAAGCGGGTCTTGACGGATCGCAGGATGCGGAACTGGTGGCCGCGTTCGCCTTCGAAATACAGGACCGTATCGACCATGTGTTCCACCACGCGGGGACCGGCGATCTGGCCGTCTTTGGTGACGTGGCCCACCAGAAAGATCGCCACGCCCTTGCGCTTGGCGAAGGTCACCAGCTCGTGCGCCGCCGCGCGGACCTGGGCCACGCTGCCCGGTGCGGCCTCGACCTGATCGGACCACAGGGTCTGGATGGAATCGATGATCGCCAGATCGGGACGTTCGGTGTCCAGCGTGGTCAGGATGTCGCGCAGGTTCGTTTCCGCGCCCAGCCGGACCGGCGCATCCGCCAGACCCAGCCGCTGCGCGCGCATCCTAACCTGG
>CAZKZQ010000499.1:0-1558 GCA_964557235.1 uncultured Nocardioidaceae bacterium
CTGGTGCACCTGCTGTGCCTTGCGGTGTGTCGGTGGTCGGGTCTTCATGCGCGGCAACGAGACCGGCGAGCGGTGGCTGGGTCCCGGCTGTCGGGTGCGGTTCGGCAGCTCGTCGAGTCGCTCCTTGCGCCACCTGCTGTCCACAAGGCCCGGTGGGAGCGTGGTTGTGCACAGGCAGGTTCCGCGCCACCTGGTTGTGTCGGCACCCCATGATCCAATACTCGTATGGCCACTCGGGACCGACACCACCAGCTCGCGGACATGTCCGCCGGCGACGTGCTGTCCTTCGTCGAAGGCCGCCACGCAGCCCGACTCGACGCCGAGCGCGACATCCTCGAAGCCGCCTACCAGTGGGCGGTCCTCCACTCACCTGACTCGCTTCCCATGTCCGACCGCCGGGGCAGGGAGCGGGCCAAGCCCGCGGGTGCAGCGGGTACGCCGCGGATCACCGAGCACGCCGCCGCAGCGTTCGGCGCGCGGATCCAGACCAGCCCGTACGGCGCCAAGCGGCTCATCGCGGACGCGGTCGACCTGCACCACCGGCTCCCGAAGCTGTGGGCCGGCGTCCAGGCCGGGACCGTGCGCTCGACCCACGCGCGCCATGTCGCGGAAGCGTGTCGGGAGCTGTCGGCCGAGGAGGCCGGGTGGGTCGACAGTGAGGTCGTCGAGATCGCCGACGGCAGGCTGGCCTGGGCACGGTTCGAGGCGGTCGTGGAGGGCAAGGTCGCTGCCGCGTCGCCTGAGCTCGCCCGGGCGAGAGAGGAAGCTGCTGCCAGGGATCGGTTCGTCCGCCGCTCCCGGGTCGACAAGCACGGCATCGCGACCCTCACCATCCGCGACCACGCCGCGACGATCATCGCCGCCGAAGCCGGCATCGACGCCACCGTCCACGAGTTGAAGGAGCAGTTGCCCGACGCCAGCAAGAACGAGCGTCGTCTCGCCGCGTTCGCGCTCCTGACCAACCCGGACGCGCACGTGGACCCGACGGTCGGGCCGGTGAAGCCGAAGGTGCAGATCGTGCTGCACTGCACCCCCGACTCCGGTATCGCGCGGATGGAGGGCCACGGCCCCGTCACCACCGAATACGTGCGCCACCTGGTCTCCCACATCGCCGGACAGGTGAAGGTCCAGCCCGTCATCGACCTCAACCAGGGCGCCGCCGTGGACGCCTACGAGATCCCGGCGAAGATGCGTGAGGCGGTGCACCTGATCCACCCCGGCGACACCTTCCCGTTCGCCGCGAACACGACGAAGAACGTCGACCTCGACCACCAGATCGCCTACAGCGAGGGCGGGCCGACCTCACGTGACAACCTGGGGCCGTTGACGAGGACCCACCACCGGATCAAGACCCATGCAGGCTGGGAGGTCCGACAACCGTTCCCCGGGATCGTCATCTGGCGCGATCCCCACGGGGCCCACTACCTGGTCGACCAGACCGGAACACGCAAGGTCACCGCCACCAGCGGCGACCACACGCCAACGCGCGCGGAGATCTCCCTGATGAAGCTCGCCCTCGACTGGGCAGCCTGAGCCCGTCCCCAGCCGCCTCAGGTGG
>CAZKZQ010000500.1:0-1551 GCA_964557235.1 uncultured Nocardioidaceae bacterium
TCGTCGGCTGACCTGTCCTCGGGCACAAAAAAACCCTCCGCGCAGGAGGGTGGCCGCTCTGGTCGGGAGGTCCCGGTGTCAGAGCGGCTGACCAAGAAGGCTGGTGTCTCTCATGGGGCCGGTCCACATGCGAGCCAGGGTACCAGGGGTGTCACCTCGGCTCCCCCGCTCGCGCTCTGGTTGACTCGGGGGTCGGCGCGGTGGCCTCCCCGCGCCGGTGAGGAGGCGGACGTGACCTGGTTGGTGACCGGCGGAGCGGGCTACATCGGCGCCCACGTGGTGCGCGCGTTCCAGGACGAGGGCATGGGTGTCGTCGCGCTCGACGACCTGTCCAGCGGGCACCGCGGGTTCGTGCCCGCCGACGTGCCCTTCGTCGAGGGCACGATCCTCGACACCGCGCTCTTCCGCCGCACGCTGGAGGAGCACGGGGTGGTCGGCGTGGTCCACCTCGCCGGCTTCAAGTACGCCGGCGTCTCGGTCCAGCGCCCGCTGCACACCTACGACCAGAACGTCACCGGCACCGTCTCGGTGCTCCGGGCGATGCAGGACGCCGGGGTCGACAAGATGGTCTTCTCCTCCAGCGCGGCGACGTTCGGCACCCCGTCGACCGACCTGGTCACCGAGGACTCCCCCACCACGCCCGAGTCGCCGTACGGCGAGTCCAAGCTGATCGGCGAGTGGCTGCTGCGCGACCAGGCGACCGCGACCGGTCTGCAGCACACGAGCCTGCGCTACTTCAACGTGGTCGGGTCGGGCACCACCGAGGTCTACGACTCCAGCCCCCACAACCTCTTCCCGCTGGTGATCGAGGCGCTGCTCGAGGGCCGCACGCCGCGGATCAACGGCGACGACTACGCCACCCCCGACGGCACCTGCGTGCGCGACTACATCCACGTCGCCGACCTCGCGGTGTCCCACGTCGCCGCCGCTCGCGCGCTGGCCGCCGGCACGACGCTGGAGCGGGTCTACAACCTGGGCAGCGGCGAGGGCCTGTCGGTGCGCCAGATCATGGAGGCCATGGCCCGCGGCACCGGAGTCGACTTCACGCCCGAGATCCACGCGCGCCGCCCCGGCGACCCCGACCGCATCGTCGCCTCGGGCGAGCTGGCCGCCCGCGACATCGACTGGCAGATGCGCCACACGATCGACGAGATGGTCACCTCCGCGTGGGAGGCCCGCCGCGCCCACCTCGACACCTCGCAGGAGCAGTCATGACCACACCGACCGACCTCGCCGACCTGTTCCGCCTCGACGGCCGCGTCGCCCTGGTGACCGGAGCCTCCTCGGGGCTCGGCGTCCACTTCGCCGTGGCGCTCGCCGAGGCGGGGGCCGACGTCGTCCTCGGAGCCCGCCGCGTGGACAAGCTCGAGGAGACCAGGGCCAAGGTCGAGGCGTTCGGCCGCCGCGCCGTGGTCGTGCAGACCGACGTCACCCGGCCCGAGGACTGCACCGCGATGGTCGCCGCCGCGATGGACCAGCTCGGCCGCGTCGACGTCCTGGTCAACAACGCCGGCATCGGCACCGCCGTGCCGGCGACCAAGGAGACGCCCG
>CAZKZQ010000501.1:0-1546 GCA_964557235.1 uncultured Nocardioidaceae bacterium
GGCCAGCGCCGCCAGCATTGCGGCGATGACATAGACCTTGACCAAGTGGCGTTCCACGTCGATGCCGGACACGCGGGCGGCCTGGGCATTGGCGCCGATGGCATAGGTGAACTTGCCGTAGCGGGTGTATTTCATCGCGATATGGAAGATCGCCGCGACGATGATGAAGATCACCACCGGCATCATGCCCGACCCGATCCAGGCAAAGCCCTCGGTCGGGAAGCTGACCGGCTGGCCCTTGGTGTACCACTTGGCGAAGCCGCGCACCGTGACCATGGTGCCCAGCGTGGCGATGAAGGGCGGGATCTTGGTATAGGCGATCAGCCAGCCGTTGATGAGGCCGACGATGGCCCCGCAACCAAGCCCGATCAGCAGCGGCACGATCATCGGCAGGTCGGTCAGCGCGGGATAGACCGCGCGGGCATAGGTGGACACCTGGGCGAATGACATGGCGACCATCGCCACCGCCCCCACCACGGAACCCGACGACAGGTCGATCCCGCCCGAGATGATGACCTGCGTCACCCCCACGGCGATGATCCCGATGACCGAGACCTGCAGGATCATGATCTTCAGCCGGTTCCAGGAAAACAGGAAGGACTGGCCCTGGAAGATCCAGCCCAGGATCTCGAAGACCAGGGCGATGCCGATCAGGACCAGCAGGATGTTGACCTCGGTCGGCAGGCGGCGCTGCGTGCGGGGCGCGGCGCGGGTGGTGATGTCTTGGCTGCTCATGCGAATGGTTCCCTTACTTCGCCGCAAGCGACATGATCTTGACCTGATCCGCGTCCGCGCGGTCCAGGAAGCCGGACACATGGCCCTCGTGCATGACCATGATGCGGTCGGACATGCCCAGAACCTCGGGCAGTTCCGAGGAGATCATCAGCACCGCCACGCCCTGCGCGGCCAGTTCGGTGATCAGGCGGTGGATTTCGGATTTCGCGCCCACGTCGATGCCGCGGGTCGGTTCGTCCAGGATCAGGATCCGGGGTTTCGTCAGAAGCCAGCGGGCGATCAGCAGCTTCTGCTGGTTGCCGCCCGACAGGTTTTCCACCGTTTCCTGAAGGTTCGGGGTCTTGACGCGCAGGGTACGGGCCATGTCCTCGGCCAGGCGGTTCACTTCGCGCTGCTGGACGAAGCCGTTCTTGACATGGCTGCGGGTGATCAGCGCGGACTGGATGTTTTCCAGGCAGTCCAGCGTCAGGAAGCAGCCGGTTTCCTTGCGATCCTCGGTCAGGAAGGCCATGCCATGGGCCATGGCCTGCGCGGGCGTGGCGATGGTCACGGACTTGCCGTCGATCAGGATTTCACCGGACTCGGCCGGGTGGACGCCGAACAGCGCCTCGGCCACGTTGGATCGCTTGGATCCGACCAGTCCCGCCAGGCCCAGGATCTCGCCCCGGCGCAGGGTGAATGACACGTCGTGGAAGACGCCGGGCAGGGTCAGGTTGCGAACCTCGAGGATCGTGTCGCCGATGGGGCAATCGACCTTGGGGAACATGTTGGTGATCTCTCGGCCCACCATCATGCGGATGATGTCGTCGCG
>CAZKZQ010000502.1:0-1530 GCA_964557235.1 uncultured Nocardioidaceae bacterium
CGAAGCCGATCACGCCGGCCTTGGAGGCGGCGTAGTTGGTCTGGCCGACGTTGCCCGCGATGCCGGCGATGGAGGCGACGCCGATGATGCGGCCGTTGGGGTTGATCGCGCCCTCCTCGAGCATCACCTTGGTGATCCGCTCGGGGGCGGTGAGGTTGACCGCGATCGCCGAGGCGAACACGTCGTCCTTCATGTTGGCCAGCTTCTTGTCGCGGGTGATGCCGGCGTTGTGGACGACGATGTCGGCGCCCCCGTGCTTGGTCGCGACGTGGTGCGCGATGCGCGCCGGGGCGTCCTTGGCGGTGATGTCGAGGGTGAGGAGGTCGCCGCCGATGTCCTTCATCACGCGGGTGAGGTCCTCCGCGGCCTGCGGCACGTCGATGCCGAGGACGGTCGCACCGTCGCGGTGCAGCACGCGGGCGATCTGCTCGCCGATGCCGCGGCTCGCGCCGGTCACGACGGCGGTCTTGCCCAGCAGGGGCTTGGCCCAGTCGACGGGCTCGATCTTGTCGGTCGCGCGGGCGTCGCCGACGGCACCGATGCGGATCACCTGGCCCGAGACGTACGCCGACTTCGGCGACAGCAGGAAGGCGAGGGTGGAGGCGAGGCCGTTGTCGGCCTTGGGGGCGACGTAGACCAGCTGCACGGTCGCGCCGTTGCCGACCTCCTTGCCGAGCGAGCGGGTGAAGCCCTCCAGCGCGCGCTGGGCGACGTGCTCCTCGGGCGACTTGATCTTCTCCGGGGGAGTGCCGATGACCACGAGGCGGGCGCAGGTCTCGAGGCTGCGCAGCTTGGGGGTGAAGAAGTGCTGGAGCTCGACGAGCTGCTCCGAGGAGGTGAGGCCGGTGGCGTCGAAGACGAGGCCCTTGTACTTCTCGCCCTCGGTGACGGCGTCGACGAAGGAGACGCCCAGGTCGTCGAGCGCCAGGGTCAGGGACTTGCCGAGCCGGCCGGCGCCGCCGACCACGACGGTGCCCTGCACCAGCGGCTGACCCTCCTCGTAGCGCTCGAGCTCGACCGGGTTCGGCAGGCCGAGGTTCTTGGCCAGGAGCTGGCCGACGGGGGTGTGGATCAGGGACTGGTAGCGGTCGCTCATCGCGCGGGTTCCTCCATCAAGGCATCCGGTGTCGCGCCCCGTGCACAGGGGCGTCCCCGGAACGGTAACGAGTGGTGTAACTCGGAGTCCACCAATGGTGATCCTGCCGACAATCGGTTTCGTGAGGGGCCTCCGGGGGACAGGATTGTCCCCGTCGCCCGAACCTCGCTCGACCAAGAGGAGAGCCATGCAGGCCAAGACCCGTCGCGTCGCCATCATCGGTGGCAACCGCATCCCGTTCGCCCGCTCCAACACCGTCTACTCCGACGCGTCCAACCAGGAGATGCTCACCGCAGCCATCGACGGCCTGGCCACGCGCTACGGGCTCGAGGGCAAGCGGGTCGACGAGGTCGTCGCCGGCGCCGTGCTCAAGCACTCCCGCGACTTCAACCTGACCCGCGAGTCGGTGCTCGGCTCCAAGCTCTCGCCCGAGA
>CAZKZQ010000503.1:0-1515 GCA_964557235.1 uncultured Nocardioidaceae bacterium
TTCGTGCCCAAGCCGCACACGCCGTTCCAGTGGGCCGCCCAGCTCGACTGGGAGACCACCGACGACCGCCTGGCCAAGCTGCGCGACGAGGTCCGCAAGGACAAGCGCTACGGCCGGGCCATCGGCTTCCGCTACCACGACGGCCGCCCGGGCATCGTCGAGGGACTGCTGTCCCGCGGTGACCGCCGCGTCGGGCGCGTGATCGAGGAGGTGTGGCGCGACGGAGCCCGCTTCGACGGCTGGAGCGAGCACTTCTCCTACGACCGCTGGATGGCCGCGGCCGAGCGCGGGCTCGAGGGCACCGGCGTCGACGTCGACTGGTACACCATCCGCGAGCGCGACCTCGACGAGGTCCTGCCCTGGGACCACCTCGACTCGGGCCTCGACAAGGTCTGGCTCTGGGAGGACTGGCAGGAGGCCCTCGACGACCGCGGTGACGTCGAGGACTGCCGCTGGACCCCGTGCTACGACTGCGGCGTGTGCCCCGAGATGGGCACGGAGATCCAGGTCGGGCCGACCGGCCAGCGCCTGCTCCCGCTCAGCGTCGTCTGAGCCCGCCCGCCGCGGTGGCCACGCTCGTCCATCTCAACGGTGCTCCCGGGGTCGGCAAGAGCACGATCGCCCAGCGCTACCTGCGTGACCACCCGGGCGTGCTGAACTGCGACGTCGACCGGCTGCGCAGCCTGGTCGGCGGCTGGGCGGACGACTTCGACGCGGTCGGGGCCGTCGTACGCCCGTTGGCGCTGGCGATCGTCCGTGCGCACCTCGACGGCGGGCGCGACGTCGTGCTGCCCCAGATGCTCGCCGACGAGGCCGAGCGCGCGAGGTTCCGCGCGGCCGCGGTCGACGCGGGCCACCGCTACGTCCACGTCCTGCTGCGCTCCGCACCGGGTGAGGCCGCTGCGCGGTTCTACGACCGCACCCAGGACCCGCTCCAGGCGGTGATCCGCGGGGTCGTGGACGACGCCGGGGGCCGGTCCGTCATCGACGAGCTCGACGAGCGGCTGCTGGGCGCGGCGCGTGACTCCGGGGCGGTCGTCGTCGACGCCGACGGCGACGTCGAGAGCACCTACCGGTCGGTGCTCGCGGCGCTGGAACGGATCGACGCCTCGTCCTGAGCGGCCCTCAAAGCCCCGAGACGAGCAGGGCCAGGCCGATGATGAGGACCACGCCGACCACGAGCAGCGCGGCCATGAGCGCCTTGCGTCCGGCCGAGGCCGGTGCCGGCTCGGCCCAGGCACGCGCGACACGGTCGTCGGGGACGCCCGGGAACCCGGGTCCCTGCTGCAGCGGCGGCCCGGGCTGGGGCGCCTGCGGCGTGTCGGCGTACGGCGTGGGGGCGGGCGGGGGCTGCGGGGGAGAGGCGGGCCGATCCTCACGACCGGGGTAGCTGAACTGCGACGGCTCGGTCGCCCCGGGGACGCCGGGCGGGGTCGGCCCTGGGGACGGAGCCGGGGGAGCCGGCGGACCGGCCTGGGCGGCTGCGCCGGAGAGGTCCCCGGGCGTCCCGTCCCA
>CAZKZQ010000504.1:0-1502 GCA_964557235.1 uncultured Nocardioidaceae bacterium
GCAGGAACTGCGGGTTGAAGCCGGTGGTGAGGTCGTCGCCGGTGATGTCGGCGTCGACCGCCTCGGTCGCCATCGCCTCGTCGCCGGACCCGGCGTCGAGGACGATCTGGTGGTCGGCGAACTTGAGCTGGACGGCGGTGTTGCGCTCGGCGACGAGCGCGACGCGCTTGACGGTCTCGATCAGCTCGGCCTTGTTGACCTTGGCGACGGTGAGGTGCTCGGCGGGGAACAGCGAGCGGACCTTGGGGAACTCGCCGTCGAGGAGGCGGGTCGTGGTGCGGCGTACGCCACCGAGCCCGGTGCCCTCGAAGCCGATCAGGCCCTCGCCGGCACCGCTGGCGCTGAGCGCGATGGTGACCTCGGCGCCCGAGGTGAGGGACTTGGCGGTGTCGCCGAGCACCTTGGCGGGCACGAGCGCGGCGACGGACTCGTCGGGCGACTGCGGGTTCCAGGTCAGCTCGCGGTGCGAGAGCCGGAAGCGGTCGGTGGCCAGGAGCGCCATCGTGGAGCCGTCGATCTCGATCCGGACACCGGTCAGGACCGGCAGCATGTCGTCGCGGCCGGCCGCGGTGACGGCCTGGGACACGGCGTGCGCGAAGTCGGCGCTGGAGACGGTGCCCGTGGCAGAGGGCATCTCGGGCAGCGTCGGGTAGTCCGACACCGGCATCGTCTGCAGGCTGAAGCGCGCGGAGCCGCAGGTGAGCGAGACCCGCGGACCCTCGAGCGTGAGCTCGACCGGCTTGGCGGGGAGGCTGCGGCAGATGTCGGCGAGGAGGCGGCCGCTCACCAGGGCGCGGCCCTCGTCGTTGACCTCCGCGGTGAGCGTCGCGCGGGCGGAGGTCTCGTAGTCGAAGGTCGACAGCACCAGGCCCGCGTCGCTGGCCTCGATCAGCAGGCCGGCGAGGACCGGGGAGCTGGGGCGGACCGGCAGGCTGCGGGCAGCCCAGGCGACGGCGTCGGCGAAGACGTCTCGTTCGACGCGGAACTTCACAAGGGTCTCCTCGGGAGAGGTGGGTGAGCGACGGTTCGACCGGCAGGCGCGGTCGGGCGACGCGCATGCGCGTGGGAAGTGCATCCTGCCACGCGCACCGAGCCGACCGGCAGGGTTCTCCCCAGAGGAGGGGCCGTTCGGTGTTGGTGGGAGATCTGGCCAGTCTTGAGGTTCACAGTCGTCGTAGGGTCCGTGGAAACTGTGGATGACCGGGGTTTGCGCTGGTCAGCGGGCCACGACCCTGTTGACGACGGGTGTGTACGACCTCGGCCGCCCATGGCGCCGGGTGTGGACGGGACCGGGCTCCGTGTGGTTCGTCCCGAGGTGTCCACAGGGGGTGGGGAGGAACGGCGGGACCGAATCACAACTTCTCCACACGACAGCGGCCGCCGCGACGCGGGTGCGTCGGGCGGCCGTGGCGGTGGTCGTGGTGCGGGTGCGTCGGGTGGGGCTCACCCCTGGCGGGCCTGCATCTTCACCCGGTTGGTGAGCTCGCTGACCTGGTTGAAGA